>JBCCEK010000117.1:0-14249 GCA_039030295.1 Myxococcota bacterium | reverse complement strand
TCGGGACCACCCTCTCCGTCGGTGAGGGCTGCGATCTGCGGACCGTTCGCGAGCGGCTCTGGGCCGATGTTGAACTTTGGAGCGCCGCCGCCTGCGGCGAACACGTTGCCGAAGTAGAGCCAGCCGTCACCCGACAGCGCATCGGGATCCTCAAGGCCAAGCGCCTCGAAGTCTTGCTCGTACCGACAGGCGTTCGCGACACACATGCCCGCCATGCAGGTGCCGGCGTCGTCGTCGCACGGGCCGTCTTCGTTGATGTTGGTGTCGACGCACTCGCCGTCCACGCATTCGCTCTCGGTACAGTCGGTGCCGGTGCACGTCACGCCGTCGCAGGGATCGGAGCTACCGCCAGTCGCGCCGGCTCCGCCGGTCGCACCACTGCCGCCCGTGGCGCCAGCACCACCAGTGCCGCCAGTGCCACCACCACCGGTGCCGCCAGTGGCACCACCGCTACCACCGGTCCCGCCGGTCGCGCCGCCGGTGGCACCCGTGCCGCTACCGTCGTCTCCGCAGCCAACAACACCTACGGCGAGGGCCGCGCTCAACACTACAAACAGGAACACAAATCGGGGCATGGGGGCCTCCACGACATCCAAGAGGGTTTGAGGGGGGGGTCAGGCGTTGAATTCTCAGGGGATCCTTCAACTTCGTTCAATTGTCGAACAAACTACGCGCGCCCAAAAATCTTGTCAAGAGGCACTGTTGCGGCGGCCTACGCTGGCGGCCGGCCGTTTTGCCGAGCCAGGCGGCTCGACTGTGCCTATGTCTGGAGGCTGCGCTCGGTGGTAGGATGGCCGGGCCCTGTGTTGGACCTTCGCCGACTAGCCCAGCTCCTCGCTGTGGCCGTTTTCGGCGCGGGCTGTAGTAGCTCGCCGTCTTTCTCACCTGCGTCGTTGGAGCTCAGCTTCGAGCTCGCCACCGGAAGCCAAGTCGACGAGGTGTCGTACTCGGTGACGGGAAACGGAATCGACCCGATCGTTGGGATGATCGACACCAGCGACCCCGGAGCCACCGCATCGGTCGAAGTCTTCGGGATCCCGCCGGACCGACATTACCTCGTGTCGCTCTCGGCAACGACGACCAACGGCGAGCTGACCTGCGAGGGCGCAAGCCGTTTCGACGTATCCGCAAGTGAGGTCGCTGAGGTACACGTGCTGCTGAGCTGCGGACGCGCACCGCGGTTCGGGGGCGTGCGCGCCGACGGACGCCTCAACATTTGCGCCGAGTTGGTCAAAGTTGTCGCCTCCCCCCTGCAAACCTCAATCGCGAACGGCCTCACGCTAGTTTCAGAAGCAGAGGATGGAGAGGGGGACGCGATCGCCTTCCGTTGGACCGCGACTGGCGGGACGCTCTCGAGCCCAAATTCGGCCGTGACGATGTTCACGTGCGCCGAGGAGGGACCGCAGTCCGTCAAGATCGAAGTTTCCGACGACGCGTTTGCTCACTGCATCGACGACTGGACCGTCGATGTCACATGCAGACCAACCGTAGGGGACAACGTCAAACCAACGCCGGCCCTGGTGGGAAGCCATCCGTTCGAAGGTCAGCGCGTCGTGGTGGGCGCTTGGCTCCAACTCACGTTCGTCGACCCGGTGGACGACGCCGCACTCGATGGGTTCACGCTCCGTTGCGATGGTGAGGAACGAGCCACGACAGTGACCCGCATTGGCGCAGACGCGAGAGAGCTCGTTCTCAACCCGGTTGGCGACCTCCCGAACGACGCGACGTGCGCACTTGCATGGCGCGGACCCGACGGCCCGACTTCGCTCGAGTTCAGCACATCGCCGGTGCTGCCGGAGCCAACCGTCCCCTACGATCGAGTGGACACAACGCGTTCGGTCCCGTTTCCCGACGACGCGTGGCTCGTGCCCGATCCGACGCAACGGACCGGCCAGCGCCTCGCGGTTGCGATTCCACAGCGAGAGGCTGATGTCAGGAGCGTGCTCGGAAGGTTGGCCTTCGCGATCGGGATGAGCGACGGATACAGCCCACTGGGCCCCTTGGTGGTCGAGGTCTCCGATAGGCCCGACCCCGTGTCATTGCCGACGACGCCGACCGAATCGCTCGACCCCATGGCGACCTTAGGGTTGTTCGACGTCGACCCGGGAAGCCCGTCATACGGCGAGCGTGTTCCGTTCGAGTTGTACACGCGCTCGGCCGGTACGGCCGGAGATCCAACCCCGCAGCACGCGATCATCGCGTTCCCTTCGGTGCCGCTCACACCGACCGGACAGTACGCGTTCGTCGTGACGAAGCGAGCGCTCACACGGCCCGATCGCGGGTTTTCGCCATCCGCCTTCATGGCCTCGGTTCTTGCGCCGGCGATCGAGTCGGAACCAGATGCGGTCACTTCGCAACGCGACATTCTCACCTCAGCGCTCGCGGGACTCGCGTCAGCGACCCCGCCCTTGCTCGCGGACGACATCGCGTTGGTGACCCGGTTCACCGTCAGGTCCACGGACCAGTTCGCGTTGACGCCTCTCCGGATGCGCGAACAGATCCAAGCATTGCCTCCGCCGAGCTTCACCATCGACGAGGTTCGACCCGGGAACGGAGTCGTCGAAGCCGTCGTCGAAGGCACATGGGAGGTCCCTGAGTGGCGAGACGGCCCGAGGATCGCGCGGGACGACCAAGGCCTGCCACGGGTCATCACGACTCGACAGATCCCGTTCATCCTGACGATTCCGAGAACCGCCGCAGAAACGCCCGCACCGGTCACGATGTACCAACACGGAAACCCGGGGAGCGCGCAAGAAGAGGTCCCAGAACTGCTCAACCAGTACCTAGGCGACCTTGGCCACGCCGTCGTCGGTTTCACGGACACCGTCAATCGCGAGCTCGATCAAGGGTCGCAGTCGCTGCTCTCGGTCCTCTTGGGTCCGTTGCTCCTCAACGGTGTCTTGCCGGAGTTCGACATGCAGACAACCGGAGAGCAGCTCGCCTTTCTTCGATTCATTCCGCAGCTACGCAACCTCGACGTGGTCCCACTCGGAAACCCAGATGGGCAGCCGGACCTCGACATCGGGAAGCCCCTGACGTACGTCGGGATCAGCGCTGGAGCGAACCGCGGACAGGCGCTGGTTCCCTACGCGCCGGAGCTCGAAGCGGCGGTGCTGGTCGTGGGTGGTGCGCGATACGGGGAGACCCTCTTTGCGACCGACACGATCAACCCGGATGGGGTTGGAAGCCCCTTGTTGGACGGCGCCAGCTTGTTTGCCCCGAACATTCGGCCGATTGACATCTGGTTCGGCATCGGCCTCGCGCAGCTCGCGTTCGACCCTCAAGATCCTCACAATCACGCGTCGTTCATGTACGCAAACCCCATCGAGATCGACGGGACCCTCAAGAAACCGAGCGTCCTGGTGCAGGAGGGGATCGGCGACACGCGGATCCCGAACAACGCAACGCGAAGCTTGGCGTTCGCGCTGGGCTCGACTCCGCTGGTCGGTCCCATTGCCGAGCCGGTGCCGTACCTGGAACTCGCCACAACGCCGCTGACGGCCAACGTCGACGCGAACACCACAAGCGCGTACGCGCAGTACGTGCCAGACGGGGTGCCGGGACTGGCGGCTTCGTTGGGGTGTGAGTTCGAAGCCGAGGGCCACTTCTGTGCCGAATCATCCTCCGTCGCGCGCGACCAACGCTTCTTGTTCTTCAAGACGGCGCTCGAAGACCCCGCACCCACTGTGGGCACAGGAGTGCTCGACCTTTGCAGCCCGGATGTCATCTGTGACGACGGAAACCCCTGCACCTCCGACGAGTGCAGGCCTAGAACGGGAGCGTGTTCCTTCACGGCAACCGAACGCGCGGTCTGTGAGGTGGACGGCGCCACTGGGATCTGCGTCGGTGACGAATGCGTGGTTTGCGACGAGAGCTGCGACGACGGAAACCCCTGCACGCTCGATTTGTGCGACCCGGGGGGTGACGAGTGCTTTAGCTTGCCCGCGCGCGGCGCCGATTGCGAAGTGGATGGCAATCTAGGAATATGCATCGACAGTCGGTGTGTCGCGGTCGACGTGTGCAGCATGCTCGACCCTGCCTTGGAGACCTCCACCGAGACGCTGAACTGTGACCTGCTGGGTGTCTCGGTAGGCCTTTCCGCGACACTGGGTGCCCTGGCGCAAACGCCGGTCGCGCCCGGCGCCGTGGAGTACACCGTTCAGACCTCGGTCGAGGTAGAAGAGTCGGTGATCGACCTGCTCACCATTCTGTCGACCACCGCGGACGTGTTGGGATTCGAGGCTGTGGTCCAGTCGAGCCGCGGGAGCGTAGATCCAGCGCCGGTCGTCACGACCGCGCCAGAGGACTCCTGCCTGCTGATTCTCGAAGGCAGTAGCCTCGTGGTCGGACTCGCCTCCGATCCCTCGACAGCAACTTGGACCCTCGACGACAGCGCAACCTCCCAAGAGATTACGCTTCGAGACATCGATCTCCGCATCTCGTTCGCTGGCTTCGAGGTCTCCTGGACGACCCGCGGAAACCTCCCGACGTGCGCATGGACGGGTGCTCGCCCAACCGTCGCCGTGGCGCCCTAGGCGACGTATCGCTCAGGGCGACGAGAACTTGAGCCCGACGATGCCGACGAGGATGAGCCCCACGAAGAGGAAGCGTGCGAACGATGCGAGCTCGCCGAAGAAGACGATACCGAGGAGGAACGTTCCGACCGCGCCGATCCCGGTCCAGACGGCGTACGCGGTCCCCATGGGGATCTCCCGCTGCGCCATCAAGAGGAACGCACCGCTGACGCCCATACACACGACCGAGAACCCGATCCAGCCCCAGCGAAGGCCGGACTCAGTCATGCCAAGCTTGAGACCCACCGGCCAACCCCACTCGAACATGCCGGCGACCACCAGGAGTATCCACGCCACGGGTCCCTCTTAGCATCCTTCGTTTGCGCTCGCTCGGCAGGCGTCGGCGGTTTCGAGTATGATGGCCGCGAGTTCAAGCAGGATCCATGTCCGCCGCCAGCATCCGAGGCCTGTCCGAGAGCGAAGAAGACCGCGCGTTCATGCAACGCCGTGTGTCGATGTTCGCCCTTGCGATCGGCGGGGTGGTTCTCGGGTTTTGGCTCTACCGCGTGGCCGCCGCGTCAGTCTTGGGAGAACCGGTGCTCGGCGATCCGTCGCTCAGTTGGCACTTGGCGGCGGCGCTTTGCTTCATCGCGCCTTGGATCCTGATGCGGAAGAAGCCGCGGAGTGCCGAGTTCGTGTCTCTCGGCGAGATGGGCGCGCTGTGCTCGGGGGTGCTCGCGATCAGCATCGCGGCGTTCTATCTCCCTCCAGAGAACCGACCTGACTTCGTGCTGTTGCTCGCCTTGACGAACCTCATCCTCGGGCGCGCGACCTTCGTCCCCTGCACGGGTCAGGGCACGTTGGTGTTTGTTGTGATCTTCGGGACGATCCTGTTGGTGACCGTCTACATGGGAACGCTCCGGATCGACCACGAGCAATGGTCGACGCTGTACCCACAGCTGAGTTCGTTGGAGCCACGCCGCGCCGCACTCTACGCGACGCTCGAGATCGGGGTGTGGTGGTCGATCACCGCCGTGCTCGCGACGGCCATCGCATCGGTCATCTATGGGCTGCGTTGGCGAGCCAGGAACGCCGAAGAGCTCGGGCAGTACAAGCTCGAGGAGAAGCTTGGCGAGGGCGGCATGGGGGTCGTGTACCGCGCGAGTCACGCGTTTTTGCGAAGGCCGACCGCGGTGAAGCTTCTGCCCCCGGAGAAAGCAGGCGCAGACAACGTGCGCCGCTTCGAGCAAGAGGTGCAGCTCACCGCGAGCCTCACGCACCCGAATACGATCACGATCTTCGACTACGGACATACGGCGGATGGTCTGTTCTACTATGCGATGGAGTACATCCACGGGCTCGACCTGGCCGGCCTCGTGGCGCGGTCGGGGCCTCAGCACGAGGGGCGAGTGGTCGACTTGATGCTGCAGGCGGCTTCTGCACTGGTCGAGGCTCACGGAATCGGGCTGGTTCACCGGGACATCAAGCCGAGCAACATCATGGTTCGTTTGCTCCACCAACAGGGGGACGCCGGCGACTGCGTGAAACTGCTCGACTTCGGGCTGGTGAAACAAACGCGCAACGAGGGGGGGATTGAGCTCACCGACGAAGCGAACCTGTCAGGGACCCCCCAGTACATGGCGCCCGAGTCGATCAAGAACCCGAGCAGCGTCGACGCGCGCGTCGACATCTACGCGCTTGGGGCCGTGGCTTACTACCTGTTGACCGGAACCCACGTGTTTGGCGGTGCGACCATCGTCGAGGTGTGTAGCCACCACCTGCACTCGCGGCCCGAACCGCCTTCATCACGGCGCGGCCAGCCTATCGATCCGGACCTCGAAGCGCTGGTGCTGGAGTGTCTCGCCAAGGACGCGGCCGATCGGCCGCAAAGCGCGCTCGAGCTCAAACGCCGCCTACAAGCGTGCCGGATCGCCGGGTGGGGTCCCGAACAGGCGCAGGCCTGGTGGGCGGCACACGGGGATACGCCACGTCCTGTGGTCGAGAGCGACGATTCCCGCCCGATGACTGTCGAAGTGCGCGTGGACTCCCGAATGGCGTGAGGCTGCCTCACTCGACACTTGCGAGCGAACCCTCGAAGGCATCCGCGAAGTGGTCGAGCACCGTCCGAACGCGGGGATGGACGAAGCGACCCGGCGGCATCAGGGCTTGGATGGGAGCGCGCGGCAAAGTGTAGGCGTCCAGCACGGGGACCAAGCGGCCGCGCGCGACATGCTCATCGACCAACCAGGCCGCTAGCATCGCGATGCCCATCGAGTGGCGTGCCATGGACACCAACGCGGCACTGTGGTCTGCCGCGAATCGACCGCGAACGCGCACCTGAGTTGTCTTGCCGTCGCGCGTGAGTGCCCACTTGGTGCGGACACCCGTATGCAGCAGGCACGCATGCGCATTGAGATCGGACGGCGTACTAGGGACGCCGCGCCGCTGGAGGTACTTCGGCGACGCAACCAAGTAGCGGGGGGTCTCGCCTAGCTTGCGGGTCCGAAGGCTCGAATCGATTGGAACACCGACTCGGATCGCGGCGTCGAACCCGCCGTCGACGAGATCGACGTAGCGGTCGTTGAATGCGAGCTCGAGCTCGAGAGCGGGGTAGCGGGTAAGGAGAGCTGGCACGTGAGGGACCAGGTGCCGTTCGCCGAACACGACCGGCACGCTGAGACGAACCCGGCCGCGTGGTTCGATGTCGGCCTGTTCCAGCGAAGTCCCAAGTGAATCGTAGCGGGCGAGGATCTCCTGGGCCTCGGCGTAGACTTGCGCACCCGCTTCGGTGAGCCGCTGGGTTCGGGTCGTTCGGTCCACCAGCTGAGCCCCGAGCTCCTCCTCGAGCGCAGCAAGCTGCTTGCTCACGGTCGACTGTGAGACCCGTCGCTCTCGGGCGACCTCGGTGAAGCTCCCGACCTCCACCAAGCGGACGAACGAATGCAGCGCATCGAGTCGATCCATTATTCTTTTGGAGAATATATCATATGAAAGATCGCGTGTTTATTTCCACTGGAGAATCCGCCAGAGTGCCCGCTCTGAGGAGGTTTCGATGGCAACTGTGGCGATTCTCGGACTGGGCGCGATGGGCTCTCGCATGGCGACCCGACTGGTGGAAGCGGGACACGGCCTTCGTGTGTACAACCGGTCTTCGAACCGGGCGGACGCGCTGGCCGCCCGCGGCGCGACAGTCGCCACCTCTCCGCGGCACGCGGCCCGTGGGGCGGACGTCGTCATCAGTGTCGTCACGGATGACCGCGCGTCGCGGGACATCTGGCTTCACCCCGAGACGGGCGCGCTCCCTGCCCTCCGACCGGGGACCGTGGCGGTGGAGTCCAGCACGCTCACCCCGACGTGGGTGCGGGAACTCGCGAACCAGATGGCGGACCACCGGATCTCGTTGTTGGACGCCCCGGTCGTCGGTTCGAGGCCGCAAGCCGAAGCGGGGAAGTTGATTCATCTCGTGGGCGGTGACGCAACCGCCCTCGAGCGCGTGCGCGAGGTTCTTTCATGCATGAGCGTCGCGACCCATCACCTCGGCGAACCCGGAACCGGGACTGTGGCGAAGCTCGTCGTCAACGGCCTCTTCGGCATTCAAGTGGCCGCGGTCGCCGAGCTTCTTGGGATGGCCGCGCAGCAAGGGTTGGACCTTGCCCGCACGGTCGAGGTGTTGGGCGCGACACCCGTGGTAAGCCCCGCGCTTACTGGCGCCATGGCGTCGATTCGCGCCGAGCAGTTTCAAGCCCTCTTCCCCATCGACCTCGTCGAAAAAGACTTCCGCTACATTCTCTCGACAAGCGAGGACCAAGACAGCCGGCTCCCCACGGCAAGCGCCGTTCACGCGGTGTTCGCCAAAGCGCAGCACGCCGGCTTCGGTGGAGACAACATCACCGGTGTCGCGCAGCTGTTCTTGGAGCGTTAGAAGACGTCGTCCTCGTCGGCCGCTGTCTTACTGCGGTGCGAGGCGGACCGGGCAGTCGTCGGTGCAGGTCAGAAGCATCTCCGACTCGTCGAACGTGCCCTGGCAGGCGTACGGCATGACCCCGAGCGCTCCTTCGACATCGATGTTCCCGTCATCGTCGATAGTCCCTTCGAGCACGCTGAACGCGCCCGTGAGGCGGACTTCGCAGCCCGTCTGCTCGAATGGAATCACCTCCGTGGCGAACCCAGGAAGGCAGTGCTCCTGGATGACCCAAGCCTCGGCGATCGCAGCGCAACCCGGCTCGCTCCCCCCAGTGCCTGACGCCCCGCCTGCACCACCCGAAGCGCCCATCCCGCCACTGCCCCCGCCGCCCGTGCCACCGGTTCCACCAGAGCCGCCGGTGCCGGTGCCGGTGCCGGTGCTATCGCCGCAGGCGGACAACGCCGCCGCAAGAACCAACGAAGTGCAGACGCGAACGAGAGTCCGAAGCATCCCACCAGACTAGCACGTGGTGGGGTCACTCCGCCCCCCCAAAACCCCTTTCCTTTCAAGCAATTACAACCCGCACCGCGAAAACCGAAAAACCCTCCCAAAACCTCCCGCGGAACATTGTTCCATGCCGGGTCACGCGCCTCGGGTAGGAGGCGCAATGGACCAGGAGACATCTTCCCGGACGACAAACCCGATTGGGCTCGCTCGAACGCTCGCCGCCGCGGCGGTGGCGGCCTGTCTCGGTGTGGTTTGGACGCAGGCATTGGCGGTGGTGGTTCGAGGACTCAGCCCCGACCCGGCATCCCCAGAGGCATGGGCCTTGCCGCTGAGCATCGCGGCGGTGCTGGTGAGCCTCGCGGCATCGGGCGCGTCGCGGATCCGGCCCCGCTACGACCTCGCCATCCTGGGTGCGGCGGTCGCGGCTGCAACCATGATCATGACAGTCCCTGGCTCCCTCGCACCGTCACTCGCGCTCATCCCGGCGGCCGTCGGTGCGGCATGGCTGTCTTACGCCATTGCGAGTCGTCTCCCAGAGGCCATCGACGCCCTCCCCCGCACTCACCGCTGGCGCTCTGGCGCGTGGCTCGCGATCGCCGTGGTCGCCGTCGTCCAGCTCACACGACTCTCAACCTGGATCGCGGACCCGCACTCCGATTGGTCTCTCACGACCGAGCATCCGTTCTGGGCGAAGCACGAGTGCTTGTCGGCTTATGTCTACGGGGGCGAGCTCGCGCTTCGCGGCGAGGACAACGTCTACGATGCAAGCCACTACCCGGGCCTCAACCCAGACGCCGCCCCGACCACAGTCCTCCACGAGATGACGGTCGAGGATCCATTCCAGTACGCGCCCCAGTTCTTGCTCTGGCCTGCTGCCGCCCTCGCGCTCACCAGCGACTACCCAAGCATCCGCGCCGTGTGGTTCGCGCTTCAGACGACGTTGTTCTTTGCCGTAGTCGCCTGGCTCGGCCTATGGGTCGGGGGCCGCTCGGGCCGACTCGCGCTTTCGCTCTGGCCGTTGGCCGTGAGCGCGTTCCCCGCACTTCACGCACTTCAGTACGGGCAGTTCCATCTCGCTGCCATCGCACTCTCCGTCGCGGCAATGCTGGCCTTTGACCGGGGCTGCGATCGCGCTGGTGGCGCGCTCCTCGCTGTCGCCACACTGTCGAAGATCTTCCCCGGGGTGTTGCTGGTCGTCTTGTTGGCACATCGCAAGTGGTCGGCGCTCGCATGGACCGCAGCCTTTGCGGGCCTACTCACGGCGGCATCGTTCGCGGTGCTCGGGTCCGCGCCGTTCATCGCCTTCTTCGAGTACCACCTTCCGCGGCTGCAATCCGGCGAGGCTTTCGCGTTCGGAGACGCGTGGCCCGAGGTGCGCGACATGGTCATCGTCGCCAACCACGGGGTCTACGGCCTCGTCGTCAAGCTGGGTGAGATGGGCGTGGCCGGCGCGAGCACAGGCGCCGCCGCATGGATCAACCGCGGCTACGGCCTCGCGGTCTTGGTGGCGGCTTGGGGGGTCGGTCGCCAAGGTGGATTCAACCGAGAACAACAGGCGGTGGCGTGGCTCGCGCTGTTGGGTCTCGCATCGATGACAAGCACCGGCGCGTTCGTCGACTACGTTCCGCTCACGGCCACCTGGCTGCTCACGTTGCTCGCATGGCGCGTGTTCGTTCCCACGCAAAGCGCGGCGCGGACATCGCCAGCCGCCACCGTCACGACCAGAGCCGCACTGCTCATCGTCTGGGCGTCACAGTACACCCTCCTCGGCACCGTGCCCCTCGGCGACTACTTCGACCCAAAGGTGATGCTGCCCCTGTCAGCATTGTCCACCGTGATCACGCTCTGCGTGTTCGGGATACCGCTCTACCGCATGCTCCGCCACGCTCGGATCGCCACCGCCGCACCTCCACGGCAGCTAGCGCGAGCTCGAATGGCCGAGTCCTGAATGGTCCGCGAGGACGACGTACGAGCCTCACGCCTACCGGAACGAGAGCCTGGGTTATCTCCGAGGCACCTAGGCCACCGACATCACTCACCGTCGCAGGCGATCTCCGCTTCGTCGAGGCAAGTGAAGTCCTCACATGAGCTGCAGGGGAAGAGCTGACCGTTGACCTCCCACGCGCACACGGTGAGGTCGCCGTTGGTGCACTGGGAGATCGTGCCGCCCCTTGAGCAAGGGAGGTCGCCAAAGCAGAAGAGATCTCCCCCATCACCGCAACCGAGGACAAGAGCGAACGCCGCCGCAAGTACCACACGAGCCATCATTCGAACGTGAGACATGTTTCCTCCACCACAAGGATTGGTTGAACGTAGCTGCCACGGTGCCGTCGCTAGCGGAGGTTCGTCAAGTGCCAAGTTTGCAGACCACAAACGTGGGACGCACAACCGTGCCGTGAGAAACACACCAGACACGAACCGTCAAAAGCCGAAGCAATTACGTATGGACCCGCAATGACCCGTGCTTGTAGAGTCCGAGCTCACTGAGTTAACCCTCGGAGGACATCAGTGACACCAAGCTCGCAGGTGTGCACATTCGTGATCTCGGTCGCTCTCGTCGCAGTAGGTTGCGGTGATGGTGGTACTACGACTGGCGGCGCAGGCAGCGACGAGGCGCTGGGCGCATGCAACGGCTTCTGCGAGAACTGCATCCCGGGAAGCGAGCAAGCCGAGTGTCGCGAGGCCTGCGTCGTCGAGACGGAGGAGTCTACCGCGGCAGGCTGCGCGTCAGAGCAATCGGGTTGGTATGGGTGCCTCGCAGCAGGGCCGTGTGGACCGGGCAACTCGATCGCGGCGGGCTTTCGTTGCGAAGCTGAAAACACCGCGTACATCAACTGCCTCTCCGACTCGGGTCCGGGCGGCATGGGTGACTTCGGGACGCTGACGGTCTCTGGTCCGGACACCGCTGCGATCGGCACTTCCTTCACGCCGATCTCTGCGCAGACGGACATCGAGCCGGGGCTATTTCAGACGGTTACCTGGCAGCTCACGGCCACCGACTCGCTCAGTTTGAGTTTCTACTTGGGCTCGGCGCTTTTCCCAGATGGAACCCCATCCCTGATCGCCCTGATCTTCGTGCCCGAAGGCTACCTTTGGAACCAGGTCTGCATCGAGGTCTCCGACCCCGCGTGCGCAGGCATCCGCGTCGATGTGTCGGGCGGCTCCGTAACCTTCGACGGCCTCACGCTGCCGGGCGACCCGACCAACCCATTCAACGAAGCCACAGGTACGCTGACCTTGAACGGCACCCTGAGCTGGGAGTGAAGAGATGCACGCGCAACCACCAAAGGCACGAATGACCCCAGCGAAGGCCACGACGCTGGCATACGGCTGTCTGCTGATGTTGTCCGCCACGCTTGGCTGCGGCGACAGTAACGGGGGATCTGATTCCGGCGACCTCCAAGCCATCCTCGGAGTCTGGGAGGGCACAGGAAGTCAGGGCGACTTCACGTGGACGATCCGCGCCACGATCGGCGCCGAAGAGCAGACCGTCGAGTATCCCTCCCTCGGCTGCGGCGGCACGTGGACGCTTCTCGAAGCGGGCGGCGGCGACTACTTCTTCAGTGAGGACATCACGTTCGGCGAATCGGCCTGCATCGACGACGGCCTCGTCGAGTTGTCGACGATCTCGGAGAACCAACTCGAGTTCCTCTTCTACATCGACGAGGAGAGTCGGCAGGCGGGGATCGTCGAGGCCATCGGGATGCTCGAGCGAGGGGGCGGCGGCACGGGAGGCACGGGAGGTGCCGGGGCCGCGGGTGGAATGGGCGGAATCGGCGGAATCGGCGGCGCAGGTGGCGTCGAGCCGCCGACCACCATCACCGACAACAACTACGCACGGCTCAATGGCGACGCGGTGGGCCGGGGAATCCAATCCACCAACGCCCTACGAAAGACCGTGCAGATCACCGTGGTGACCCCGAACCCGGATGTGGAAGTCGCGACCACGGGGTACGTGTTCCGACGTGCCAACGACGTCGAAACAACACGCTGGCACTTCGTCCTCACCAACCGGAGCACTAGCGTGGCTTGCTTCATCCGGCTGAGCGACATCATGCTCAAGGACTCCGACGGTGACGTCCTTGCGGATGCTGGGATAAGCTTCGTCGAGGGAAACATCGGCGACCCAGGGAACGGGATGTGGACCGGAAGCTGCCTTGAACCGGGGGCGTCCGGCCCTGTGCTCGACATCGACTCTGCGGAAGTTTACTCCGCGATAGCCTCGATCGAGATCGGCTCGATCTCGACCGCCACGACCACGAGTGCTCCACCGCCCGCCATCGTGCGGGGAACCAGCTACTCCCGGCAAGGTTCAGGCGACGCCTTCTCGGTCACCGTGGAGAACATCGGCGCAGGTCCCGCGTATCTTGGCGGCTCGTCGCGCTACGTCTTGCTGGACGACGCCAACGAGCCGCTCTGGTGGAGCTTCCTCGATGGCGAAGGCGAGATCGCACCCGGCGAAGAGTTCGAACTGGTCGAAGACAACTCCCTCTATGAGGGTGAGGCCAACACGATGGACGTCTACGTCGACTTCGAAGAAGGGCCGTAGCGACTCGAGCAACGCTGCGCACCAGGTGCGGGAGCGAGTCTTCAGCTCAGGCGGACGCGTCGGCGTCCCCATCGTCGGCAAACAGGGCGTTCAGCCGACTGTACGGTTCGGCCTCGAGGAGCGTATCGAACACGCCTTCGTTGGCGACTTGAGTGGCAGCGCGTACGACGGCACCCCACGCCACCCTGGCCAACGCGGACCCCACCGAGATCCTTCGTACGCCGATGTCTTCGAGCGCCGACGTCGTCATCCAGCTTTGTCCACCGACGAGGACGTTGACCGGTTTCGGTGCGACGGCTTCGACTACGGCTCGGACCTCGTCGGCGGTTCGCAAACCTGGTGCGTAGAGGCAGTCGGCGCCCGCGTCGGCGTATGCAACGAGTCGTTCGATCGCCGCCGTGAGTGGATTCGGCTCGCCGACGAGGAAGCACTCGGCACGGCCGGTCAGCAACGCGTCGTGGCCGGTACTTCGGATGGCGTCGCTTGCCACCCGAATGCGTTCGACGGCTTCGCCGAGGGCGTACAGCGGACGCGCCGGGTCACCGGTCGCGTCCTCGATCGAGAGGCCCGAAGCGCCCGCGTCCACACAACGGGAGACATTGTCAGCGAGCCCTTCGAGGTTTGCAGCGTACCCGGACTGCAAGTCTACGGTCACCGGGAGGGGTGTCGCCCCGATGATGTCCTTGGCATTGCCAAGGGTCGCGTCGAACCCGATCGCCACCGAGTCCTCCCGTCCGGCATCGAAAGCAAAGCCGGCGCTCGTCGTCGCAAGCGC
>JBCCEK010000116.1:0-14258 GCA_039030295.1 Myxococcota bacterium | reverse complement strand
GGTATGATCACGCTGTCGGGTACGGGGAGGAGACATGAAGGTTCGCTTTGCTTTTTTACTCGTGATGGTGGGGGCCATCTCGACGGTCGGTAGCTGCACTGACCGTCCGTTGAACGTCCTCAATCCATGCACGATCAACGGTGTCGTTCAGAACGTGCCGGTCAACCCACAGCGCGCGCTGGATGTGCTGTTCATCATCGACGACTCGCCGTCCATGGCCGAGGAGCAGGACAAGCTCGCCGAGCAGGTGCCGCGCCTCGTGAACCTTCTGTTGAGCGGCGGGATCGACTTCGATGACTCGATGCCTGTCGGCGAGTTCCCAGCGGTCGAGAGCCTTCACGTGGGGATCGTGACGCCGGACCTCGGCTACTCCACCGAGCCTCCCACGCCAAACGAGCCCCCGACACAAGCCAACCTGAACTTCACGCCAACCGCCGCGTGCGAACGAAACGCAGGCAACGGCCTGGCGGGCTTCATGCAAGTCACCGGATCGCGAACCATGTGTGAGGCGCAGACGCCTCCCGAAGGGACGCGGTACCTCAACTTCCCCGAGCAAGACTTCACGCAACAAGACTTCATCAGCGACGTCGAATGCGTCACCGGCCAAACCGACGGTTGTGGGTTCGAACAGCAGCTCGAAGCGATCTTGGCTCAGAACCGCAATAGCGCGAACGACGGATTCAGCCGACAAGACGCGCTCCTCGCGGTCATTCTGATCACCGACGAGGATGATTGCTCGACGACGGATCCGCGGATCTTCGACACCGTCCCGAATGCGGGTGACCCGAACCCGAGTCCGGACAATCCGTTCCAGGGGCCGTTCACGTCGGACGGCGAGGTGCAGTTCAACCTTCGTTGCAGCACACACAGCGAGGCGCTCCAATCGATCGAGCGCTACGTCGAAGGCATCGCCGCGCTCAAGGACGACCCGAGCCAGGTGGTGTTTGCCGCGATCACTGGAATCCCAGAAGACCCGGCACTCGACCGGGAGAACTTCGAGACGGACGAAGCCCGTTACGAGGCGATCTTGGCCAATTCAGACATGGACGAGGTTCCCGATCCTTCGCAGGACAACTTGCCGGGTCAGCAGCTGACCCCGGCGTGCACCGCGACTGACGGATCGGGCGCGGCCGTGCCAGGACGCCGGATCGTCGATGTCGCGCGGGGCCTTGCCTCCGGTGATACGGGCGTCGGGACCGTCGTGGAGTCGATCTGTGCGGCCGACTACGCGCCGGCACTGAATGCCATCGTCGAGCGGATCGCGGCGGCACTTCGACAGCTCTGTCTGCCACGACCTCTCAACCGGAACTCGGAGAACCTCGTCGGTTGCGAGGTCCGGGAAGTCCAGCCCGAAGGCGTGACGTGCGCCGACGCGGGGCGCGGACGCGAGCCAGAAGCGGTCGGCAACGAAGACGGTCGCGATGTCTGTCGGATCGCCCAGCTTCCGGCGAGTGCCGAGCTCGGCACACCTGATGGGCTTGGCTGGTTCTACGATGACTTCACGTCGGAGACCGTGGCGGCATGCTCGTTCAACGACGACCAGCAGCGCGTGAGCTTCACTTCGGGTTCGGAGCCGGTCTCGGGTGCACGCATTCGGTTCGAGTGCCTCCAGGCTGCGCCGCCGTCAGAGATCGACATCGGCTGGCCATGCGCCGTCGACGCGGACTGCGAGCGTTCGGCTGAATCCCTCGAGGAGCAGTACGACCGCCCCAACCTGTCGCTTGCATGCGACGCTGGCAACAACACATGCCAGCTGAGCTGTGAGACCGACGCGGAATGCCCTGGCGGCTTCAGCTGCTTCGACGCAGCTGGCGATGGGATTAGTTTCTGCGTCAACCCAACTTGCACGCTGAACTAGGTCGCGCTCGGCGTCAGCTGAGCGACCTCTAGGGCTTCGCTACTTCGCGATGCCCGACCACAACGCGTCGTGGAGCTGATTCCCGATCATTTCCGGGTCGGGTTCCATGTCGCAGAGCTTCAGGTTGTTGTCGATCATGAGGAACGCTGCCCCGTGGACGGCCGACCAAGCGAGGAGGCCTGCCTCCATCGTGCCCAGGCGGAGGAGGCTCTCGCGTGAGCACTGCTCGAGGATGTCGACCAAGCCCGCAAACGCGGCATCGCCGCTCTCACTGCGCTGGGGTGCATCTCCGGACGGCATCCAGCCGAACACGAGGCGGAAGAGCCCCGGGTGCGCATAAGCGAACTTGAGGTAGCCGATCCCCCCCCGGCGAAGGCGCTCCTCACCCCCAACGGCGCCGTCTTGCTCGGCCAGCATCATCGTGTGGAGGCGCTTGAAGCCGATTGTGGAGAGTTCGATGAGTAGCGCGTCTTTGTCTTCGAAGTGCCGATAAGGGGCGCCCGGGCTTACCCCCAGTGCCCGGCCGAGCTTGCGCAACGAGAGGCCTGCGGGGCCTTCTTCCTCGAGCTGTTCCTCTGCCGCGACCAACAACGCATCACGCAAGTCGCCGTGATGATAGGCACTTTTGGGACATAACATCATCATATGATAGCTCGTGTCTTTTTTGTTGTAAACACTGTTGACATTCCGAAGTGAACGCCGCATACATCAAGTATACACCGCATACATAAGGAGGCGGCCATGAAAAAGCAACACCTGACCCTCGGAATTACCCTCGCACTTGCCACCAGCGCTTGCACAGGCCTCGGCGTTCAGACCCAACCCACCCTTACGAGCGAAATTGCTCAGGAGCAGGGCCTCGGGAACCTCTGGGGCGAACAGGCGGCACCCGTCGCCACCATCCCTAGCGAGATCGACTACCGCGACGACTCGACCCTAGCGGACCTCTGGGTGGAGGGGCAGGAGCCCACCGCCGAGAACGGAAACGAAGCACCCCGCGCCGTCTCGTTCCTCGAGCGAGTCACCCTGACCGAGTCAGTCTTCGGGAGCGACGCCGATCGATCGGAGGTACTCCCCAAGTGAGCGCTCGGGCTCATCGGGGAACGACTCTCCGGTGGGCTCGAGCGTCGTGATGCGATCGAGGCGGAAGTTTCGAAAGTCGCCGCGAAGCTCACACCATGCCGTGACGGTCCACGACCGGCCCCAGAAGAACGCACCAAGGGGGCGAATGACACGTACGGTTTCTGCACCGTCCACTTTGACGTAACCGATGCGGAGCTTCTGACGCTCCGTCAGCGCGACCCGAACGGCAAGGAGGCCTTCGCTCGTCGCACGAGACGCCCGAGTACTCGGTGCATAGAGGTTCGCGCTCGAGACCTTGGGTCTCAAGCGGCTCGGCAAAACAGCCTCAACCTTCGACACGACCGACTCGGCTGCGCTTGCGAGTTTCTCGTCGCCGAACGATGCGACGACTCGAGCTCCAAGGACCAGAGCCTCGATCTCTTCTTCGTTGAACATCAGCGGCGGCAGGTCGTAACCCGCGCGAAGCGAGTAACCGACGCCGGCCTCCCCTTCGATCGGCGTGCCGGTCGCGATGAGATCCCGAACGTCGCGGTATACGGTCCGCTCCGAGATCTCCAACTGCTCCGCGAGCCACCGTGCCGTGACCGCCCTGCGTCGCCCGCGGAGTAGTTGAATGATCTGGAACAGTCGGTCGGCTCGGCGCATCGGGTACTCGTCGTGACCATACCCGCAGTCGCCCGCAGTTCGCTAGGCCGCTTCCTCAACGAGCCCTACGGTGTTGCCATCCGGATCGGCAAACATCCCGATGATGGTGCCGCCCGGAAGCTCGGTACGTGGCATGACGGTCTTGCCACCGCGCTCGCCAATCGCCTCGAGAGACGCATTGATGCTCGACGTCGAGATGTAGAACGTCACGTACTGTTCCTGGCTTGCGCCGACGCCGCCGGGAATCCCCTGTCCGCCATCTGCTTCGACCATGCCGTAATCGGTGTCCCCCAGCGTTTGATAACGCCACCCGAAGAGGTCGCCGTAGAACGACCGAAGCGCCGTTCCGTTCTTGCCCATCACCTCGAACCAAACCACTGGATTTGCCATGTTTCTTCCTTTCATGCGCGCACCACGAAGAGCCGCGCCCCCAGGGTATGGCCGCGCACTCCTGACACCGGTCTGTCAGGAGGCTCGCCAATGCAGAAGACTCCTGACACCGTTGTGTCAGGAGCAACCATGAGCACACGAGAGTCCGGGGAGCCCGCTTGCGAACCCTGCGACACAACGCCCGAGGTCGAGTTGGTCATCGAGTCGCGACCACGCGACTTGGGGGGCCTCCGCGTTGGGCGCGTCTTGCCATCCCGATCGCGTCGACGCGTTGGCCCGTTCATCTTCCTAGACCACATGGGCCCGGCGACGTTTCCAAAGGGCAGCGGCATCGACGTCCTTCCGCACCCTCACATCAACCTGGCCACCGTCACATACCTGTTCGACGGCGAGATCATCCACCGCGACAGCCTCGGATCGCATCAGACCATCGTTCCTGGCGCGATCAACTGGATGACAGCGGGCCGCGGCATCACCCACTCGGAACGGACAGGGGAAACGGAACGGGAGCGCGAGTCGTCGCTGCACGGATTGCAACTCTGGGTCGCACTTCCGATCGAGCACGAGGAGACTGAGCCCGAGTTCCAGCATCATCCCGCCGCCTCCATGCCTGAGCACCAAATCGGGAGTGCGACGCTGCGAGTTCTGGCCGGAAGGGCGTATGGGCGGATGTCGCCGGTCCGAACCTTCTCCCCGTTGTTCTACGTCGAGGCTCTCATTCCTTCGGGGTCGGCGATCCGAATGCCAGACGAGTTCGCAGAACGCGCCGCCTACGTGGTATCCGGGGTCGTCGATGTGGGCGCGGAGCGATCGGGGGAGCGTCGGATGCTGGTGTTCACCGAAGGCGCCGAAGTCACACTCCGCGCCCAGACGGACACTCGAGTCATGCTGCTCGGCGGCGAACGCCTCGCTGGTGAACGCCACATGTGGTGGAATTTCGTGTCGAGCTCACCCGCGAGGATCGAGGCGGCCAAGGCCGACTGGAAGGACGGCCGCTTCCCAACGGTCCCCGGGGATGAGATCGAGTTCACCCCGTTGCCCGAGGGTTGAACGCCACGAGTTCGCCCGGCACACCCTCGCACGCTTCCATCGTCCCTCCTTGTCGCTCATCCGTTGAGCCGACGACGATCGTGGCGCCGGTGGGCGCGCCGTCCATCCCGGTGACTTGCCAACGCGCGTCCCTGCCCTATTCGAGACGAGAATGACGGAGTATGAGCGCAGCGCGCAGATGTTCCCCAAGCTGTCTTCGAAGCAGCTGGATCGTATTCGACCCTACGGGCACGTGCGGCACGTCGACGAGCAAGAGCTCTTGTTCGACATCGGCGATCGGGAGTTGAGTTTCTTCATCGTGCTTTCGGGAGAACTCGAGATCTTCCGTCCGGAGCGCGATGGCGAGGAAGTCGTCACGGTGCATCAGCCGGGGGAGTTCACCGGTGAGGTCAACATGCTCTCCGGGCGGAGCAACCTGGTCAAAGGCCGGATGAAGACCGCCGGAGAAGTCCTCGAGATCGACCGCCCTTCGTTTCGGGAACTGCTGGCCGCCGAGGCCGAGCTGAGCGAGATCTTCATGCGAGCCTTCATCGTCCGGCGCGTGGGGCTGATCACCCACGAGCAGGGCGACGTCATCGTGGTCGGCTCCGAGTACTCGGCGGACACGCTGCGCCTCAAGCAGTTCTTGAGTCGGAACGGCCACCCCTACCAGTACATCGACGCGGAAACCGACAAGGGCGCGGCTGCCCTGCTCGAACGCTTTCACGTCCAGCCCGACGATGTCCCTGTCGTCTACTTCACCGCAAAAGATCAAATGATCAAGAACCCCACCAACCGACAGATCGCCGACTGTCTCGGGTTCAGCGGGACTATCGACCAAGATGAGATCTACGACGTCGCCGTGGTGGGTGCCGGGCCAGGGGGCTTGGCGGCAGCCGTGTACGCCGCGTCGGAAGGGCTGCATGTGGTCGTCCTCGAAGGAAACGTCTTTGGAGGCCAGGCCGGCTCGAGTTCGAAGATCGAGAACTACCTCGGTTTCCCCACTGGGATCTCGGGACAGGCGCTCGCAGGTCGGGCGTACAATCAAGCTCAGAAGTTTGGTGCCGAGATCCTCATGCCGCGCGTGGCTAAGCGCCTCCATTGTGAAAAGCGCCCATACACGCTCGAGCTCGAAGACGGCGACAGCCTACGAGCGCGAACCGTGGTGATCGCGACCGGTGCAAAATACAGAAAGCCACCCGGGATCGAGCGCTTCGAGGGTCTCGGGGTCTACTACGGGGCGACGCACGTCGAAGCGATGATGTGCGCCAACGAAGAGGTGATCGTGGTGGGCGGTGGAAACTCCGCAGGTCAGGCTGCTGTATTCCTCGCCGAACGAGCCAGCCATGTCCACGTGGTGATCCGCGGCGACTCGCTCGCCAAGAGTATGTCCCGGTACCTGACTCAACGGATCGAGACATCGTCGTCGATCACGCTCCATCGCTACAGCGAGATCAGCGAGTTCCACGGACAAGAGCGGCTCGAATCGGTCACGTGGACGGACAACCGAACGGGACGGACCACCGAGCGGCCAATCCACCACGTCTTCATGATGATCGGCGCCGTTCCCAACACGGGCTGGCTCGAGGGCTGCCTCGCCCTCGACGACAAAGGCTTCATCCTCGCTGGGCCCGAGCTCGTCACCCACGAGGCGGGAGAGGCAGGATGGCCCCTCCTCACGCGTCAGCCGTTTCCACTCGAAACGAGCCGCCCGGGGGTCTTCGCAGCAGGTGATGTTCGTGCGCAGTCAGTGAAACGGGTCGCGTCTGCGGTCGGCGAGGGGTCGGTGTGCGTCGGCTACCTGCACCGCGTCGTCAACGAGTAGTCCGCTCCGGAGACACTCGAGCACCATGGCCCGCGAGTTCCTGGCGGAGCGCGCGCGGCGTTCGGTCGAACCATCTCCGGCAGCTCCGGGTCAGCGCGGATTGTTCACTGTAGTCCAGCAAGGCGGCGACCTGTGACATCGGAAGGTCGCGGTTGGCGATGTAGCTACGGGCGAGTTCGGCGCGTGCTCCGTCCTTGAGCCGTTCAAAGGTCGTGCCTTCGTCGCGGAGGAGCCGTTGCAAGGTTCGAGGGTGGAGCGCAAACGCGGAAGCCACGTCCTCGCACGAGCTCGCGCCGGTTCCAAACGAGCGCTCGACGACGAGCCGCACGCGTACCGAGAGCGGTGTCCGTGAATCGGTGTGGTGCGAGTGAAGGTAGTCTTCGGCGAGATCATGCAACTGGCGGCTTGCGTTCGCGATCGGAAGCCCCAACCCCTCGGTGGGAAGATCGAGCCCCGATACGTCGGCGCCGAAAGTCACCGGCGCCTCGAAATGAGCCCAGTAGCTCTCCATCGGCGCGAATCGCGCGTGCTCGAAGCGGATGTTCGGCAGGACGTCGCCCGTGGGGGCCAACATCTTCACGACACGCGCGGCAAGTCCGATGCTCAGCTCGATCGCTTGGACGGACTTTCCGGCGACCTCGATCAAGATCCGGAAGGCGAGGAGCACGCGCTTGCCCGCCTCGATCGGTTCCGGCGTGAACGAGATCGCGGGACTGTGCACGAACATGTACCGGGACGCGCACGCCATCGCCTCGCCGAGGGTCTGACAGTTGCGCACGGCGACCCCAAGAGGCCCGAGGATGCCGAGGTCCTGGCGGGTTGAGAGTCGAAGGCCGAAGTCGGGGCAATCCAGATCGGCGGCCGTCTGCTCGAGGAGACGGATGAGAGAGCCATAGAGGACGAAGCCCTGGGGCTCGTCGAGGGCGGCGCGAGGGATTCGCGCACGCGCGAGGAGCGCATCGGCATCGCCGCCGAGCTCTTCGACCAGCTCGGTGTAGCCACTCAATCCTGAGGCGCGAACCATCGACATCGCAGATCCGGTCGTGGAAAGGTAAAATTTTGTCGCCAGATGTCAAGAACGGGAATCCGCTTCGGGTCAAGCTAGGGGACAATCAGCGCTCGTCGCATCCCCTCCCCGATTCAGGAACCGGCATGGATACAGAAACCATCCTCATCAAGGACGCGCTCTTCTTCGACGGCAAGGGCACCCCCGCATCGAAGAAGAACCTTCTCATCTCGGGCGGCAAACTCGAACAGCTCTCGGACTCGGAGATCACGCCTCCACCAGGCGCCCGCGTCATCGACGCCCAAGGCAAGTGGGTGATGCCCGGGTTCATCGACATCCACACCCATTACGACGCCGAAGTCGAGGCGGTCCCGTCGCTTCACGAATCGCTCCGTCACGGTGTGACGACGGTGTTCATGGGTAGCTGCTCGTTGAGCGCTGCGGTGGGCGACGCGACCGACATCGCCGACATGTTCACCCGTGTCGAGGCGATCCCTTACGAGCATCTGCTTCCGCTCATGAAAGAACGCAAGACGTGGAACAGCCACGCGGAGTACGTCGACCACCTCAATAGCTTGCCGCTCGGTCCGAACGTCACGTCGTTCGTCGGCTACTCGGCGGTGCGCGCTCAGGCGATGGGCCTCGAGCGTGCACTCGACGCCAAAGCCACGCCTACCGAAGACGAGTTGAAGTCGATGGAGGCGACGATCGAGGAAGGCTACGAAGCTGGGTTCCTCGGGCTTTCGCTCAACGGGCTCTATTGGGACAAAATGGGTGGCGACCGCTTTCGGAGCAAGTGTTTACCCTCCACGTACGCGTCTTGGAAGGAACTCCGGCGCATGGTTCGTGGTGTGCGGGAACGCGGCCTCAACTTGCAGGCGATCCCCAACGTCTCGACCAAGTACGAAGTCCTGATCTACGCCGCCTTCAGCGCAAGCCTCTATCTTCGCAAGGCACTCAAGTTCAGCATGGTGTCGATCATGGACATCCGTTCGAACCGCGTGCTTTGGCGTGTCCTTCGCGGGCTGGGCTGGACGGTGAACAAGATCTTAGGCGGCAAGTTCAGGTATCAGTTTCTGCCAGTGGCCTTTGATTTGTGGGCCGACGGTTTCGAAAACGTGGTCTTCGAGGAGTTCGGTGCCGGCGCGGCAGGGCTTCATCTCGAGACGATGGCGGAGCGACGCAAGCTCTTTGCCGACCCGGAGTACAGGAAAAAGTTCAACCGCCAGTGGAACAACCCCTTCATCCCCAAGGTGTTCCATCGCAACTTCTCGAAAGCGACAGTCATGGAATGCCCTGATACGTCACTCGTCGGGAAAACGTTCCGAGAGATTGGGGTCTCACAGGGCAAGACCGAAGTCGACGCGTTCCTCGACTTGTTGATGGAGTACGGGAACGACCTCCGGTGGTACACCGTCACCGGCAACGACCGCCCCGGCCCACTCGGCAAACTCATGGCGGACGAAAGCAACTTGATTGGGTTCTCCGATGCGGGTGCTCACCTTCGCAACATGGCGTTCTACAACTTCCCCCTGCGAATGCTGAAGTTCGTCAAGGACTCGATCGACCGCGGCAAGCCCGTGATGCCCCTCGAACACGCTGTCCACAAGCTCACTGGCGAGCTCGGCGACTGGTACCAGATCGACGCCGGCGTTCTCGAAGAAGGGGGTCGCGCGGACCTCGTCGTCATCGACCCGGAGCACCTCGACTACCGAGTCGACGAGATGCACACAACCGAGATCCCGGAGCTCGGGAACTACGAGCGTCTCGTTCGCCGCAACCCCGAGACCGTGCCCGCAGTGCTGGTCAACGGAACCCTGGTGGCAGAGTGCGGAGAAGTCCTCCCCGAGATCGGCAAGACCAAGGGCCCCGGCCAGTTCCTTCGCGCCTGGTCCGCGGACTCCCCAGGACAAGCCTCCGTCCAACCCCTCGAGGCGCCCCCAGCCCCCCCCACCCACCGCCAAGTCGCCTAGGGGTCACTCCGCCCCCCCAAAACCCCAACACTTTCAACCCCTTCCACACCGCACCGCGAAAACCCAAACCCAACGCCAACAACCCGCCCTGACTGACCCGCCGCCGAAGGCAGGCGCGCGCCCCAAGTCGGCTATGCTCGTCGCGTGGAGCGCCCGCGCGATCGGGCCGCGTCGGTCGCGGTCCTGACAGCGATTCCGATGGTTGGGCAGCTGATCGCGTCCCGCGCGATTCGCGACACCGTCTTTCTGACCGAGTTCTCGGCGGCGTTTCTCCCGCGAGTGATGTTGGGCTCCGCGGCATTGTCTCTCCTCGCCGCATGGGCCGTCGCGCGTGTCATGCCGCGGTGGGGTCCCAGAGCGACCGCCGTCGTCCTCGCAATGATCAACGCGGCGGTCTTCGCCGCTGAGGCCGCCCTCTTCGATCGATTCCGATTGGGCGTTGCCGTCGCCCTCTACCTGCACGTCAGCGTCCTTGGAGCGTTGGTGATCAGCGCGTTCTCATCGGTGATCAACGAGCGCTTCGACCCAATGCACGCCAAAGCCGTCGTCGCGCATGCCGGCACGGGAGGTGCGCTCGGGGGCGTACTTGGAGGCGCCCTCGCTTTGTTTGTTGTCGACGCAGTCCCGCTGCCGGCAGTCCTGATTGGACTCGCCGCCACGAGCGCACTCATGGCGAATGGGATGTGGCGCATTGGGCCGTCGACACAACCGGACCACCATGCTGAGGACCCGCGCTCCGGCTTCAGCCTGATTCGCGACGACCGCTACCTCCGGAACATCGCCACGACGATCGTTCTCCTCGGCGCCGCGGGCGTCCTCGCGGACTATGCGATGAAGGCCGAGGCCGACCTACGGTTCGTCGACTCGGCGGGACTCCTGGCGTTCTTTAGCATCTTCTACACCGCGACCGCGCTCCTGACGTTCTTGATCCAGGCTGGCGCCGCCAAGCCCTTGTTGGCCCGGGTCGGCCTCGGAGGAACCATGGCGGTGCTCCCGCTCTCACTCGCCGTATTCGCAGGAATCGGCGCGGTGTGGACCCACCTCGCCACGGCGGTCCTGGCGCGCGGTTCCCAGACGGTGATCTCGAGCTCGCTGTTCCGCTCTGGCTACGAGTTGCTCTACACCCCCATCCCGCCCACCAAAAAGCGAGCCACCAAAGCCTTGATCGACATCGCCTGCAATCGCTCCGGTTACGGGATCGGGAGCTTGATCGTCATGGCACTGGTCGCGCTCACCCCAACACTCGACATGGCGACCACTTCGGCTCTCGTCGCTGCGACCATCGTGGCGTTGGCATCTGCGTGGATGGTCCGGCGATTGCACGATGGATATATCAAGGCGCTCGCATCCAGCCTTCACGACGGTTCGGTCGTGCTCCAGTCAGAAGACGTCTTCGACGCGACGACCCTCCACACACTCGCCAGAAGCGCGACCACCATGAATCGCTACAAGCTTCTCGAGAGCATCGAGGAACACGAACGCCTCCAAGGCACATCGGTCGACGACGCCTATCGACAAAGGACGACGACGCAACTCGACGGACTGCTGTCGGAGGACCCTCAGCGCGTGCTCGCGGCATTGGTGGATCCCGATCTCGACGCGTCGCTCGCCGCCCAAGTCGTGCGTCTGCTGGCCACCGACCTCTACGCGCAGCCTGCGTACGGAGCACTTGAGGCGATGGGTCCGCGCATCACCGGCCAACTCGTCGACACCCTGCTGGCCGACGACACACCAGAGGTCGTTCGGCGTCGGATCCCAAGGCTCCTGCGGAAGAGCCAAGACCCTCGCGCGGTCCAGGGCCTCGTGGCCGGTTTGGCAGACGCAGCGTTCGAGGTTCGATACCGTTGCGGCCACGCCCTCGCAGGCCTACGCCGCGACGACCCCAGCCGCGTTTCCGTGGCGCGCGCCGAGGTGATGTCGGTGATCACCGGTGAGCTCGCCACCAACGAAGATTCCTGGCGGCAACGTATGGGCGACGACGCGGATCCCGGTGACCTTCACGGCGAGATCGACGCACTCTTGGCGAAACGGAAGGACAGAAACCTGCAGCACGTGTTCACCCTGCTGAGCCTCACCCTCGACCGCGAAGCGATCGTGCTCTCCTTGCGTGCGCTCACGAGCGGCGATGACAACTTGCGCGGCACCGCCCTCGAGTACCTCCACAACGTGCTTCCCGAGGAGGTTCGAGCCGCGCTATGGCCGCGTTTGACCGCACAGGCGGACCACTCTCGCAGCGTGGCCTCGCCCAAGCCCCCCGAGGAACTCCTGGAATCGATGCAGTCTCTCATACTCGACCGGGATCGACTCGAGAGCTGACGTCCAATCGAACGACGACTCCCTCGAGGTCAGGCGCTAAGATGGCGCCCATGCATGGGCGACCGTTCGTTCTGATCCATGGTGCCTGGCACGGCGGTTGGTGCTGGCAGTCGATCCAAGAAGACCTGGGGCAACACGGGAGTCCAAGCTTCGCGCCAACGTTGCCCGGCTTGGCAGAGCGTGCCCCGCTGATGTCTCGCGAACTGAGCCTGATGCGGATGGTCGAGGACACGGTCGCGTATCTGATGAGAGAGAATGTCGAGGAGGCGGTCCTCGTCGGTCATAGCTTCGGCGGTTCGGTGATCACAGGGGTCGCGGATCAGATACCGGAGCGAATCGCGGCGCTCGTCTATCTCGATGCCGCGATCATCGAAGCCGGCGAAACGCCGTTCGACCGAGTCCCCGAAGCGACTCGCGATGAACGAATCCGCGGCGCGCGGGAACACGATGGCGGCGTCAGTATGCCACCACCACCGGGTGCCGCGTTCGGCCTTGGTCCTCAAGAGGCGTGGGCGATCGATCGGCTGACGCCACATCCACTGGCCTCATACGAGACGCCGCTTCGCCTGGACGGTCCGGTCGGCAACCGTTTGCCTGCGGCCTACGTGTCTTGCACGACGCCCCGCTACCCGGGCTTGGCCAGTTCGGAAGAGTGGGCCCGGCGACGGCGTTGGCGCATGGAGAGCCTGCCGACCGCTCACGATGCCATGCTACTGATGCCGACGGCGACAGCCGCCCTTCTTCACCGGCTAGACAACGAGCTCTCCGCGCCCTAACTACCTGCCCAACATGAAGTCGGCCACGGCGTCCATCGCCTCTTCGAACCCGGCCTCATCGAACCCCGCGCCGCTCACTTGCCAGTCGGTGTGTCCGGAATCGTCTTCCCCAGCGAAGTGGCCGAGGATGTCGAGATGATCCGCGGTCCCTGCCCAGATCACCTCGCTCCAAACCTGGCTCAAGGTGGGGACCAGGCCGTCATTGAACGACGCCTCGACAGGCTCACCGATCCGTTCTTGCAACAGCGCTTCGACTTGGGGCGAGGGTCGAGGTGGCGGGTACACGTTCGACGGGCGGCTCGCACCCACGTACAAAGTCGTGAAGAAGGCGGCCGAGAGCGCACCAACGGGAGACCGTAGACCGGTCGCGACCCGAACCGGCGCGGGGGTGGGCATCCTGGTCACGACAGAGCCGTAGCGAACCCGCGGGTTGTCTTCCACCCCGGCGTTGAAGACGTCCATCGATTCCGGTGTGAGCTGAATGACAGCACCCCGGTCCGCGCGGATGCGATCGAACCAGTCGCGTATCTCTTGGGGGCCATCGTCGGTGGCTCGCAAGAGATGGTCGGTAATGCGGTCGAGGATCTTGATATCGAGGCCGAACGCGTCGTCTATCTTTCCAAGGGACGCCAGGAGGGGCGCAAGCCCAGTGAGTGGGCGGCCTCCGGATTGAAGTGTCCGAAACGTCAGTACAGAGAGCGCCAACAAGAGCCGCCTCCCTGGTAGCGTCGCGAGCTCATGCGCAAGGGGTGTCCCGTAGTGGGGTGTGCTGACGGTCACCGCGGACTGGACGCGGCCAAACCAATCCGGCAGCGACGGCCGAGTCGTGGGCGACGCCAGCAGTCGAACGTCGAGCCCGCCCGTCGAATGACCGAGCAAGTGGATCGGCCCATCGACTCCGCTCCAAGCAAGATCGATCGAGTCGAGCAGGACCTCAGCACGCCGAACGATCGATCCCGTCGGGGGAGACGACACGAGTACGAAATCGCATTCGAAGTCTTCTTCGACGAACCGTGTCTCGAGCGCCTGCTCGACGTGCTTGAAGTAATCAAACCCCCCGAGCTTCGCGAAACCGAAGAGCCCGGGTACCAGCGCGATGTGATGTCGCGGCTTGGCCATCCGCGGCGAGCATACCTTAGGCGCGCTTCTTCTTGGCGATCTTCTGGCGGCAGACTTTGTTGATGAGCTTGAGCTCTTGGATCTTCTCGTCGATGAGCTGCTTCTTGGTTTCGAGCTCGGTGATTAAAGTCTCGCTCCGTGAGACTGTGAGCTCGAGTTGCTTGATGCGACCCTCCCCCTGACGCCCGTAGAGGTCGAGGTAGCTCTTGATCTCTTCGAGCGAAGAACCGAGACCCTT
>JBCCEK010000115.1:0-14290 GCA_039030295.1 Myxococcota bacterium | reverse complement strand
CAATGGTGGCTCGATGCCATGGGAGATCGAAGAGGGCGTCCGTGCGGTGACTGAAGCCCTACCCGGCGTTCGAATCGGCATTCATGCGCACAACGACGGCGAGTGCGGCGTCGCCAACTCGGTCGCCGCGGTCCGGGCGGGGGCGCGACACGTCCAAGGGACCATCAACGGCTACGGAGAGCGATGCGGAAACGCCAACCTCTGCTCGATCATCCCCGACATCGAATTGAAGCTCGGGCTCCAGTGTCTTCCTGAAGGCGGTCTCGCCCAACTCTACGACCTCTCGCATTTCGTGGCAGAGATCGCCAACCTGAGCCCAAACGACCACGCCGCCTACGTGGGGCGTAGCGCGTTCGCACACAAGGGTGGCGTCCACGTCTCCGCGATTCGCCGCCATCCCGAGTCCTACGAACACGTGAACCCGGCCTGGGTGGGGAACGAGTCTCGAGTGGTCGTGAGCGAGCTTTCGGGTCGGAGTAATGTTCTCAGCAAGGCAGAGGAGCTCGGCCTCGAGACCAGCTCGTCCCATGGGACCCGCGTTCTGGAAAGGGTCAAGGAGCTCGAAGCGAAGGGGTTTGCATACGAAGCCGCGGAGGCTTCGTTCGCCTTGCTGATGGCACGCCATCAAGATGACTACGTCGCCCCATTCGAAGTGCTCGACTTCCAAGCGAGTGTCGGACGTCGACGCGGGGCGGGTATGGTCGCCGAAGCGACCGTCAAGGTGCAGGTCGGCGATGAGGTCATGCTGACCGCGGGCGAGGGCAACGGCCCGGTGAGTGCGCTCGACGCAGCACTCCGGAAAGCGCTTCATCCGTTCTTTCCACAGGTCGCCGAGATGCATCTCAGTGACTACAAGGTCCGAATTCTCGACGGCCGAAGAGGCGTCGGCGCGACCACCCGCGTGTTGATCGACAGCCAGTCAGAGCACGACACGTGGAGCACGGTCGGCGCGTCCAACAACATCATCGAGGCCTCGTTGCAGGCTCTCGTCGACAGCCTTGAGTACGGCCTCAGGCTCGAAGATGCTCGGCGCGAGATGCACGCGGAGGGTCCAACCGCCCGCACCTAGTTCCGTTAGCCATTGCCCTCAACGAGCAGGCCGTTCATGCTGCGCGCTCGCCTCAGGTTTCAAGGATGAAAGCGAAAATCACACTCTTGCCCGGAGACGGGATCGGACCAGAGATCGTCGACGCCACACGCCAGGTGTTGGAGGCGGTTGCAACCAAGTCGGGCCATACGTTCACGTTCTCGACGCACCTCATTGGCGGGATCGCCATCGACCAGACGGGTGTTCCCCTCCCCGACGACACCATCGTGGCGTGCCGAAGCGCGGACGCGGTGTTGCTCGGGGCCGTCGGGGGGCCCAAGTGGGACGACCCGACCGCAAAGGTGCGCCCGGAGCAAGGGCTCCTGGGTATGCGCAAGGCGCTCAAGCTCTTCGCGAACGTTCGCCCGGTCAAGCTCTTCCGGGGGCTCGAAGCGGCGTCGCCGCTGCGACCCGAGCGCCTGCGAGGCGTCGATCTCGTGTTCATCCGAGAGCTCACTGGCGGGATCTACTTCGGCCAGCCCAAGGGGAAAGAGACACGCGACGGTGCTCGGCGCGGATTCGACACGATGGTGTACGACGAGCACGAGGTTCGGCGAATCGTCGAGCTCGCCTTCCAGGTCGCACGCAAGCGCGGCGGACATGTCACGTCGATCGACAAGGCCAACGTGCTCTCGACGATGCAGATCTGGCGAGAGGTGGCGACCGAGGTCGGCAAGGCCAATCCGGACGTCAAGCTGGACCACCAGCTCGTCGATTCCGCAGCCATGCGACTCGTCACCGACCCCTCGTCCTTCGACGTCATCGTCGCGGGGAACATGTTCGGAGATATCCTGTCTGACGAAGGCGCGGTGCTGACCGGTTCACTCGGGCTGCTGCCCAGCGCGTCGCTCGGCGAAGGTTCCCTAGGCGTCTACGAACCCATTCACGGTTCTGCACCCGACATCGCTGGGCAAGGTATCGCCAACCCGCTTGGCACCATCCTCAGTGCGGCCATGCTGCTCCGCCACAGCCTCGACCTTGATGCAGACGCTGTTCTGATCGAAGACGCTGTACAGAAGGTGCTCGACAACGGGCTGCGAACTGCGGACTTGAATGGGGGCCCCCATTCACTTGGAACCGCCGAGATGACCAACGCGGTCGTGGCCGCCATCGAAGGCGCGTAACGAAAGGAAACTCATGCCGCGTAAACGCGTCAGCCGACTATTCGACCTCAAGCAAGACGACCAGGGCCGCAAATACATGGAGGTGTACCTCGATGGGATCGCCCTCCTGCGGCTTGTGCTGACCAACAAAGGGACCGCGTTCAGCTACGAAGAGCGGCTCGCCCTGCGGATCGGCGGATTGCTTCCACCTCAGTACAACACGCTCGAGCAGCAAGCGGAGCGCGTGTACGAAGGGTTCGCGCAGCAGCCATCGGACATCGACAAGTATCAGTACCTGCGTTCGCTTCAGGAGCGCCAGGAGATCCTGTTCTATGCGTTGCTCGAGAAGCATCTCGAGGAGATGCTCCCGATCGTGTACACGCCAACCGTCGGCGCGGCCGTGCAACAGTTCAGTGCGCTCTACCAGAACCCACGCGGTCTTTCGTTCTCGCCGCTCAACATCGATCGAGCAGACCAAACGCTCGAGTGTTACCCGATGGAAGACGTACGCATGATCGTCGCGACGGACTCGTCGGCGATTCTCGGAATCGGTGACCAAGGGTACGGCGGGCTAGCGATTCCGATCGGCAAGATGGCACTCTACACCGTTGGTGGCGGAGTCAGCCCATTCCACACGATGCCGGTCGCGCTCGACGTGGGCACCGACCGGATGGATCTGATCAACGACGAGAACTACCTCGGCGTGCGCCAGAAACGCCTCCAGGGCGAGAGCTACTACAAGTTCCTCGACAACTTCGTCGATGCGGTTTGGACGCGGTGGCCAGACGCCGTGATTCAGTGGGAAGACCTCTCCAAGGAGGCCGCGTTTTCCGTCCTTGAGCGGTACCGCGAACGCGGCCCGTCGTTCAACGATGACATCCAGGGCACGGGGGCGGTGGCGCTTGCCGGAATCTTGGCCGCATGCCACCTGCGCAAAGAGAGCCTCGCGGACGAGGTGTTCGTGATCCACGGCGCCGGTGCAGGTGGCATCGGTGTCGCGTGGGCGATTCGAGAGGGACTCGTCCGTGCGGGGCTCAGCAGAGAGGCCGCGAGCGAGCGCGTGTACGTACTCGATTCGCGCGGACTTCTGTTGCGGGACCGGCAAATGGAACCGTACAAGCGGAGCTTTAGTCGCGACCGGGAAGAGATCGCGGGCTGGGAGTTCGCAGGAGATGCCCCCGACCTTTGCGAAACGATCCGAAACGCGAAGGCGACGGTACTACTAGGTCTCTCTGGGAGGCCCGGCGCGTTCGACGAGGAAGTCGTTCGGGCCATGGCCGACAACCACAAGTGGCCGATCATTTTCCCGCTTTCGAACCCGACGAGTTCGGCGGAAGCTGAGCCCGTCGACATCTTTCGATGGACCGACGGCCAGGCCATCGTTGCGACGGGTAGCCCGTTCGAGCCAGTGCGGATGGGCGGCGTCACGCACCCCATCGGCCAAGGGAACAATGCGTTCATCTTCCCAGGGTTGGGGTTCGGTGCGATCCTAAGCGACGCGCGGGTCATCACCGACACGATGGTCTTGGCGGCCTCTCAAGCACTCGCAGACTACACCGTCGAGAAGTACGTCGATGGCGGTTTGATCTACCCGCCCGTGAGCGACCTGCAGGAAACATCGATCCGCGTCGCCACGCGCGTATGCGAGCAAGCGATCGAGGACGGCGTCGCGCGTCGCGAGAACATCCCCAAAGACGTCGAGTCGTTCGTCCGAGAACGCTTCTGGCGCGCCAACTACCTCCCCTTCGTCCGCGGCACCCCCCCCACCTGAGGGTCACTCCACCCCCCAAAAACCCCAACAATCTCATACTGGTACCGACTACACCGCGAAAACTCAACCCGCCCCACTCCGGTCCGGTCGCTCCACTCGCTTCCGGTCCGAGGCGACGGCCGGGTCTCTGGTGACTCCGGCCCAGTCATTCCGCGCTCGGTAGCGATCGACGAGATCGCGGTAGGCCCGCCGCCGCCCGCGCACTTGGCTGGAAAGCGAAAGGTACCAGTCGCTCGGTGACCAGACCCCGGCCATTGCAAGATCAGGTTCGCCGACGCCACTATGATGACGATACGTCGACCACGGGTAATCCTCCGGTTCGGTGCAGATCCCGGCGCGTGTGGGGTTGAGGTCAATGTAGGCGGTCGTCGTCGCAAGATGGTCGACGTCTTTGATTCGTTCCACGCGATAGCGCTGCTCGAAGAGCTTTCCCGTCGCGACCCGCCGCTTGTTCCGGTACAGGGCATAGCTCTGCGCGAAAGCCTTTACGAAACGCGCCAACGCATCCGAGTCCGGCGGCGTCACCAGAAGGTGCACATGGTTGGCCATCAACGCCCAGGCATGAACGTGGACGGCTTGCTTGCGGCTGCTGTGAACAACACGCCTTGAGAAATAGCGATACTCTCTCGGATACGAGAACAGTCGGCGGCGATTGTTGCCGCGCAAGAACCACATGGTGCGGAGCGCCGGGGAGGACCTCCAAACTTCGGATTCTTCGTGCCATGAGATCAATTCGGTCATTCGTTGCGTTGGTTGCGGTTTTCGCCGCGTGGTTTCGAAGGTCCCGTAACTCCTCATGTTTTGGGGGTGCGGAGTGACCCCGGGTGTGGGAGGGTGAAGGAATGGAGATTGGGTTCGTTCTCTTCGACAGGGTGACTGCGCTCGATGCGGTTGGCCCCTACGAGGTCTTGCAGCGCCTCCCGGACTCGGAGATCAGGTTCGTAGGCCACCGAAAAGGCGAAGTACGGACTGACAACGGGTTCCTTGGGCTCACAGTGGACTTCACTTTCGACGAGCTGCCCTCACCTGACATCGTCGTTGTGCCGGGAGGGATCGGAACACGGACCTTGGTGCACGACGAGGCGCTGCTCGAATGGCTTCGAGGCGCCCACGAGCATACCAAGTACACCACATCCGTATGTACGGGTTCGCTCCTCCTCGCCGCGGCGGGGATCTTGAAGGGCGTCGACGCAACGACGCACTTCTCAGCACGTACTATCCTGTCGAAGTATGGTGCGAACCCCGTTGAGGACCGTGTCGTCAAGCGCGGCAAGATCATCACGGCCGCCGGCGTGTCGAGCGGGATCGACATGGCCTTGGCGCTCGCTGAGAAGCTGGCCGACGCGACAACCGCCAAAGCGTTGCAACTGATGATCGAGTACGACCCTCATCCCCCTCATGACGCGGGTGCGCTGCACAAGGTGGATGCCGAGGTCTTGGGTCGAGTGACCGAGCTTGCCGCGAAGCGAGACTGAGCGAAGTCAGCGGCTCGCCTGGGTTTTCGCGGTATGGGCTGGAAGTCGCCGGAACGACTCGTGTTTTTGGGGGGCGGAGTGACCCCTAGGAGAGGGCGCCGCCGTCGGCGCGGATTTCGGTGCCGTTGATGTAGCGGGCGTCGTCGGAGGCGAGGAAGGCGATGACAGACGCGGCGTGCGGAGGCTTGGCGAAGCCGACGAACGGCATGGCGCCCTTGAGTAGATCCATGTCCGCGCCCTCGGGCGCTTTGAAGTCGCCGTGAAGCGCCGTCGCGATTCCGCCGGGAACGACACAGTTGGCGCGCAGCCCCTGCTTCACGTACTCCTGGTAGAGCGAACGAGTCATCGAGATCACGCCACCCTTCGACGCCGCGTAGGCGCTCATCCACGGGTGACTCCCGAGAGCCGAGGTCGATGAGCAGTTCACGAGCGCACTGAATCGATTCTTCAAAAGGTGCGGAAGCGCAGCGTGGTTCACGTAGAACGTGCCGTTGAGATTGATGTTGATGATCTCGTGCCACTGCTCGAAGGTCATCTCGTGGGTGTGATAGGTGCGCAGGATCCCGGCGCAGTGGCAGAGGGTGTCGAACCCGCCCAGGTCCTCCGCCGCTTGGTCGATGACTTGCTTCACCCGTGCGCCGTCAGTGACATTGCACTCGTAGGTCCAAGCCTTCTGCCCGAGGCCCTCGACGATCCGCTTCGTCACAGCGAGCCCTTCGGCGTTCATGTCCATGAGGGCGACGTTGCCTCCCTCTTCGGCGATGCGCCGCGCAGTCGCTTGCCCAATGCCTGCGGCTGCTCCAGTGATGACGACGTTCTTTCCTTCAAACCTTTTCATCGTTCTTCTCGCTTGTTGGATCGACTAGTAGCCGTGAAGCTCCGCCCAGCGGTCGCGCTGCTGCGAAGGTACTCCGAAACTCATGTACGTGGCCTGCGCGCGCTTGAGGTAAAGCCCGATGTCGTGCTCGTCGGTGACCCCGATGCCACCGTGCATTTGAATGGCTTCCTTCGAGACGTGCAAAAGCGTCTCGGAAGCAAGCGCGTTCGCGAGCGTGGCCAGGCGCTCCACCTCGTCGGGTTGCTCGTCGACAGCTCTTGCCGCCGCTAGGACCGCCGACCGCAAGAGGGCGAGCTCCGTGTAGAGATCGACCGCGCGGTGCTGGAGCGCCTGGAACGAACCGATAGGTGCATCAAACTGTTGCCGCTCCTTGAGGTACGCGAGCGTATCGGCAAAGGCTTGTTCGGCAGCCCCGAGCATCTGCGCCGAGAGCCCTATGGCGGCTCGGTCCAAGACGACTGCAAGGAGAGAAGCCCCCTCGCCCACCGCTCCGACACATGAGTCCGTGGGTACGTGACACGACTCGAGTCGGACGATCGCTGCACCATGCCCGTCGATCCGCGACTGCCGCGTGATCGTGACGCCCTCAGCACCCGGATCGACGAGGAAGAGGGAAACGGCATCGTCCTCCGCCGTGGCGGACACCAAGAGCTGGTCCGCCACATGGGCGTCGAGCACCTGCGCCGCCGCACCAGAGAGCTCGAATCCGCCCGACACGGTTCGGGCCCGAATAGATGGGGCGGCACCGCGTCCCGACTTGTGTCGCTCGTCGTGGACCACTGCAAGCAGCGATTCGCCCGAGGCGACCCGAGGAAGCCATGCCTGCTTCTGCACATCACTGCCGCCAAGAAGCAAGGATTGGACTCCCAACAGCGAAGTGGACACGAACGGCTCAGGCATCAGTTCGCGACCGGTGGCCTCGAGCACCACGCACAGATCGAAAAAGCCCAGCCCAAGCCCTCCGTACTCGGTCGGGACCTGGAGGCCGAGCCACCCCAACTCCGCCATCTGTCGCCAAAGGTCGCGCGAGAAGCCCACGCCATCGTCCGAGTCGCGAAACGTCCGAAGCCGGGCCGCGGGCGCGTGCTGAGCGACGAACTCGCACGCTGTCTTCGCGAGCATGTGTTGCTCGTCATTGAGCAACAGTATCGGCGCCGCGTGAGAGGTCATTTCTTCGGCTCCGGAAGCCCGAGTACCCGCTTCGACACGATGTTCTTCTGGATTTCGGACGATCCGCCTTCGATGGTGCTCGCGCGGGAGCGCAACCACTCGCGCGTATAGCTCAGGTCGTCGTCGTCGAACCCTGGCCCCTGCCAACCGAGGCCTTGCGGACCCGCCACCTTCATACCGAGCTCGAAACGCATCTGCTTGAGCTCGCTTCCCACGATCTTGGAAATGGACCCTTCCGGCCCGGGTGCCCCAGTGGCCGCCCCTTGCTGCACTCGCGCGAGCGTCAGATGGAACGCCTCCTCCAGCATCCCGAGACGGGCGATCTCGTCGCGGAGCAGCGGGTCGGGTATGGGTCCATCGGGCGCCGCCAGGTGCTTCCGGGCCCGCGCAACCACGTCTCGTTGTGCGCTCCCTGGCTGGCGCGCAATCGACCGTCCGATCGACGCGCGTTCATGCCCGAGAATCGCCTTGGCGATCCCCCAACCCCCGTTCAGCGGGCCGACGAGGTTCTTCGTGGGAACGCGCGCATCGTCGAAGAAGGTCTCGCAGAACGGTGAGTACCCGCTGATGAGGTCGATCCTGCGAACCGTAATCCCAGGCGTCTCGAGCGATGCCAAGATGACGGAAATCCCCATCTGTTTCTTGGGTCCGGTCGAGTCGGTTCGGGTGAGGCAGTAGATCCAGTCGCTGGCGTCGGCATGCGAGGTCCAGATCTTCTGACCGTTCAAAACAAACTCGTCACCTTGGAGCTCTGCCCTGAGCTGCAGGTTGGCGAGATCGGAACCCGCCCCCGGCTCCGAGTAACCCTGACACCATCGCACCTCCCCGCGGGCGATCTTCGGGAGATGATCCGCCCGTTGCTCGTCGGTCCCGTACTGCAACAACACCGGCCCGAACATCGCCAGCCCCTGGCCGGCCACCGGACGCGGCGCGCCGATCGCCTTCATCTCTTGGTGAATGATCTGCTCCTCCGCGGAGCTCAGCCCAGCGCCCCCGTACTCCTTGGGCCAACTCGGCGCAGTCCAGCCTCGGGCTATCCCTTGGTCACGCCACGCCAACACGTCGGGGTCGGTCTCGGTACACTTCGCTCCACCCCAGTACCCCTCGAAAGGCCCTCCACCCGAGGTGCCCCAAAGAGACCTGGGACAATGCTCCCGGACCCAAGCGCGCGCCTCCCGCCGAAAGCTATCAAGATCCGACACACTCACTCCGCCGCGCCGGCCTTCTTCATGTCTAGGGCGACGTCCTCTATCATGTCTTCCTGACCACCGACGGTTTTGAGTCGCCCGAGCTCGACAAGGATGTCCGTGGACTTCAAGCCGTACTTCTCAGCTGCGCGTTTCGCGAAGAGCAGGAACGATGAGTACACACCCGCGTAGCCAAGTGTGAGCGAGTCGCGGTCCGCGCGGACCTTGTGGGTCATGAGCGGGTAAACGATGTCTTCGGCGACGTCCATCAGCTTCCACATATCGACGCCAGTCTCGACCCCCATGCGATCGAGCACAGCCACGAAGATCTCAAGCGGCGTGTTGCCCGCCCCCGCGCCCATGCCGGCCACCGATCCGTCGACCCGGTGCGCCCCCGCTTCGATCGCGGCGAGCGAGTTCGCGATCCCCATGTGCATGTTGTGATGGCCGTGAAAGCCAATTTCGGTGTCAGGCAAGAGTTCCTCGACGAAGCGAGAGACTCGAGCGGTCACATCGTCCGGCAGCATGTATCCAGCCGAGTCGGTGATGTAGAGGCAGTTCGCCCCGTAGCTTTCCATCAACTTCGCCTGCACTATGAGTTCGTCTTCCGGGATCATGTGAGCCATCATCAAGAAGCCCACGGTGTCCATCTCCATCTTTCGCCCGAGAGCAATGTGCTGCTCCGAGACGTCCGCTTCGGTACAATGGGTCGCCACGCGAATCGTGTGAACGCCCAGATCATGGGCCATCCGAAGGTGGTCGACCGTGCCGATACCTGGCAAGAGCAGCGCCGACACTTTGGCCCGCTTCATCTTTGGGATGACTGCGCTGAGGTAGTCCTCGTCGCTCGCCGCCGGGAAGCCATAGTTCACCGATGCCCCGCCAAGCCCATCGCCATGGGTCACCTCGATCATGGGGACGCCGGCCTCGTCGAGGGCGGTTGCGACCTCCACCATTTGTACGGGGGTGAGCTGGTGACGCTGCGGATGCATCCCGTCTCGGAGGCTCATGTCGTGAAGGGTTACGCGCTTGCCTCGTAGGTTCATGCTGCCTCCGCGCGCAAAATCTCTTCTGCGATGAGCTCGGCCGTCCGGAGCCCGGCTGCCGTCATGATGTCGAGGTTGCCGGCGTACTTCGGCAAGAAGTCACCCAGCCCTTCGACCTCCATGAAGAACGAAACCCGGTTGTCGTCGAACACTGGCCCGTTCTTGAGTGTGTACCCCGGCACGTACTTCTGAACCTCCGCAATCATTCGCTGGGCCGACTCGACGATCTCGGCCTCCTTCGGGGGCGCCTTGGTCAGGCAGTGAATCGTGTCGCGCATGATGAGCGGAGGCTCCGCGGGATTGATGATGATGATCGCCTTGCCGCGTTCGGCGCCGCCAACCTCTTCCACTCCCCTCGCCGTCGTCCGCGTGAACTCATCGATGTTCTTTCGGGTACCGGGCCCCGCCGACTTTGACGACACGGTCGCGATGATCTCGCCGTAGGCGACCTCTTGCACTCGACTGACCGCCGCGACCATCGGAATGGTCGCCTGCCCGCCGCATGTCACCATGTTCACGTTCTGCTGGTCCTGGCCCATCATCGCCTCGAGGTTGACCGGCGGAACGCAAAACGGACCTATCGCGGCGGGGGTGAGGTCGACCATCTTGACCCCATGCGCCCGAACGACCTCGTTGTTCGACTCATGGACGTACGCGCTCGTCGCATCCCACGCGATCTTCACGCCGTCCTCGAGGATGTGCGGCTCTAGCGCCTTGACGCCTTCTGAGGTCGTCTTGAGACCGAGGTCTTTGGCGCGTCGAAGGCCTTCGGACTGCGGATCGATTCCGACCATCCACACCGGCTCGACGACTTCGCTTCTGAGAGCCTTGTAAAGGAGGTCGGTCCCGATGTTTCCGGAACCGATGATCGCAGCCTTCACCTTCGTTGCCATACCCGCTTCACTCCTATGTGAACCTGACCGCAGCAGTTCCGACGCCCTCGACCTCGAGGTTCATCTCGTCGCCCGCCACAACAGGCTCGAGAGGTACCAATGACCCCGACAAGACGACATCCCCTGCGTTGAGCGTGATCCCGAACTCCGATAGGGTGTTCGCAAGCCAACTCACGCAGTTGAGCGGTGAGTCGAGCGCCGCGGCACCGACGCCCTCACTGAGCGGCTCGCCGTTCTTGTAGACTCGCATCTTGAGGCTCGGAAAATCGAGAAGACCCGGGTCGGCATGCTCGTCGCCCAACACGAAGAGGCCGCAACTCGCGTTGTCGGCCACGGTGTCTTGGATCTTGACGTTCCAGTCGTGCACCCGACTGTCGACGACCTCGAAACACGCCATGACGTACGCAGTCGCGTCGACGACGTCCTGGTTCGTGACACCCGGTCCGCGCAGGTCCTTGTCGAGCTTGAAGGCGATCTCCCCTTCGGCGCGCGGCTGGATCAGCTGCTCACTGATCGGCATCGCACCCCCGTTCGGGTAGACCATCTTGTCGGTCAGGTAGCCGAAGTCCGGCTGGAAGACGCCAAGCATCTCCTGAACAGCCCGGCTCGTCACGCCGATTTTCTTGCCGATGATCTTCTCGCCGTCGTCTTCGATCCGTCGGTTCACCATCCGAAGGGAGACGTGATAGGCGTCCTCGATGGTGATCTCGGGCCACCGTTCCGTCAGCGGCGCCAGGGTTCTCCGCGCCCTGAGCGCCGCGTAGAGTTGGTCACCGAACTCAGTGATCTTCCTCTGTCGTGCCGCATCGTCCATCGTCTACAACCCATCAAGAGAGCTGCTCGGAGCTAGCCCAGAGCCTCCAGCAAGAACTGAGAAGTGAGGTTGTTGAAGAGCTCCGCGTACTCGACCATCACCCAATGCCCGCAGCTCGAGATGAGCACGGTTCGCGCGTCTGCGCAGCGCTCGGCGATTTTGGAGGCGCCCGTGACGGGACAGAACTTGTCGTTGGCGCCCCAGAAACAGAGTACCGGGCATCGGATTTCCGAGAGCCGATCCTCTTGGTTGACGACCTGGATGCGCGCGATGTTGTCTCGGTGTTGGGTCATCGCAACCTGGTAGCGCTCCTCGATTACTTCGTCGGTGATCTTCGACGCATCGTGGAGCTGGAGGCTGAAGACCTTGCGCATCGTCTCTTTGGAGATCCCTTCCTTATAGAGGACGCGGATCATCGCCTTGATGCCCTCCATCTCCATGTAGACGTCGCGTTTCTCGAGCGCTCCAGGCGCCATCAAGACCAACTTGTCGACGAGCTCTGGGTATTCGAGTGCCATCGTGATCGCGATCGCCCCACCCTGCGAGTTCCCGATGACCGATACGTTGTCGACACCAAGTGCGTCGAGAAGGCCTTTGTACTGCGCCGCCACGTCCGCGAGCGAGTACGTTCCCTCTTCAGGCTTGGTCGAGTACCCGTAACCCATCGTGTCTGGAACGATCGTGCGAAAGCCGTGTTCGGCGAGCTGCGAGTAGTTCCCCTTGAAGTTACTCCAGCCACTCGCGCCGGGACCGCTTCCGTGCACGAACAAGACGGCCCCGCGATCACCGGTGCCCGCCTCGTGGTAGTGCATCGTGACTTCGCCCCCGACGTCGGCGTACTTGCCCTCGGGAACTGCTTCTACGACCATCTTTACCACCCTAGAGAGCGAGCCTCGCTCGAACCGCTCAGATGAAGAAATCCGTGCTCTTCGCACCGAACAACACACCGCCAAAGTTCGCTGCCGGACCGTCCGGACCGTTCGCGTGATGGAGGCGAATCGCGTGAACATCTTGGAAGTGACGATTGAGCGGGTGATCTTCGAACGCGGCCCGCGCACCGCAAGTCAGGAACAGTTTCTCGACGATCTGGGTGGCGGTGTCCACCGCCCTCGCGGAGTCGTTGCGGAAGCGAACCCGCCGCTCGACCGGGATCTTCTCCCCCTTCTCAAGGTGCTCGAACATCTCGGTGAAGTTGCGACGAAGGACCAGCACCTCGCGATCGAGGAGCGCCGCGGCGTCTGATGCCGCCACGCTGTTGGTGATGGACTCCTTTGCCTTGCCGCCAGTCGCCTGAGACACCTTTGTCTTCATGTAGTCGACATAGGCATCGAGTGCCCCAAATGCCGCGCCGACCGCCGGCGTGGAAACCGACCGTACATGGATCTGCCCGAAGGGGTACCGGTACACAGGCGACGGGTTCACTTCGTTGCCGGGGCTCTTCTGGCGGTACCCATCTGAGAACTTGTGCATACGGTGGTCGGGGACAAAGACACCGTCGACGACGACATCTTTGCTTCCGGACCCGCGAAGGCCGGAGGTGTGCCAGTTGTCGATGATCTCGTAGTCCGAGCGCGGCACGAGGAAGGTTCGCATGTCGGGGGGCTTGCCCTCCTCGGTCGGAACGAAGCCGCCAAGGAACGCCCAGTCGGCGAAGTCACAACCACTCGAGAATGACCAACGCCCGCTCAGCTTCACGCCGCCATCGACCCACTCCGTCTTTGCGACCGGCATGTAGGAAGAAGAGATCAAGGTGGTGGGGTCGTCTGCCCAGACTTCGTCTTGGGCTTTTCGGTCGAAGAGCGCGAGCTGCCACGTATGCACGTTGAGCACGCCGTAGACCCAGGCACTCGATGCACACCCGCGACCGAGCTCCAGTTGAAGATCGAAGATGACTGACGGATCCATTTCGTAGCCGCCGTACCGTTTGGGCTGCACGACCTTGAAGAAGCCGAGGCGATGAAGGTCGTCCATCGTTTCCTGTGGCATCCTCCGAAGCGAGGTCGTCTCTTTCGCGCGTTCCTGAAGGGTTGGCGCCAACGCGCGAGCCCTTCGGATCAACTCATCGCGCGTGGGAATCGCTTCAAATCCTCCGTCCATCGTCGACTCTCCGTGAGACACTCGGGCCGCTTGGCTCGCGGTGGTTTGGGTCATGAAATCATCGCTTTACAGACAGCCCCACAGGGGCCATAAAGTAGAACATGTTCTAGCGCAGTGGCTGGGGCATGTCCAGCCGGCCACATCTCATCATAGGGCCAAGTTTACAAACTGAAAAGGACGCCATTGATGCCCATTCCGCAAGGCCTGAAGGCGATCGACCTCATGATGAACATCCCCGACGGCGACCCGACGGCTTGGTACGACTTCATGAAGCCTCTGCTGCTCGACCAGGAGAGCCAGAAGGTCTTCAAGATGCCAGCTCAGTATATGTTCAAGAACATCCCCAATATCGGGGAGAAGGACGACTACGTCGCCTATGCGATCGAAGAGATGGACAAATGGGGCATCGAGAAGGCCATGCTCGGCATCTCCGGGCCGAACTCGGTCAACTTCGACGCTTGTCAAGGACATCCGGATCGGTTCTTCGCGTCGTACGGGGCCAACCCCAACAACGGCATGGAGGAAGTTCGGCTGATCAAACGCCTCCACAAGGAGTGCGGGATCAAGGCGGTCACCGGCTTTCCGTCTGGCCTCTGCCCCCAAGTTCCGATCAACGACAAGCGCTACTACCCGGTCTACGCCACGTGTGTGGAGCTCGACATCCCGATCTGTCTGACCGTCGGCGTCCCTGGTCCCCGCATCCCGATGGCCCCCCAGAAGGTCGAGCACATCGACGAAGTGTGTTGGTTCTTCCCGGAACTCAAGTTCGTCATGCGGCATGGCGGAGAGCCTTGGGTCGACCTCGCGGT
>JBCCEK010000114.1:0-14319 GCA_039030295.1 Myxococcota bacterium | reverse complement strand
CGTCGTCGAGTTTGACGTTCATCCGGAGCTTCGCCTTGGCGCCGGGCGTCGTGTAGATCTTGCAGTCCGATCCGACGATGACCGCGTCGGCCGGGTATGCAATCCGTCGGAACATCTTGAGGGCTTTGCTCGGACCGAGGATAAAGGCGGCCGTGCTGAGCGCATCCGCGTAGATCCCTTCCGCCGTCATGACCGTGACCGACAGCGACTTGGTGGCAGGGCGACCGGTCTTGGGGTCGATGATATGGTGCCACCGGCGACCACTGCCATCGAAGACCGCGTGCTCGTAGTCACCGGAGGTCGAGAACGAAGCCCCGGTGGATTCGAGTGACGCGAAATAGGTCCGTGGGTCGCGCGGGTGCTGGATACCCACTCGCCATGGTCGCCCTTCGCGTTCCCCGTGCACCTGGACCTGTCCGCCACCAAAGATCATGTAGTCCTCGATGCCGCCGCCGCGAAGGATCGCGCCCGCCTGGTCGAGTGCGTAGCCCTTGGCGATGCCGCCGGTGCCGATCGCCATTCCGCGCTTCTTCAGAAAGATCGTTTGTCGAGACTTGCTGACCTGGATTCGCTTGTAGTCGATTAACGCAAGGCGTGGTCGGATGTCGGATTCGGTCGGGATCTTCACGCTGTCGGGACGAAAGTCGTAGTAGCCCCACAGCGCCGCCCAAGAGAGGTCAAACGCGCCCCGCGACCAACGGGACACGTCGAGGCCGGCATCGACCACACGCAACGTATCGTCGCCGACCTTCACTGGCCGCTTTCCCGCCCCTGCGTTGACGCGCGCGATGTCGCTTCCCTCTCGCCACTCCGACAAGACGTCTTCGAGCCGTTCGATCTCACCGAACGCGCGCTGTACGATCGCCTCCGCGCCTGCGGTCGGCGCTGCGACTTGAATGCGAAAGATGGTGCTCATGAGAGGTCGTGTCCGAGAGAGCATCTCCGGCTCTCGTGGATCGACGCTTGGCTCGGCGGCCATGACGGGCGAACTCCGCTCTTCGCCTTGCCCGTCGCAGCCGCTGCTGAGTGCGAGGAGCGCGACGGCGGCCGCTGCGCAAGGTGACCTCATCGGCACCGGCGAACTCTCGTCGCGAACGCACCAGGCGTCAACCCGGCTTGCGCTTTGTCGCACGATTGGTAGGGCTCTCGCATGACCTCGGGGTCAGGGGTGCGTTTCGCTTGCTTCGCTGGAGTACTGGTCTGCCTTTCAGTGGGAGGCGCGAAGCAGGCGCTCGCTTTCGGGGACGCGACCGAGATCGAGATCGTGAGCGTGGATTCGGGTGGCGATCAAGCGGACCCGGAAGCGGTCACCGGCCGTCTCGCATGGGAGGTACGAAAGCGCACGAGCGTCGAGCCCAAGCTCGAGCCGGGGCGCGCCGCGTTGGGTGAAGAATCGCTTTTTCGGAGCCCGATTCTCTATTGGCGAGGAGCCGAGGAGTTCCCACCCCTCAGTAAGGAGGCGATCGACTCGCTACGACGCTACGTCCACCGCGGGGGTTTCATCCTCATCGACGATGCATCGGCAGGGGGCGAAGGGTTCGACCGCTCGGTGCGCCGTGAGCTCCTCCGCGCGTTTCCCGCGAGTCCACTCCGCGAGATCCCGAAGGACCACACCATCTACCGCTCGTTCTATTTACTCGAACGTCCCGTCGGACGGGTGCGCGGGCCAGAGCTCCTCGAAGGGGTCACCTATGGGGACCGCATCGCCATCGTCTACAGCCAACATGACGTGGGCGGCGCAATGCAGCGCGACCCACTCGGATCCTGGACACAGGCGGTCGTGCCCGGCGGTGAGATCCAGCGCGAGCGCGCGATTCGCCTCGCCGTCAATTTGGTTCTCTATGCGCTCTGCACAGACTACAAAGACGATCAGGTCCACGCGCCGTTCATCATGCGGCGACGAGGATCGATTCACTGAGGAACCCCGTGGAGGAGTGGCATTGGCAGCTCGGAATCTGGGGCGGGACGACGACTGCAGTCATCGTCGGTGGGCTTCTGCTCGTCCTGTGGCTCTTCGAGCTGCGTTCGTTTCAAGGTGAACGCAACCGTGTGCGGCGGGTCGTCCTCGGTGTTCTCGGCGGCCTCGGGCTGGCGGCGGTCTTCGCGATGGCACTTCAGCTTACTCTCGTACGGCAAGCATTCGAGGAGGTTGCGGGCGGCACCGCGGTTCTAGTCGATGACTCGCGGAGCATGACGCTCTCGGACGCGGATGGAGTCCGGGCCGACGCCGTACGCACGCTCGTGCGAAGGTGGCAAGAGGACGACCGGATCGACCCACTCGTCTATCGCTTTGGAGCTGAAACGCGAGGGGCGATCTGGAGCGACCTCGCCGAGTCCTACGACCCATCGGACGACCGGACCGATATCCGCGAGGGCATCAGCACGGTCCTCGACAAGGCGGCCGATCAGGAGATCGGGTCGATCGTCGTCATCACGGACGGAGCGGACCGCGGGTTTCGGGCGGGGACGCTCCCGCTCGACGACACCGCCCCTGCGATTCATACGGTGCTCGTTGGAGGGGAAGACGCGCTGGACGATCAAGCGGTCGCCTCGCTTCGAGCGGACTCGACCGCCTACGTGGGTGTCCCGGCGGTGATCCGCGCGGAGCTTCGCGCACTCGGCGGGCTCAGAGTGAGCGAGCTCCCCGTCGAGCTCTGGCATCAAGGGCAACTGGTCGAGCAGCGTACGGTGACTCTCGACGCCGACGGCCGCGGAGAGGCGGCCTTTGAGGTCACGCCGCAGAGGCCAGGACGCGCCCTCTATCGCGTCGTGGTGCCGCGGGACCCGTCAGACCAGGTTCCGCAGAACAACGAGCGGGCGGCGTTGCTGAGGGTGGGGCGGGACCGTGTGCGGGTTCTGCTCGTCGCGGGGCGACCGAGCTGGGACGTTCGCTTCCTGCGAGACTTCATCAAGCGTGATGGCGCCGTCGACCTGATCTCGTTCTTCATTTTGCGTGCGCCGAGCGACATCACCGCGGCTGGGACCAACGAGCTCGCCCTCATTCCCTTTCCAACCGACGAGCTTTTCCGAGAACACCTCGGCAGCTTCGACGTCATCATCTTTCAGAATTTCGATTTCGAACCCTACGACATGCAGGAGTACTTGCCGCGGATTCGAGACTACGTCCATCGTGGGGGGTCCTTCCTGATGGTCGGCGGAGACCACTCGTTTTCGCTTGGCGGATACGCCTCGACGCCGATCGAAGAGATCCTTCCGGTTCGTCTGCCGGCCGGAGGCGGGGTCGTCCCGGGGAGCTATCATCCACGCCCGAACGCGGACCTGGTCCGGCATCCGATCATCGCGCTCGGACCCGACCCGTCGCTGACTCGTCGGACCTGGAAGACGCTGCCGTCCTTACACGGAGCCAACGAGCTCACGTCGGTGAAGGAGGGAGCCTCGGTCCTGCTCGAGCATCCGCGAGCTCGGCTGCCGTCGGGCAGGCGCCTTCCCATCCTGGTCGTCGGGGAGGCCGAGCGCGGACGCGTTGCTGCAATGACGACAGACGAGTCTTGGCGTTGGCGGTTCGCCAGCGACGACACCACGGTCGGAGCTGACGAGTACGAGCTCTTCTGGGATCGGTTGGTCCGCTGGCTGACACGCGATCCGCTGCTCGAGCCAGCAAGGATCTCCACCGACCGCGATCGCTACGGAGTCGGCGCCCCCGTGATCGTCAGTGGCTTACTCCGCGACGACCGATACCGGCCGATCTCGAATCAGCGGGTGTCGCTTCGAATCACGACGGTCTCAGACGACCCAGGGTCCGAGGCCGAGCCGGTCGACGAAGACAGCGTCGTTCGCGCTCGGACCGACCGTGCGGGGCAGGTCCGCGCCACCCTTCGGGGCCCGGTCGAACCAGGTGCGTTTGAAGTCGAAGCCAGGTTCGACGGCGAGATGCTGGCGCGTGAAGTGTTCGTGGTCGAGGAGAGCGGAGACGAGCTCGCAGATCTCGAGGTCAGTGCGGCTGAGCTCGGAGCCGCAGCGGAACGAACCGGGGGTCAAGTGTTCCTAGGGATCGAGGACGTTCCGGCACTCGTCGAGCTGGCGTCGACGACGCGCAAGACGTCGGGCATCATCTCAAGGCAGCCCCTTCTCAACCCCTGGTTCGTCTTCGTGGCGGTCGCGCTGCTCGCAATGACTTGGGTCTTTCGCCGCCGGTGGGGCCGCCGCTGAGGAGGCCCTTGCCGAAGGTTTCAGCCCGGGTTGGGCGCTTGGCTCCACCGGGGGTACGGCGCACTGGACATCAAGGCAGGCCATCCTAGAGATAGGCCTCCGGGGACCGGTCCTCGGCGGGGAAGGCCGTTCCCCTTCGGATCATGCAGCCCACCAAGTTACGCGGCGCCCGCACGCACAATCTCCAATCGATCGACCTCGACATCGACCCAGGAACCTACCTGGCGATCGTCGGGCCCTCTGGCGCGGGCAAGTCGTCCCTCGCCTTTCGAACGCTCTACGCAGAGGGCCAGCGTCGATACGTCGAGAGCTTCAGCGCCTACGCCCGGCAGTTCCTGGAGCGCCTGGCGCGTCCCCCGGTCGATGAGCTCGACCCGGTCCCCGTCGGGATTGCGGTCGATCGGCAGGCCCCCGTGCGGACCAGTCGATCGACCGTCGGGACCATGACCGAGATCGCCGACTACGCGAAGCATCTATGGGCGCACGCCGCCGAGCTCCGGTGCCCGGGCTGCGGCACTACGGTCCATCGTGATGCGCCGACCCGGGCGGCCGAGACCGTCCTAGAGGAGCTCGCAGGGGAGAAGCTGCTCGTCACCTATCCCGTGGCGGTCGCGGACGCAGAGCACTTTCTTGGCGTCCGGGAGACGCTTCTTCAGGACGGCTACAGGCGCGTTCGCGTCGACTCGACGGTGCGGGACCTCGACGATGTGAAGCCGAGTGAAGTGACCAACGGTCGAAGCACGACCCTCGACGTCGTCGCTGACCGGACCGTCGCGAGAGAACGCGATCAGGCGAGGCTCGTCGAAGCGATCGAGATGGCGATGCGTCGCGGGATGGGACGCGCGAGCGTCTGGACCGCGGGCGGCGAGGAGAGAGGATTCTCGGAGGGCCTCGACTGCCCGAAGTGCGACAGGTCGTTCCGACGAGCCACCCCTGGGCTCTTCAGTTTCAACAATCCAATCGGGGCCTGCGAGACATGTCGTGGTTTCGGACGAACCATCGAGATCGACCTCGACCGTGTGATCCCCGACCACTCGATCTCGATCGAGGACGGGGCGATTCGAGCTTGGCAGGGGAAGGCGACCACCTGGGAGCGAAAAGAGCTCCGCAAGCAAGCGAAGAAGGCGCGGATCCCCCTCGACGTACCGCTGAACCAGTGGACGCCAGAACAACTCACGTGGCTCTTCGAAGGCGATGAAGCCGGGTACCCCAAGGGATGGTGGGGAATCAAGAGTTGGTTCAAGTGGATGGAATCGAGAGCATACAAGATGCACGTGCGCGTCTTTCTGTCTCGCTATCGCAAGTACGAGCCCTGTGCCGCGTGCAACGGGACTCGCTTGAAGCCCGACGCGCTGGCGTGGCACATCGACGGCTCGAGTCTTCCGGACTTTTTCTCACTTCCCGCTTCACAAGGACTGGACTTCTTGGAGCGGCAAGAGTCCCGCTTCGCATCGGACGCGGGCGCGGCACTCCTGTGGCGAGAGGCCGTGAACCGACTACGCGCGTTGCATGACGTCGGCCTGGGCTACCTCTCACTCGACCGAACGTCCCGAACGCTATCCGGGGGAGAGACTCAACGCGTCGCGTTGACCAGCGCACTCGGTGCCACCCTCAACGGTGCGATGTTTGTGCTCGACGAGCCGACCGTAGGCCTTCACCCGAAAGACGTCGAGCGCCTGCTTGGGGTGGTCCGGGCCCTTTCGAAAGACGAGAACGTCGCGGTCGTCGTCGAACACGACCCGGAGATGATCCTCGGTGCCGATCGCGTGATCGAACTCGGCCCTGGTGCCGGCGAGCAAGGCGGTCAGGTCGTCTTCGATGGGACCCCGAGCCACTTGCGCCGCGCCAAGACGGCGACAGGGGTGGCGCTCCAAGCCAACGGTGCGGTCGCGCGTCCCCGAAGAACGCCGACGGGTTGGATCGAGCTCGCGGGCGCGACCGGGCACAACCTACGGAAAGTCGACGCGGCGTTTCCCCTCGGGGCGCTGACGTGTGTGACAGGGGTGAGTGGCTCCGGCAAGAGCAGCCTGGTCCTCGAGACCCTCCTCCCCGCGATTCAGCGGCAGCTCGGCGTGAAGAGTGATCAAGCCCCCCTGGCGCACGAGAGCCTCCGCGGCTTCGAGTCGCTTCAAGGGGTCGTGGGGGTCGACCAAGCTCCTCTTGGGCGAACTTCGCGAGGCAACCCTTCAACATATCTCAAGATTTGGGACGTGTTTCGCAAGCGCTTCGCCTCGCAACCGATCGCCAAGGAACGTGGATACAAGCCTGGCTTCTTCTCGTTCAACGTCGAGGGCGGGCGTTGCGAGTCCTGTCGCGGTGATGGCGCCGAGACCGTCGAGATGCAGTTCCTCGCCGACGTGGTCTTCTCTTGCCCCGAGTGTGGCGGGATGCGCTTTGTCGGGCCGGTGCTCGATGTGACGTACATGGGGACGAACGTCGCCGAGGTCTTGCAGCTCACGGCGCAGGAAGCCGCGTTGCGATTCGCGGAAGACGCGCTGATCGGCCGAGCGCTCACGCCGCTGCTCGACGTGGGGCTTGGCTATCTTCGGCTTGGGCAGCCGCTCAACACACTTTCGGGCGGCGAAGCCCAGCGGCTCAAACTGGCAGAAGCACTCCTCCGCGCGACTCCAGGGTCACTGCTGGTCTTCGACGAACCGACCGCCGGACTCCACGCCAACGACATTCGCCCGCTTCTCAGTGTTCTCGATGCGCTCGTCGAGCGTGGCGACACTGTGATCGTCGTCGAGCACGACATGCAAGTGGCCGCGTTCGCCGACTACGTGATCGACCTCGGGCCGGGCGCCGGCGACGAAGGCGGCAAGCTGATCGCCAAAGGCACGCCCGAGTCCGTCGCCAAGAAGAAGAAACGGTCTCAGACGGCGCCGTACCTCGCGCGGGCCCTTCGAGGCGACAAGAGCGCGAGCGCCCAGGTCGCCAAGAAGAAGCGCAGCACACGAGCACGCGAACGCAAGATCGAAATCGCGGGTGCTCGCGAACACAACCTGAAGGACGTGAGTGTTCGCATTCCGCGCGAGCAACTCGTCGTGCTGACCGGCCCAAGCGGCAGCGGAAAAAGCACTCTCGCGTTCGACGTACTGTTCGCAGAAGGTCAGCGGCGTTACCTCGAAACGCTGTCGCCCTACGCGCGCCAGTACATGCCGCAGCTTCCGCGTCCCTCGGTCGATCAGGTGCTTGGCGTCCCTCCGAGCGTGTCATTGGAGCAACGGCTCACGCGCGCTGGCGCGAACTCGACGGTCGCCACTGTGACTGAAGTGTCTCACTACCTTCGGCTCATGTGGGCGCGCATTGGTGTGCTCCATTGCGTCGACTGCAAGGTTCCGATCGCGGCACGGCCAGCGTCGGAGTTGGTCCGCGACGTGCGGCGCACTTTCGGTGCGAAAAAGGTCACCATCCTCGCGCCGGTGGTCCGTGGGCGAAAGGGGATCCATCGAGAGCTCCTCGCCAAGGCGCAGCGCGACGGGTTCACCGAAGCACGAATCGACGGCGACTTCACCAAGCTTGAACCGGGAATCAAGGTAGACCGCTATTCGGAGCACGACATCGAACTCGTCGTGGGGCGTGCGCAAGCCAAGCATGCGTCAATGCTCGACCTCGTCGAACGCGCCCTGTCGGTCGGGGAAGGCGCTGCGTGGGTCGTTTCGGGCTCGCAACAGATGCAGCTCTCGAGCACTCAATCATGCCCGAGCTGTGGCCGGGGATATCCCGAGCTCGATCCGCGGTTCTTCTCGTTCAACACACGGCAAGGTCAGTGCGACGCGTGCGAAGGTCGTGGCGAGATCATCCAGAAGAAGCGGCGAGGGCGACGACGCAAGAAGGCCGAAGAACGCCGGCTGTGCGACGTCTGCGACCAGACGCGTCTCTCGCCGCTGGCGCGGGGGGTCACGGTCGATGGGATGTCGATCACGGAGCTTTTCGATCAGAGCGTCTCCGAGGCGACGCGCACGCTCGGGGAGCTTCGACTCGAGGGCCGGGACGCGACGATCGCCACAACGCCGCTCCAAGAGGCGCGACGACGGCTTCAGTTCCTCGAGGAGGTGGGCCTTGGATACTTGGGCCTTGGGCGCGCAGCCAACACGCTGAGCGGGGGTGAGATGCAGCGGGTGCGGCTCGCCGCGCAGCTTGGGAGTGGGCTGACCGGTGTGCTCTACGTACTCGACGAACCGACGATCGGGCTTCACCCACGAGATACCGGCCGGCTTCTCGGAGCGCTCCGGGGGTTGGTGGATCGCGGCAACTCGGTTCTCGTGGTGGAGCACGACGCCGATACGATTCGAGCGGCCGACCACGTCATCGACGTCGGCCCTGGCGGAGGCAAGTACGGTGGCAGCCTCGTCGGACAGGGAACCCTCGGGAGTATGAAAGAGTCGGTCACCGCCAAGGCTCTCAGGCGGCCAGCCCACGTGCCGGCGTCGAGGCGGCCCACCCGCGACGCAGACTGGCTCACGCTCTCCGGGGTCACCCACCACAACCTCGCCGGCGTGGACGTTCGGTTCCCCCTCGGTCGACTGGTCGGCGTGACGGGCGTGAGCGGCTCGGGCAAGAGCTCGCTGGTTCGCGAGGTCCTGCTGCGCGCCACCCGAGACGCGCTCGGCTTGGTCAACGACGCGCCGCCCGGCGCTCACGAGAGCATCGAGGGATTCGAAGCGCTCACCCGAGCCATCGAGATTGACCAGAGCCCGATCGGACGCACGCCACGGTCGGTGCCAGCGACGTACATCGGAATCTGGAGCCTCGTTCGGAAACTCCTCGCAGGGACGCCGGAAGCTCGGGCGCGCGGCTACGGGCCAAGCCGCTTCTCATTCAATGTCGAGGAGGGACGCTGTCCGGAGTGCAAAGGGCAGGGCTCGATTCACGTCGAGATGGCCTTCCTTCCCGACGTCCATGTGCCGTGCGAGACTTGCAACGGGCTCCGCTTCACCCGCGAGACCCTCGACGTACGTTGGCAGGGGTTGAGCGCTGGGGAGCTGCTCGAGCTCGAGGTGTCCGAGGCCGTCGAGGTTTTTTCGGCAGTCCGCGCGATTCGACAGCCGCTCGAGCTTCTGGTGGACCTCGGGCTCGGCTACCTGCACCTCGGGCAGGCGTCCAACACGCTGAGCGGCGGCGAGGCGCAGCGGATCAAGCTGGTGTCGGAGCTGGCGGGCGGTCTCAACACCTCACGGACGCTCTATGTCATGGACGAGCCCACGACCGGGCTTCACCGCGACGACGTCGACCGGCTCTTGGGGGTCCTGCAACGCCTCGTCGACCGCGGCGACTCGGTCGTGGTCATCGAGCACCATCCGGACGTCATGTTGGCCGCAGACTGGTTGGTGGACTTGGGCCCGGAAGGCGGGGTGGGAGGCGGACGCGTCGTCGCGCAGGGAACCCCGGAGGCACTCGCGAAACGCAAGAGAAGCCATACCGGCGCCGTACTGCGGCGTGAGCTTGGGCAGCCTTAGAGGGGCCTGGAAACCCAACCATGGCGCCACATCCAGAGGACGAAGCGCTCACGCATGCTGGTCAGCAAGCTTGGCCGGGTTCCACGTTCGGGGCGGGGGGACATAGGCGTGCCGAGTTAGAGCAAGCCTCGTGCCAAACGAGTTCTCAACGAATTCAGAGCTTTGCCAACGGATCCGTGGCCTAGAGTCACACTCGGTGTAGCAAGTACGGCACACCCGGGACATCCTCGAGCCCCGAGCTGCCTAGCGGGTGTCGAGTTCTTTCAGGTCCGGGCCCGCCCACAGCGGAAACGAGAGCCGAGTCTGAAGGTCTGCCGCCGTCAAGCCGCGTCGCACCTCCCGGACGACGGGTCCCGCCGTGTCGAACTCGAACACCGCGAACGGGCAGATCAGCTTGGCCAGCACAACGCCCGCGTGGTCGTGTGGACGCAAGAGCGAATCGAGCTCCTCGACCGGCGTGGCCGAGAGGCCGACCACAGGGCATGAAGGTTGGGGAACACTCGCCAGAATCGCCACGCCGTTCGGGGACACTTCGTCGACCTCCACGATCCCGAGCTGCGCCGTGGCGGGCTCTGCTCGGAGAGCCACATGGTCGACGAGGCGCTCCGGAATTCCAGGGCCGAGCCACACCGCTTGATTCGGGTCGCATTCGCCGAGTGCGCGTGCCACGACGCGCTCGACCTCAGGCTCGATGTTGGGCGATGGCATCGGTGAAGCGTCGGAATAGGTAGCGGGAGTCGTGCGGTCCGGCCGCTGCCTCCGGATGGTACTGCACGCTAAACGCTCCGGTGTCGACATGCTCGATGCCCTGGCACGTGTCGTCGTTGAGATGCAGGTGGGTCACGTTGCAACGCCCCTCCAGCGAGTTCACGTCGACGCAAAACCCATGGTTCTGTGTGGTGATCTCGATCCGACCGGTCTTGAGATCCTTGACCGGTTGGTTGAGCCCACGGTGGCCAAACTTCAACTTGTAGGTCTCGCCGCCAAGCGCGAGACACATGAGTTGATGACCGAGGCAGATGCCGAAGATCGGGCGCTTGCCGAGCAGCGCGCGTACCGTCTCGATTCCGTGGGTCACCGGAGCCGGGTCGCCCGGACCGTTCGACAGGAACACCCCGTCGGGGTCGAGGGCGAGAATCTCGTCCGCCGTCGTCGTCGCTGGGACTACGGTGACGCGGCACCCTTCGTCGACCAAGCATCGAAGAATGTTGAGCTTGATGCCGAAGTCTATCGCGACCACGTGCCATGGCGTGGCGTCAGCCTTCGCAGGTGCCCAAGGGCCACTACCTTCGGTCCAAGTGTACGCTTCCTTGGTAGTGACCTCGCCCGTGAGGTCTTGGCCAGTCATTGGAGGTGCCTGGCGCGCCCGATCATGAAGCGTCGCGACGTCTTCGGTTCCGACGGCTGCCATCTGCGCCCCCACGTCGCGAATGTGGCGTGTCAGCGTTCGGGTATCGACGCCCGTGAGCCCTGGAATGCCATGTCGCTTGAGGTAGGCATCGAGGGACTCGGTCGTGCGCCAGTTGCTCGTGACCTCCGAGAGCTCCCGGACGACGAAGGCACGGAGCGCGGGGCGGCGCGCTTCGCCGTCCTCGAGGTTGATCCCCGTGTTGCCGATCTGCGGCGCCGTCATGGTGACGATCTGCCCGCAGTAAGATGGGTCGGTTAGAACTTCTTCGTAGCCGGTCATGCCAGTCGTGAAGACCGCCTCGCCGGTCACGCTGACGTCGGCCCCAAAGGCGCGGCCCTCAAAAGTAGTTCCATCTGCGAGTACGATGCGTGCGTCGGTCATGTTCGTTCGAGTTCGTATGACACGCGACCGCCGACGATGCTCATCGCGCATCGGCCGGTCAGCTCGCGGTCGAGCCATGGGGTATTGTGGGATTTCGAGCGTAGCGTCTCCACGCTCAGCGTCCATCGGTGTTCGGGGTCGATCACGGTCACGTCGGCTGCGCTTCCTTCGCGAAGCGAGCCACCCGAAAAGTCGGGGATCAGCCGTGCTGGCGCCGTCGATAGGGCCTCGACGAAGCGGAAGGGCGACAGTCGTTCCCGGCGAACGAGCGACAGAAGTCCGGCAATCGCAGTCTCGAGGCCGTTGATGCCGACGGCAGCCGCACCGAACTCGCAGTCTTTCTCGAGGTCGGTGTGCGGCGCGTGGTCGGTGGCGATGCAGTCGATCGTACCGTCGACCAACGCGTTGAGCAGGGCCTCGCGGTCCTCCTCTTCCCGGAGGGGAGGGTTGACCTTGCAATAGGTGTCGTAGCCAAGCAGTGCCTCGTCGGTGAACAAGAGGTGATGGGGGGTGACCTCCGCGGAGACACGAAGGCCGCGGCTCTTGGCCTCCCGAATCAATCGAACGGCGCCCATGCTCGAGATGTGCGCGACGTGGTACCGGGCGCCCGTCAGCTCGGCGAGGATGAGGTCCCGGGCCACGATGATGTCCTCGGCAGCGCGCGGCCAGCCCCGAAGGCCAAGCTGCGTCGAGCGCGCCCCCTCATGCATCTGGGCGCCTTCGGTGAGGTCGTGGTCCTCGCAGTGTTGGCTGACCAAGAGATCGAAGGTGCGCGCGTACTCCATGGCGTGGCGCATGACAGCGGCGTTCATGACACAAAGGCCATCGTCACTGACGCCGATGGCGCCCGCGTCTCGAAGGTCGGCCATCTCGGCGAGCTCGGCCCCGCGCTGCCCTTTGGTAACCGCCCCAAACGGAAGCAATCGGGTACCCCCGTGTTCCTCGGCGCGCGCAAGCATCATCTCGGTGATCGCCCGGTTGTCGTTGATCGGGCGCGTGTTCGGCATTGGGCACACGGTGGTGAAGCCGCCAGCAGCGGCCGCGGAGAGCCCAGAGGCGATGTCTTCTTTGTACTCTTGCCCAGGTTCTCTCAGGTGCACGTGCAGGTCGATGAATCCGGGGCAGACCCAAGAGCCCGAGACGTCGACAGTGCGAACCTGCTCGCGTCCGCTCAACTCACGGCCAGCATCCGGGCCGACGGCGGCGATGCGTCCGTTCTCGATGACGACGTCCGCCAGTTCGTCGCGCCCGACGGAAGGGTCGAGGACGCGCCCGCCACGGAGCACGATCGTGGGTGTCACCATAGCGGTCGGCGCTTACGTGACGGACCCAAGTGAGTCAACCCGCTAGCCAGCCTTGCGTCGGAGCTCGTCGTCATCCTCAGCGGCAGCCACAGTCCCGACAGACGACGAGACCTTGGCGTCGGCTTTCTTTTCCTCGACGCGTTTCTTCATCGTCATGACCTTGCGGTAGACAGACGCGAAATCTTTGTTGCGCGTCGCCATGGTGGGCGCTCCACCGCGAAGGAGGGTTTGGAGGATGAATTCGAGAACCTGAATCTCGCCTTCGGAGAAACTGTTGCTGATGCGCATGGATTCCGATCTACCACCGGTCTCCATGCATGACAATCCATGACGAGCGATGTAGGGCAATACATGGCAATATGGTCTGGAGCTTTGATCTCCAAATAGCTGAAATCATGGAATAATTGGATTTGACTATAGAGGTATCAACGATCGCATCCGGCGCGCGAGCGCGCGTTCCCTGGTTGACAACCGCGTGTGATCCGGATCCCGGCACCTGCGCCGCGGTGCTCGCTCCTCGACGCGCTCAGGCGTCTGCGGCGGTGACTCGAACGACCTCGTCGATCGTCGTCACGCCCTGAACGACTTTCTGCAGGCCCGCCATTCGGAGCGTCGCCACCCCTTCACGGATCATCTCGTCTTTCACTTCGGCGGTCGACCCGCCCTGAAGCACGATCTCGCGGAGACGCTCGGTGAAGGGCATCACCTCATAGAGGGCGACGCGACCCTTGTAGCCGGTGTCGTTGCAAACTTTGCAACCGGAACCTCGATACGCGACCACATCGGGGATCTCTTCTTCTTTGAATCCCACGTCGAGCAGGATCTGCTCGTCGGTTGGAACTTGGACCTTGCATTCTGCGCAGATCTTTCGGGCGAGGCGTTGGGCGAGCACGAGGTTCACCGACGCGGTCACCAGGAAGGGCTCGACCCCCATGTTGAGCAAGCGCGTGACGGTGCTCGGGGCGTCGTTGGTGTGCAAGGTCGACAGAACCAAGTGACCTGTGAGTGCAGCCTTGACCGCGATCTCCGCGGTCTCGAAGTCTCGAATCTCTCCGACCATGATGATGTCAGGGTCTTGGCGCAAGAACGAACGGAGTGAGGCGGCGAAGTTGAGACCGATATCCTCGTGCATTTGCACCTGGTTGATGCCCATGAGGTTGAACTCGATGGGATCCTCGGCCGTGCTGATGTTCGTCTCGACATCGTTGAGGTCCGACATCGCCGAATAGAGCGTCGTTGTCTTGCCGGACCCCGTCGGACCGGTCACCAGCACCATTCCGTACGGCTGGTGGATCGCGTCGCGAAAATCCGACAACGGCTTCTGCTCGAACCCCAGCTTGGTCATGTCGAGTTGCAGGTTCGACTTGTCGAGTAGACGAAGAACGATCTTCTCGCCCCAAAGCGTGGGCACCGCGGAAACGCGGTAGTCCATCTCGCGGCCCTTGCCGAGCTTGAGCTTGATGCGCCCATCTTGAGGGAGCCGTCGCTCGGCAATGTCGAGGGAGGACATGATCTTGAGGCGGGACGCGATCGCGTTCTTGAGCTTGATCGGCGGTGTCATCTCCTCATGAAGAACACCGTCCACGCGGTAGCG
>JBCCEK010000113.1:0-14401 GCA_039030295.1 Myxococcota bacterium | reverse complement strand
GGACTAAATTTTTCCGATGATTTCGTTGGGTTCGCGGCCTTTCGGGGTGTTGTTGGTGGCCGGTTCCTTGGGGGTCTTGGGCTGCAAGGCGGACGCGCCCGCCAAGAGTGACGCGAGCCAGGGGCCGCCCCCGGCTCGGGTCCAGGTCGGGGAGGTCCGGGCAGGCGGCATCGAGGCCGAGTGGTCGTTCCTTGGCGACGTGCGTGCGCTCAAACGAGCCCGGCTCGCAGCGGGGGCCCCGGGTGAGGTGCAATCGGTCGAGGTGCGCGTGGGGGACCGGGTCAACAAGGGCGACCTGTTGGTGGTGATCGATCCGTCGCTGGCGGCCGCCCGGGTGCGCGCCGCGGCGGCCTCGAAGACCGCCGGCGCCGCCGAGCTCGAGCGTGCGCAGCGCGACGCGGAACGACTCACCGGGGCAGGCCCGGACATCGCCGCGGCGGCTGAAATCGAACAAGCCACCTCCGAACGCAAGCGCGCGCTCGCGGAGCGCAAGCGTTTGAAAGCTGCCGAAGCCGAAGCCCGTGCCGAGCTAGGGCGTCACCGAGTACGCGCACCCTTCGACGGAATCGTCGCGAACCGTTCGGTCGACCCGGGGGACTGGGTCGACCCGGGGGCCGAAGTAATCGAACTGGTCGACGACGAGGGGGTCGAGGTCTTGGTTTCCACCCCACCCGACCTCGCCGAGTACCTCGCACCCAACGACAAGGCGCTCATGCGCTATCGCGGCGCGTCGGCGCCTGCCACCATCGCGGGCGTGGTACGCGCGCTCGACGATGAGTCCCGAACCATCCGCGTCCGCCTCATCCCTGACGAGCCCGCGGCGTGGCTGCTACCCGGGGCGGCCATCGACGTGCTCCTGACGATCGAGCGAAGCGAAGAAGGTGCGGTCGTGATCCCGCGCGATGCCCTCGTTTACGGGATCGCCGATCTCCACGTCGTCAAAGACGCCGAAGGGCGCGCCGAGATCGTCCCAGTGGAAGTGGTGGCGCGAGGGCGTGACGAGCTCTTGGTGCGCGCGGAATCACTCGCGCCCGGCGACACGCTCGTCACTCGCGGGAACGAGCGCGTGTTCCCCGGGCAGCCGCTCACGGTCGTGCCCGAAAGCTGAGCGAAGATGCCTGACGACTCACGGCCGCCCGAAGAGCAACCCGTCGGCCTGACGTGGATCGCGATCCAGCGCCCGATCACGGTCATCGTGGGCATCGTGTTGGTGGTGCTGTTCGGGGCCCTGTCGGTCGTCGATCTCCCGATCCAGCTCACACCCGACATTCAAACGCCCACCATCTCGGTCAACACGGGTTGGCCCGGTGCTGCCCCAGTCGAGATTGAAACCGAAGTCCTCGAGCCCCAGGAAGAGGTCCTCAAAAACCTCCAGGGGCTCACGCTCATGGAGTCGAGCGCCAACAAGGACAACGGCAGCATCACGCTCGAGTTCGAGGTCGACACCGACATCGAAGAGGCGCTCGTCCGCGTCACCAACAAGCTGAGCCAAGTGGCGAGCTACCCGGAAGCCGTGCGTGAGCCTGTGGTCGAGACGGCGAACAGTGCCGGCCCTCCCCTCGCGGTCATCGCGATCCGCGATCCCAACAAGGGCAGCGTTGCGGCGTATCGCACTTGGGTCGACGACACGATCCTCCCCGAGATCGATCGCATTCCGGGGGTCTCCGGGATCTTCTTCATCGGCGGGCAGAACAGCGAGGTGCACGTCCTGTTCGATCCGGAAGCGCTGGCCGCACGCGGGCTCTCGGTCCAAGCCGTTGCCGATCGGGTGCGAAGCGAGCTCCGCGATCTCTCGGGCGGCGACGTGACCCTCGGCAAGCGGCGCTACCTCGTCCGCACCGAAATCGCACCAGAAACCCCGACCGCCTTCGAAGAGATCGTGCTCGGAGCCGCGGCCGACGGGACGCCAATCATGCTGGGCGACGTCGCGACGGTGAAGATGGCCCTCCGAAAACCGAGCGGGGTCGCCATCGTCGAAGACCGCCCGGCGATGGTCATGCTTCTCCAGCGCGAAGCCGGCACGAACGTGCTCGAGGTGACCAAAGAGGTGCACACGGTCATCGCCCGGCTCCAAGAGGAGTACTTCGCGAGGGAAGGCCTCGAAATCGAGATCCTCGCCGACCAAGTCGAGTACATCGAAGGCGCCCTCGACCTGGTTCAACAGAACCTCCTCCTCGGGGCGATGCTCGCGATCGTCGTGTTGTTCTTGTTCCTGCGTACCTTTGGGGCGTCGGCCGTGGTGAGCATCGCAATCCCGGTGTGCGCGTTCGCGACGGCCCTCGGGATGCAAGCGTTTGGCCGCACCATCAACGTGGTGTCACTCGCCGGGATCACATTCGCGATCGGCATGGTGGTCGACAACTCGATCGTCGCCCTCGAGAGCATCGACACTTGGCGCACCCGTGCGCCCGACACGAAGCTCGCGGCTTACCGCGGGATCCGTGAGGTGTGGGGCGCGCTCATCGCGTCCACCGCGACCACGGTGGCCGTCTTCATTCCGATCGTCCTTTGGCAAGGCGAGGTCGGCGAGCTCTTGCGCGACGTGGCCGTGGCGATTGCACTGGCCGTATCGATCTCGCTCGTGGTCTCGGTGCTGGTGATCCCGAGCCTCGCGGCTCGGCTCCTGTCCCGCGGCAAGACGCTCGACGTCGGTGGCCTCACAGCCTTCGGCGTTCGTTTTCGAGAACGCGTCACCAACCAGGTCCGGTGGCTCTGCGCGTCGACCACGCGCTCGCTCACCATCTTGGTCGTCGCCATCGTCGGCTCCCTCACCCTCGCATGGGCGTTGCTCCCACCGATGGAGTACCTGCCCACCGGCAACCGCAACTTGGTGTTCGGCATCTTGGTTCCGCCCCCGGGCTACTCGGTCGAAGAGCTTCAACAAACCGGCGAGCGCCTTCAAGGCGAGATGAACCGCTACACCGACGGCGAAGTCGACGGGGAACCCCACATCCGGCGGGCGTTCTTCGTGGGAAGCCCGGACCGCGTGTTCGCGGGCGCGGTTGCGGAGCACGACGAGGACGTGGGCCGCATGCTGAGCCTGGTGCGTCGGGTGCAGGCCAAAGTCCCCGGCATGATCTCCTTCGCCACCCAGGCGTCGCTCTTCGGCCGTTCGATCGGCGGTGGGCGCGTGGTCGAGATCGACATCAAGGGCTCGGACCTCGGCACCATGAGCCAGGTTGGCCTTGGGCTCTTCTTGGCCTTGAAAGAGGCCCTCCCCGGCGCGCAGGTACGCCCCGTCCCGAGCCTCGACCCGGGTGCGCCCGAGCTCCGGGTGATCCCGAGGCGCCGCGAGTCCGCTCAGCTCCAAATGCCAGGGGGCGAGCTCGGCCTCGTGGTCGACTCGATGATCGATGGCGCGATCATCGGGGAGTACACCCCCCAAGGTGAACCCAAGCTCGACGTCGTGCTCCGCGCGGTCACCGAGGACAACGAGCTCTTGCCGGACGCCGCGGCCCTGCTGTCCGCACCGGTCGCCACCCCGAGTGGGCGCACGGTGCCGCTCGGCGCCCTCGCATCGGTCAAAGAGAAGCTCGGGCCTTCGGTCATTCGGCACCTCGAACGACGGCGCGCGATCACCCTCAATGTGTCGCCCCCCGAAGACCTCCCGCTCGAACGAGCGATCGGGATCATCCGAGACGTGATCACGCAAATGGAAGACTCTGGCGCCGTGCCCCCTGGCGTCGAGTTTGGGTTGAGCGGCGCGGCCGGCAAGCTCGAGCTCGCCCAGAAGCAATTCGGCGGCATCTTACTCCTGGCCCTCATCATCTGTTTCCTGTTGATCGCGGCCCTCTTCGAAGACTTCATCTCCCCGCTCGCCGTCTTGGTGAGTGTGCCGCTCGCCGCCGCGGGAGGTGCCGGCGGGCTCTGGCTGGTGAACGCGCTCCTCGGCAAGCAGCCCCTCGACCTGATGACCGCGCTCGGGTTCTTGATCCTAATCGGCGTCGTGGTGAACAACGCGATCCTGGTCGTCGACGGTTCGCTCGCCCGCCTACGCGCCGGTGCCACGCTTCGTCACGCGGTTCCGCAGGCCGTCGAAGCCCGCGTGCGCCCCATCTTCATGACGACGGCCACCTCACTGGCCGGCCTGCTGCCTATGGTGATCTTCTCAGGCTCCGGCTCCGAACTCTACCGTGGGGTCGGCGCGATCGTCCTCGGGGGGCTCTTGCTCTCGACGGTGCTGACCCTCTTCGTGGTCCCGAGCGCGTTCACCCTTCTTTGGCGCCTCCGCGGGCACGGCGATACGGATTGAGGAAGTTCTTCTTGAGCTTCGCAAGCTCATCGCGCTTCAGTTCCCGGTAGTCGCCCGGACGAAGCCCGTCAGTGCTGAGGCCGGCAAACGACTGCCGGGCCAACCGCATCACACGGTGTCCGATCGCATCGCCCATGCGGTGAATCTGCCGGTTCTTGCCTTCGGTGAGGGTGATCTGGACCCAGGTGTGGTTCCGCTCTTCGCGCAAAACGAACAACTCGGCGGGCTTGGTCTTGTACCCATCATCGAGCTTCACCCCGTTGCGGAGCGCGTCGAGCTCGGGCACGTCGAGGTGCCCCTGAAACTTCACGGCGTACACCTTCGGCACCGCCGACTTCGGGCGGAGCAAGGCGTCGACCATGTCGCCGTCGTTGGTGACCAACAGCGCGCCGCTCGTGTGGTAGTCGAGCCGGCCAACCGGAACCACCCGCTCCGGGATCCGCCGGAACACTTCGCCGAGCGTCGCCCTTCCCTCCGGGTCGTCCAGGGTCGTGACCATCTCGCGCGGCTTGTGGAAGAGGTAGTACACGGGCTTCTCGGCGACGACGCGCTTGCCGTCGACCTCGACGCGGTCTTTGTGAGCGTCGACCTTCGTGCCGAGCTCCTTCACGACCCGCCCGTTCACCCGAACCCGTCCGGCGGTGATCAAGCCTTCGGACGCGCGGCGAGACGCGACGCCCGCTCGCGCCAGTACTTTTTGTAGCCGCTCCACGACAAGCCCGTTCCCTTGTAGCAGGGCTTCGGCAAAAGGGGACCGCTCTCCAGTCAGGCGTTCGCTCCGCTCGACCGGGGACGAGTCACGCGTCCGCGCCGCAAGCAACTACTGGCTGGCGGAGTCTTCGGACGACTTCTCTTGTGCGAGCGCCGACTTCCGAAGCTTCTCTTCGTCTCGGTCCCAACGGTCGACTTTGCCATCGCCGTTGAGGTCGGTGCCGATTCGGACGGTCTGCCCATCGACGAAGTATTCCCACCGGTCAGGCCTCCATTCGTTGGCGGTACTTCGCCCCGCCATGTCGCGCTCGGCGCGCGCCGGCTGCCCACCTTCGTAGAAGATCTTGGTGTCGATCACGCCGTTGCCCGCGGTATCGATCTCTTGGAGGTTGACGCGGCCCTCGGCGAAATGGGTAATTTCGTCGATCTGGCCATCGAAGTCACGGTCGGCCTCTTCAAGCTTGGGCCGCCCTTCGTCGGTGTAGAACCGGACGATGTCCTTACGCCCGTCGCCGTTCAAATCAGCCTCGCGACACACGAGGACCAGCCGAGCGAGGCTCCCTTCGCCCATGGTCTTGAAGAGCTTCCGAACGTCAGGGGAGTCGTCGCCAGAGGTGTCGTACTCGGTCACCTCGTAGCCGGCGCCGGGCGAGTTGCAGCGACCCGCATCGGCGATCTCACCGCCAGTGCTGCCTTCGGACTGCACGGCCCCAGGGCTCGTGACCGGGTCGGCACTCTTTGAACCGCACCCGAGGAGCACCAGGCTCATCATACTCATGCATACGGTCAGTCGTTTCATTCCTGTACCCCCTGCGACGCTTCCTCGCTGCCCTCGGATCCGGGGCTTGGCGCGGATGCGCTCGCGTTGTCTGCTACCTGCATCGGCTCGCACCTGAGTGCGTCGTCGGCAGGGCCCACACTTCTTGGTGGGATTTCATCAATGCGGTCCGGTTCTCCGTCGCCGCTGTCGTCGTACTTGCTCACCACAAGCTTCCCCGCGCGGAACTCGTCCCAACGGTCTGGACGCCCATCGTTGTTCTCGTCGTAGCGAGCCTCGACGATGAGGCCACGATCGTAGCTCTCCCACACGTCGGCCTGCCCGTTGGAGCGGCGGTCGCGCTCGGACCGGGACACCCAGCCATCGCTGCACCACAGCCACGTGTCGATCGCGTTATCGAAAGTGGTGTCCATCTCTTTGCGGGTCAGTCGCCCTGCCTCGTAGAACGAAAGCTGGTCCACTTGGCCGTCGAAATCAAAGTCATGCCGTTCGTAGGCCACCGTGACCCCGTCCGATTCGTAGAAGCGCTCCACATCGATGTTTCCGTCGAAGTTCATATCTGCCTTCGTGCAAACCCGACGGCCGTTACGCATGACGTGTTCAATGTCGGCCCTTCCATCTCCGTTAACGTCTATGCGGTCGGTTTCTTTCCCCTCGCAGACCAAGGCTTCCATCTTGGAACCGCTCGGCACCGAGGCCTTCGAGCCTTTGGCGCACCCCGACGTGCTCAGGCAAGCCAGTGCGGCCAGCCCGGAAACGGCACCTACGAAAATGCTCATGTTTCCCGACACTTTGGGTCTCCCCTGGGGTGGACTTTGGTAAGGATAGGGTCGGTCTGCCGCACCGCGCAAGTACCCCGCTTGGGTTGTTTGACAATATATATGGTGCCATGTAGGTTCATGCCACTTTTGTGAGGGTCACCGATGGCGCGGAAAAAGATCTCAACGACTGTGTACATCACGCCTGAGCAAAACGATCGGCTCAAGCTGTTGCACGAGCGCACGAAGGTACCGGTCGCGGTCTACATCCGCGAAGGTATCGATCTTGTTCTCGATCGTCACCAAGACGAGCTTCCCGGCCAGATGTCGCTGGATGCGAGCTCCGACAAATAGTGCCGCAGGCCAAGGGTTAATGCCGACGCCGCGACGGCGCATTGCTGCGCGCATGGGCGGAGGCTAGAGAGGTCGCACGTTGAGCAGCGATCTCCAACGAATCCGCAACTTTTGCATCATTGCTCACATCGACCACGGCAAGAGCACCCTTGCTGATCGGATCCTCGATGTGACGGGGGCGATCTCCGCGCGCGAGCAGAAGGAGCAGCTCCTCGACCGCATGGAGCTCGAGCAAGAACGCGGAATCACAATCAAAGCGCAGGGCGTTCGACTCCCCTTCAAGGCCGCCGACGGGGAGACGTATCAACTGAACCTCATCGATACGCCCGGCCACGTCGACTTCAGCTACGAAGTTTCGCGGTCACTCGCGGCATGCGACGGCGCCCTCCTGGTCGTGGACGCAACCCAGGGCGTGGAAGCACAGACGCTCGCCAATGTATACCTCGCAGTGGAGAACGACCTCGAGATCATCCCTGTCTTCAACAAGGTCGACCTCCCGAGCGCCGATGTCGACCGCGTGCGCCAAGAGGTTGAAGACGTCGTTGGCCTGGATTGCTCGGAGCTGCTGGCATGCAGCGCCAAAACAGGCGAAGGCGTCAAGGAGATCCTCGAGGCCGTGGTCGAGCGAATCCCACCGCCCGAGACCATCGAGGGGGGGCCGCTCCGGGCCCTGATCTTCGACAGCTGGTACGACAGCTACCGCGGCGCTGTGTGCATGATCCGCGTCAAAGACGGCACGGTCCGAAAGGGCGACAAGATCCGGCTGATGGCGACCGGCGCCGAGTACGAAGTCACCGAGCTCGGGGTCTACACCCCGTTTCAGCAGGAAGTCGACCACCTCGGCCCGGGCGAGGTCGGCTATCTCGCCGCCAGTGTGAAGTCGATTCAAGACGCGAAGGTCGGCGACACCATCACCTTGGTGCATCAGCGCGCCGAAGAGCCCCTGGCGGGCTTCCAAGAAGTGAAGCCCATGGTGTTTTGCGGGATCTTCCCAACCGACAGCGACCAGTACCCCGAGCTTCGGGAGGCCCTCGAGAAGCTCAATCTCAACGACGCCGCCTTCATGTTCGAACCCGAAAGCTCGGACGCCCTCGGGTTCGGGTTCCGCTGCGGCTTCCTCGGGCTCCTGCACATGGAGATCATCCAGGAGCGCCTCGAACGCGAGTACAACATCGGGCTGATCACGACGGCCCCAAGCGTCGTCTATCGCGTCCACACCGACGACGAAACGCTCGACATCGACAATCCCTCGCAGATCCCCGACGGCCGCATCCGGATCGAGGAACCGTACTTCAAGGTCTCGATCCACGTGCCATCGGAGTTCGTGGGTCCCGTCATCAAGCTCTGCCAAGACCGACGTGGCGAACAAGAGGGCATCCAGTATGCCTCGTCCGACCGCGTCATCATCGTGTACCAGATGCCGCTTGCCGAGGTGCTGTTCGACTTCTTCGACAAGCTGAAGAGTGCGACGCGCGGCTACGCCTCGATGGACTATGAGCTGTCCGGCTACCGCGAAAACCCGCTCGTCCGCCTCGACATGCTGCTGAACGGCCAAAAGGTCGACGCCCTGAGCGCGGTCGTCCACAAGGACAAGGCGTACTACTTGGGCCGCGCACTCGCGGCAAAGCTCAAGAAGATCGTCCCTCGACAACAGTACGAAGTGATCATCCAAGCGGCGATTGGCTCGAAGGTCATCTCACGCGAGACGGTCCGTGCGCTCCGAAAAGACGTCACCGCCAAGTGCTACGGCGGCGATATTTCCAGAAAGCGAAAGCTCCTCGAGAAACAAAAGGAGGGGAAGAAGCGGATGAAAGCCGTGGGGAGCGTGGATATTCCGCAAGACGCTTTCCACGCAATCCTCAAGGTCGACTCCTGAGGGGGCGAGCTGGGGCGGATCGCCGGCTTACCTCCTCGCGGCTTCGCTGCGAAATACTGACGTATTCCTCACTACGCCCCTGTGGGGGCGCTCGCCGCTCCACCCCATCTCGCCCCCTCAGGAACCTCGCGCGACGTTAGACCTTCGGCGGCTTACCTCCTCGGCGCTTCTCCTGCGGAATACTGGAGTATTCCTCACTACGCCCCTGTGGGGGCGCTCGGCGCTCCACACCATCTCGCCCCCTCAGGAATCTCGCGGAGCAGGGCCTTGTTCGAGCTATTCGACGGGTTGGTCGGGGAGGAGGTTGGTGGTGTTGGCCACCTGGACGTCGAAGCGTTCGGCGATCACGAGCTCTTTCGTTCCCTCTTCGGTGGTGAACGAGATTCGATCCGCGGAGGTTCCGTGGGCCTCGGCGTCTGATTCCAGGGCGTCGAGGTCGAGGACGATCTGACCCGTGGCTTGCGCTTCCATGGACTCGACGGTGATCTCCATCCCGTCTTCTGGAAACGACACGGTCTGGGGCGCGGCCATCTGCTGAACGGTGACATTCAACATCACTTCGTCACCTGCGCGGTCCACCAGTTGGTAGGTGTCGACCTGCGTGACCTCGAACCCGTATACCTGGATCTTCCGCTTCACTTCCCAGCGCGCACCGAGGCCCACCGGCTCGACCGGGAGGCGTACACGCGTCAGCGTCGTCCGGGCGTTGACCAGCGTCCGCAGCAGCCGAACCGGGATGTCCGGGCGCTTGGCGGCTTGGTTGAACTTGCCTTCGACGATGATTCCGCGGTCGTCGATCTCAACCTCGGCCCCGACGTCGTCGAGGATGCTCGCGCTGGCCTGCAAATCCGCCACGAGCTTCTCGTCGAGGCCCGGGGGCAACATCGCTTCCACATTCACGATGTCGACCTCGAAACGAACGCCGCGCTCCGTGACGTCCGCTGGGCCGGACACGACGTCGATTCGAAGGCCGGGCGGAGACGCCACCACCGCAGCGTCATCGGAAGACACGAGCGACGCGATCCGGAACGTGGAGGTCGACGTCGTCGTCTTACCTTCCGGGATGCGATACCGAAGGGGCAACCGCTTCCTTCGTCCAGCGTCGAGGAGCTTGACGGGGTCGGCGCTCCCGGCGGCTGCGGTCGCCGCGGTCTCGGTCGAGGTGTCTTTGCTGCATGCCTGGGCGGCAAGGACAACGCATACGAAGGCCAACCAACTCGCGAGACGGCTCATGGGCTCTCCTCCTCCGAAAACACGGCGTTCCAGTCGTCCTTCATCGACACCACGACCCACCCGGCGTCCGGCGCCTGGTCCAGCGCCACATCGAGCCGGCCCACGGTCGAGTCGCGGTCATAGGCATACTCCCGCTCTGCGTCGTCGTGGTGAAGGATCAGCCCGAGGCGCGTGCCGCCACTCCCGACGGTCGTGTACTGCAGCATCTGGAGGTCGCCATCGGAGTTGCCGAACGCGAGGATCGGTTGCTTCCCGATGAACTGATGGATACCCACCGGCTTGCCTCCCTTGTCGTCGACGAAGGCGACCTCGGGGAGGCGAAGCAGCGAAGGCTTGCCCCCTTGAATCTCGAACCGGGTCTCAATCGCCGAACCGACGACCTGCTCTGGGGGGATCCCGTACGCGTCCTCGGTCCACGGCCGCATGAACTCCACGGTGCCTCCCGACACGATGTACGTCTCGAAACCGTTGGCGCGAAGGTACTCGAGGAGTTCGAGCTGCGGTTTGTACGTGAGATCGGTGTACAAGCGGTCGAAACGTGGGTGGCGCGCCGTCTGGAGCCAGTCGAGCACGATCGTGTCGAACAAGGACGCACTCATGCCGGTGTGCGACGCCAACAAGAGCTCGATGATGCCGCGTCCGCCCGTAGCAGCCACGCCCTCGGCGTCGCCAGCCAAGAGCGACTTGTAAGGCTCCTTGCGTTTCCACTCGGGGTGCATCGAGGACAGCTCTCGCACACGCGCCACCGCGAAGGTCAGCTCGGTGTAAAGAGGCTTCTCGACCCAGAGGGTGCCGTCGTTGTCGAACGTGGCGATGCGATCGTCCGGCTCGACGTAGGTCAGTTGGTTGGGGTCGGTGACGCGCTGGACGAACTCGATGATTTTCTGTTTGGTCGCGGTGTCGTTCCACGACGGCAGAGGATCGACGGGAGCGGCTGGGGCAAGCGTGGGCTCCGCGACCGAAGTCGCTGTCGACCCGCCGCAAGCTGTCGCGATCGCGAGGACGGCAAGGACGGTCAGCCCAAGAAGGCGTCTCGATGGGGTCATGGCGCCGCACTCTAGGGGCGCCTCCCATCCCGTGCCACCGCCAACCCGAACAGGGGCGCTTAATAAGAGTCGCCCGGTCGTTGGAGGGGGGGAGAACACGACCGGGCGAGGGCAACCGGCGGCTATGAGGGGGGTCCGCCGGATTTATTGTTGGGCTAGTTTTGCAAGGAACGCTGCTGCGTCCCCATGGATTAAAAGCTAAACAACCACAGCGGAACCGTCAATGGTACGTAGGCCTATGAGGTGAATTTTACGGTGGATTAGCTCACACTCTTGTTCGAAAAGACCCAGTGGAGCAGCACCCCAGCCGTGGCCCCGAAAGCGTCTGCGACGAGATCGCGGGCGTCGGCGGAACGACCTGGGACGAAGGCTTGATGGATCTCGTCAGAGAGCCCCCAGAGGACCGCCACGAACAACGCGAACACAGCCGTTCGCCATCGGGCGTGGTTTGGCCAGGTCCGAAACGCCGCTACCGCGCAGAGCCACCCGAGGACTCCGTACTCGACGAAGTGAACGCCCTTGTCGCGCCACGGAAAGTAACCCACTGCAGGAACCCGGACCGCGATCGAAGACACCGCGAAGATCAACACCATGTAGGCGATGGCAAACCGCCATTCCCGAAGACGCCCCCACCCAACAGCGACGCTCAGCCCGCGCCTCCGGCGTTCACGACCGAGAGCTTGGTCCTCGGTCGCGCACTGGCGGACGCGTCGGCGCCTTGCATGACCCCGGACAAGCTGTGCTTGTACGCTTCGTCGATGGCGACGGTGACCATCTCTCCGGTCGGATCCACGGACGGGGGCGCGACGAGGTGTACGATTTCGTTGCGCTCCGTCCGGCCGGTGAAACGACCCGAGTCCCCTGGAGACCGCCCCTCGACCAACACCTGCTGCGAGGTTCCTACGAGAGACTCGAGATGGGCCCGCTGCTGCGTTTCGACCTGCGCAAAGAGCCGCGCGAGTCGTTCGTCCTTCACCGACTCGGGCACCGCGTCTCCAAGCTGTAGCGCCGGCGTGTAGGGCCGCGGCGAATACTTGAACCCGAATGCCGACACGAAACCCACGTCTCGCACCAACGCGAGGGTTGCCTCGAAGTCGGCGTCGGTTTCCCCGGGGAAGCCAACGATGAAGTCTGCAGACATGGTGAGCCCGTCCCTTGCCCCTTGAAGCGCACGAGCTCGGTCGAGGTATTCCTGCGCGGTGTACCGGCGCGCCATCTTCTTGAGGAGGCTATCGGAGCCCGACTGAACGGGGAGATGCACGTGCGCGGGCAGGACATCGAGCTCCGCGTGCGCGGCCACGAGTTCGGGCGTGACGTGACGGGGATGGGGCGATGTGTAGCGGAGCCGCCAGAGGTCCGGCACTTCCTTGGCAATTCGGCGAAGGAGGCCGGCGAACTCCGAGGTCGACGCGGCCAACTTGGAGCGCGGCTTCATGTCCGCTCGGGAGGGCTCGTACCAGGAGTTGACGGTTTGCCCGAGAAGCGTCACTTCGCGGACCCCGCCCGCGCCGCGATCGCGGATCTCGGCGACGATCTCGTCGGCCGGCCGGTACCGCTCGGAACCACGCGTATAAGGAACGATACAGAAGGTGCACCGCTCGTCGCACCCCTTCATGACGGTCACGTAGGCGGTGACCTCGCGGCGATCTGCGATCGGCTTCGCGCGCAAGAACTTCGGCTGGTCCAGGTCAAAGACGGTGCGCGCCGAAGGAGGTGCGCCGTGCTCGATCTCGCGCAGCAGCGACGGAAGCTCGGGGATGTTGTCCGGGCCGAGGACGAGGTCGACGAACGGGGCCTTCCGAAGGAGACGCTCCCCTTCCTGCTGCGCGACACAGCCAGCGACCGCGAGGACGCGCCCCGGGTGGGCTTCCTTGAAGGGCCGAAAAGTCCCCAACAAACTCATGAGTTTGTGCTCGGCCTTTTCGCGCACACTGCACGTGTTGACGAGCAGCAGATCGGCAAGCGCCGGCTCCACGGACTCTTCGTACCCCTCCGCGCGCAGGACCTCCTCGATCCGCCGCGAGTCATGGACGTTCATCTGGCAACCGAAGGTCTGGACGAAGTACTTCTTCATCGTGCGATCGGCGGTACGTGTAGCAGCCCGCACTCAAAGCGCCAAATGGCCGAAATCACGCTGATTGCTAGCGGAATTGGGGCCCCTCGCGCTACAAGCCGTAGGTAGATGACCCCGGAGCGATGCATCTGCCTCCTGCTCGTTCTGGCAGTGGGCTGCAAGACGATTCCCAACGATAGCTACGGCATCAACAAGATTCGTTTCGGGGGCATGGAGGAGCTCGATCCGCAGGCGCTTCAGGCGTGCCTCGCCACGAAGCCGCGGGAACGGGTGACCATCTCGTTCGGGACGAGCGCGGACCCGGCGTGCGGGGTGCCACCGTTCGACGGAAAGCGCGTCTCATTCGACCTGTGGCGGAAGCTTCGAAAGGGCTGGCCTACCCTCGACTCGGCCGTCTTCGAGCGCGACGTCGACCGAATCGAGCGATGGTACCAGGCGCGCGGCTACTACGACGCCGCCGTGGTCAGCACCGCGTTCGATCCGCCTTCGGCGGCAACGTCGGACCGCTTCACCGTCGGCCCGGACGGCCAAGCGCCCTGCGAGCGCGAAGGTGAGGACGAAGGTTGTGAGCTCGAGATCGACATTGAAGTCGACGAGGGGCTCCCCGTCCTCGTGCGTTCGATTGACGTCGTGGGCTACGAAACCTGGAGCGTCGACGACCGCGGGAGCATCGACGACGCGATCGGGCTCGAAATCGGCAAGGCGTTCGATGAATCGATCTACGAACGAAGCAAGCGCGAGATTCGTCGAGAGCTGCGCGAGGCCAGCTACGCGTGCGGGATCGCAACGGGTCGCGTCGAGATCGACAAAGAGGCGCGAGAGGCGTTCGTCGAGTTCTATGTCAGCGCGGGCCCCCCATGCACGATCGGGAACATCGTCGTCACGGGAAACCAAGACCTCCCCGCGAAGACGATCCTCGCCGTCGCCAACCTGAAGCGAGGCGAGCCGTATAGCCTCCTGAAGCTCGCCGATGCGCAGCGCGCGGTCTACGCGCTTGGTGCGCTCGCCTCGGTCAACATCATCGACACACCCCGCGTCGACGAGCAGAACCAGTGCACCGGCATCGTCGACATCAACATCGACGTTGAGCCGGGCCGACAGATCCGATGGGGCATCGGCGCTGGGGTACAGAGCGGGACCATCTCCACGCTCACCCTCGAGCAGGACACCCGGATTTCCGACGTTCACCTTCTCGGCCGGTTCGAGCACCGAAACTTCATCGACGGCTTTCGTCGTCTCACCATCGAGGACCGCCCAAAGATCGTCGCGACCAATCAGTTCTTTCGGTTCGGTCAGGGGTTCATTCTCGGCAACGAGGT
>JBCCEK010000112.1:0-14499 GCA_039030295.1 Myxococcota bacterium | reverse complement strand
TCGTTTGGCGACCGTGGTAGGCGCGGCACTCCTGGGCTTCTTGGCCCTGTGGCCGAGTCTCGATCGCTGGTTGCCAGCGCCCGACATCGTCAAAGAGTACTTTGACAATCAGATCAACCCGGGCCTCGACATCAAAGGCGGTTTGCGCCTCATGTACGAGGTGGAGGTCGACGAGTACATTCGCGACCGCCGTGACCGCATCGCCGAGCAGGTGCAGCGCCAGTGTGGCGTCTTGATCGGCGTCGTTCCCGAGGACGAGGTCGACGACATCAGCAAAGAGACGATGGCCGAGGTCCAGCGGCGCTGCAAAGTCGAGCGCGTCGACAAGGACGGCGGGGCGGTGCGCGCCATTCGGATCACGTTCGCCGACCAGGCCGATGCCGACAAGCTGTCGAAGACCTGGGTGCGCGACTATTTCCGTGACCTACGGGTGGCGAGCGGGGTTGGTGGGCTCGTGGTCGACCTCCACATGCGGGAGGAACAGCTCAGCAACATGCGCGAAACCGCCGTCCGGCAGTCCGAACGCACGATCACCAACCGAATCGACAGCCTCGGCGTGCTCGAGCCGACGGTGATCGCGCGACCGCAGGACGGGGACATCATTATTGAGGTTCCGGGTGCTCAGGAGAGCTCGTTCGAGCGAATCAAGTCGATCATCAGCCGAACGGCACAGCTTCAGTTCAAGATGGCAGACGACGAAGCCCCCGGCTTGGCGCAGCTCCTGTCGAATCCGCCGGCAGGCATCTACTACGATGTCGGCGCGCAGCCGTTCCTCGAGGCGTTTGGCGAAGACGCGCGCGACTTGTTGCGGGATCACATCGCGACGATCCCTGTCCCCGACGATCATGAACTCTTGATCGGTCGCCAAGACCCTGACCCCGAACGCGGCGGAGAGGGCTGGCGCACGTATTATCTCTTCCGGATTGCCGAGGTGACCGGTGAAGACCTCGACGATGCCGCAGTCGGTTTCGACCCACAGAGCGGAAGTCCCGAGGTCGACTTCACGATGAACGCGCGCGGCGCCTCCCGCATGGCCGACCTCACAGGCGCGAACATCGGCAACCGCATGGCGATCGTGCTCGACGAGCGGGTCGAGTCGGCGCCAGTCATTCAGGGGCAGATCGGGGGCCGCGGGCGGATCACACTTGGCGCGTACCTCGACCGCAACGAGCTCCTCCAAGAGGCGCGAGACTTGGTGGTCGTCCTTCAGGCCGGCGCACTTCCGGCGCCACTCAGGCCTGCCAACGAGCAGTTGATCGGCCCGACACTCGGCCAGGACTCGGTGACGAAGGGCGCACGCGCCGCCCTCATCGGTGTCAGTCTCGTCTTGCTCTTCATGCTGATCTACTACCAAGTGGCGGGCTTCGTCGCCGACACGATGGTGGTACTGAACCTCCTGTTGTTGCTCGGGATCATGTCCGGGATTGGCGCCACGCTCACGCTCCCGGGGGTAGCGGCGATTGCCCTGACGGTAGGTATGGCGGTGGATGCCAACGTGCTGATCACCGAACGTATTCGCGAAGAGCTGAGACTCGGAAAGTCACCGCGCTCCGCGGTGGAGCAAGGGTTTGCCCGAGCGTACTCGTCGGTGTTCGACAGCCAGCTGACGACGGCGATTGCTGGCGTCGTTCTTTGGCAGTTTGGCACGGGGCCGATCAAGGGCTTCGCGACGATGCTCCTCATCGGCATCGCCACCTCGCTCTTCACCGGGACATTCTGTTCCAAGGTGCTCTTCGACTGGATCGTGCGCGGGCTTCGCGTCCAACGACTGCGGGTGGGCTGAGATGGAGTTCATCAAACCCGGTACCTATATCGACTTCATGAAGTACCGTACGCCGATCATCGGCGTGCTCGGGCTTCTGGCCACCCTGAGCTTGGTGTCGCTCTTCATTCCCGGGCCGAACTACGGGATCGACTTTGCTGGCGGCACCGAGATCCAGCTTCAGTTCACGGGAGAGACCACCCCGTCTCAGGTTCGCGATGCGCTCGAGGACGCGGGATACTCGCGACCCGATGTGATCAGTGTCGAGGGCGCCGAGAACGAGTACATCGTCCGCGTCCGTGAGGTCTCTTCGCTTCCAGCCGACCAGGTCGACAAGATCCGAACGGCCGTCGACGCTTCGCTCGGGGCTGACGCCGTTCGCGAGATGAAGGTGTCTCCTGGCGGCGACAAGATCACGCTTCGCGTCAACGGGGAGGTCACCCCCCAACAGCTCGAGGAGGCGCTCACCGAAGGGGGCGCTCACGTGCGCTCGGTCAACGCCCTGGCCGGTAGCCGAGACCCACGGTACGAGGCACAGCTGGTCGGCGTGGCCGATGAGCTGCTGGACGCGCTCCAGTCCGCCTTTGGCGACCGAGCGCCCGCGAACCCGCTTCGCGTGGAATGGGTCGGCCCCAAAGCAGGCCAGCAGCTTCGCGACGCCGCGATCCAATCGCTCCTCTACGCGATAGCGTTCATCATGCTTTACGTCGCGTTCCGCTTCGACCTTCGATTCGCGCCGGGCGGCGTCATCGCGATGTTCCACGACGCACTGATCACCCTGGGCGTGTACGTGCTTCTCCAAAAAGAGGTGAACCTCACGACGGTGGCCGCACTGCTCACCATCATGGGTTACTCGATCAACGATACGATCGTCGTCTACGACCGTATCCGTGAGAACATGGTGCGGGTCCGCGACAAGAGCCTCCGCGAACTGATCAACATCAGTACGTCCCAGATGCTGTCTCGCACGATCGTCACGTCGCTCACGACGCTTCTGTCGGTGTTCGCCTTCTTCTTCCTCGGGACGGGTGTTATTCAGGACATCGCGTTCGCGCTTGGCATCGGAATCTTGATCGGGACGCTGTCCTCGATCTTCATCGCAGCGCCGATCACCGAACTGATGGACCGGCGCCTCTTTAGCCGGGTGACTCGAGGCTAGCGGGGTGGGGACGGTCGACGTTGGTTCGGCTTCCCACCCATCCAGCCCTGAGGTCTGTTCGGTCCTCCCACGCGACGAGCTGGCGGCCGCGACCCTCGGTCGGGCGTGTGATCTCGGCGCGTCCGCGGCGCAGGTGCTCCTTCATCGAGGGTTCGGGGAGCCGACCGAGGCGCACGATTTCCTCGATGCTTCCCTTCGAGGATTGAGTTCGCCAGACACGATGGCCGACCGGGCAGCGGCCGCCGACCGGCTTGCGCGAGCCGTCCGGAATCGCGAACGAGTCGTGGTTTTCGGGGACTACGACGTCGATGGCACCACGTCCGCCCTCATTCTCGCCGAAGTGCTTCGTGCGCTCGGAGGAGACGCGCAGATCGTGATCGCGGACCGGTTCCGGGGCGGCTACGGTTTGAGCGATGCCGGCCTCGATCGGTGCCTCGAGGCCGATCCTGCGGTCCTCGTGACGTGCGACTGTGGGTCGAGCGACCATCGCCGAATCGAGCGGGCTCGCGATTGTGGCATCGATGTCCTGGTGGTCGATCACCACCTCGTGCCTCACGAGCCCCTTCCGGCGCTCGCATTCCTGAATCCGAATCGGCCCGAGTGCGGGTTCGGCTTCAAAGGCCTCTGCAGCGCGGGCCTCGCGTTCTCCCTTGGGGCCGCCGTGCGAAGCGAGTTGGGTGCCAAGATTGATCTCCGGCCGTGGCTCGACCTGGTCGCGATCGGCACCATCGCCGACCTTGCGCCGCTCACTGGAGACAACCGGCGACTGGTGCGCGCCGGCCTCAGGCGGTTGGGCTCACCGGGCACCCGCCCCGCATTGCGCGCGCTTCGTCAGGTGACGAAGCTTCGGGATTCCCCCTACATCACGGCGCGTGACGTGGCATTTCGTTTAGCGCCGCGACTCAACGCTCCCGGACGATTGGGACACGCCGATCTCACGCTGCGCCTGCTGGCTGCCGACACAGCGGCCGAGGCTTGGCGCCTCGTCGAGGAGGTCGAGCGAGCCAACGACGAGCGAAAAGCGCTGACGGCCCAGGCGACCGACGAGGCGCGCGCCCAAGCCCTCGAGGTCTACGGGGAGGCGCCGGAGGGTGGCATCGTCGTCGCGAGCGATGCTTGGCACCGTGGGGTCGTCGGTATCGTCGCTGCCCGGCTCGTGGATACGTGGGGCGTGCCCGCGGTGGTCATCGCCTGGGATGGCGATGAGGGGCACGGCAGCGCTCGGACCCCGGAAGGGTTCGACGTGTATCGTGCGATCGCGGCGTCCGCCGACGCGCTCGAAGGGTGGGGTGGGCATCGCGCTGCGGCAGGGCTCTCGCTCCACAAAGCGCGATTCGAGGCGTTTCGGTCCGCGTTCTCAGCGGCGAGTGCGCAGACGCCGACGGACGTCGCGAGCCCGAAGGCAGCTGACGTCGAGCTCGGTGGTGTGTACGGAGTTCCGTCCATCGACGACCTTTGCCGCCTAGGCCCTTTCGGCGAAGCGTTCCCAACTCCGAAGTTCCTGGTTCACGCGCATCTGGTCTCGGCCACGGGCGTCGGCGAGGGCAAAGCCCACGCCAAGCTTCAGTTGCGGGTGGCCGATGCGTCGGTGCGCGCCTTTGCGCCTCAAATGTACGAGCGACTCGCTGGCCGGGAGACGGCGACCCTGGTCGGTGAGTTCCAACCCGACCATTTCATCGGGGGACAGGCGATCGAGTTCCTCGTGACGGACGTGATCGACTAGCGGCCCTTCCACTCGGGCGCGCGCTTCTGGAAGAATGCCGCCAGGCCTTCTTTGGCATCTTCGGTGCTCAAGAGCGCGTAGAGCTGCTCGCGTAGATACGGGAGCGCTTCTTCGACGGGCATGCGCCTTTGGGTGTTGTACGCGCGAAGCCCCATGCGCATCGCGGTCGGGGACTGGGATGCGAGTTGTTCGGTCAGTGCGCTGACACGGGCGTCGAGCTCGTCATCAGGGACGACCTCGGTGACGAGACCGATCGCCTTGGCGCGCTCGGCGCTGATCTTCTCACCGAGCAGCATCAACTCGACCAAGTCTCGCGGTGGGACCACGCGTTGGAGCACCGCCATGATCATCATGGGGAACAGGCCGCGCTTGACCTCGGGGGTTCCAAGGAGGGCGCTCTCGCAGGCGACGACGAAGTGACAGCACGCGATGATTCCCATCGCCCCGCCCATGACGTATCCGGGGACGCGCGCGACGATCGGTTTCTCGAGCTTGTCGAACCGAAGGAGAAGGTCGTCGAACTCGCCCTTCTTTTCGAGTTTTCCTCGACTCGCGCTCATGCCCTTGAGGTCGGCGCCTGCGCTGAACGCGTTGCCGGCGCCCGTGAGCACGACCACCCGGATGTCGTCGGCTTCTTGAGCGTCGTCGAGCGCCCAAATCAGCTCGTTGACGAGCTCCTGGCTGAGTGGGTTCTTCTTCTCAGGTCGGTTGAAGGTCAGGGTGAGGACGTGGCCGTTCTGCTCGACGAGCAAGGCCTCGAAACCGCGGTCGGCAATGGGCATGGGGCGGATTCTTGGGTGCCACCGTTGTGAAATCAAGGTAAAGCTAGAGCGGCATAACGTCGCGAGGTTGCCGGGGTTTCTGGGGGCGTGTAAGGTCGAACGGAGGCGGGCCGGAGGGGGCATTTGAGCGCGAAACGAGCAGGGTACGGATTGGTGATCGCAGCGCTGGTGGCGTTGTCGGCCGTCCCGCGGGCTGCGCACGCGCAAGATCTCCCGTCGGAACCCTTCGACGCGACTCCAAAGGGCACGATTGGCCTGGGGCTGGTTGGCGCCGAACTCGGCCTCATCATTCCATCGGCCGCGGGCCTCAACGAGGTCTGGTCGCTCACGGTGTTCCCCGTGATCGGTGCCGCTGGCGGGGCGGTCACGGGCTACTTCACCCTCGACGAGCCTGGCCGAGAGAAGGGCGCCGTCGCCGCGCTTGTCGTCGGGATCGCGGGCGTGCTCCCGGCCATACTGGTGACCATCCGCGGCGTTCGCAAAGAGCGCGAAGAGCGGTGGGAGCCGCAGAGCGTCCCGATCCGAAGCGAAAAAGAACAGCGCGCGTTCGAGTTGGCCGAAGCCGGGCCGGGCTTGTTCCGTCGTTCGCGTTCTGGCTTCCGGGCGGCCATGCCGGGGCTCTCCATCGGCCGTACCGAGCCGGCCACGCGCCAGTCCGCCAACCTTCCGCCACTTCAAAGGCGCACCGAGATGCGTCTTTCCTTGGCGTCTGGCGTGTTCTAGCGTCTGGCCATGCTGCCGAACCAGGTCCATCGCACCCTCGTCGAGCGCGCGCTCGTCACGCAGGGGGATCATGTGTTGGTGGCTTGCTCTGGCGGTCCTGATTCGACCGTCCTTCTTCATGTGTTGCATCGCCTCCGCCGTGAAGTAGGGATCACGATGTGCACGGCCTCGATCGACCACGGCCTCCGAGCCGAGTCGGCCGATGAGGTGGAACGTGTGCGAGCGCTGGCCAACGAGCTTGGTGTGCCGTTTGCCACCAAGCGGATCACGGTCGCCAAAGAAGGTGCCTCGGTGCAGGGACGCGCCCGCGCCCTCCGGTACGAGGCGCTTCGGGAGCTCGCAGCCGAGGCACGGGCGACGCGTATCGCCGTCGGGCACACACTCGACGACCAAGCGGAAACGGTCCTTGCGAGGCTTCTTCGAGGGTCGGGAATCCGAGGGCTTCGCGGGATCGAACCCCGCCGCGAGGACGGCGTCGTGCGGCCCTTGATCGACTGCCGTCGTTCCGAGGTGTTGGCGTATGCGGCGGCGTCGGGTCTTTCTTTCGTCGTCGATCCTTCGAATCAGGTCACCGCCTTCGAGCGCGTCCGGATTCGAACTGAGATCCTCCCGGCGCTCCTTCGAGAAGACCCGCGCGTGGCAGAGCATCTTGCAGCGCTCGCCGATGAGGCCATGGCCATCGAGGAGCTCCTCGACGAGGCGGTACCCCCACTTCCCGACGAGGGCGTGTTGGAGGTCGAGGCCGCGACCGTGCGATCGCTTTCGTCGCCCCTGCGCGCCCGGTGGCTGCGGCGGTGGTTGACCCGTGAAACGGGGGTGACGCCAGGGCGAGCCCACCTCGACCAACTGGGCCGACTTCTTACCGGCGCCGGCGAGGTCCTGCTAGGATCAGGTTGGGCCGTTCGTCGTGAGGGTGAGCGGCTTTACCTGGAATATCGTGAGCATCGGCCGACACGCACGCATCGCCCTTAGCCGCCTTCTGCGGCAAAGGTTGCCAAAAGGCTTCGGCAGCCTCACAAAGATTGAAGGGACGTAGGCCCCATGCTAGCCCAAATGGTGCAGTCCAAGGCCTCCTTACACATATGAAACAAAGCCAAAAAACTCTGCTCTTCTGGGTCCTCGTGATCCTGATGTGCATCGTCATCTTCAACTTCGTGGCGCGCGACGAGCAGCCCCGAAGCGTGCCCTTCAGCGAGTTCGTCACCGACGTCACCGAAGGCAACGTCAAGAAGGTGAAGATCCGCCCGCAAGAGAACAGCGGCGAGTACACGTACTGGCTCAACTCCGACGAAGAAGTCACGCCGTCGATGGGCAACCGCGCACCTCGTTCCGAGAAGGTGACCGTCGGGATCATGGGCGAGCAGATCAACCAAAAGCTGCTCGATAACAGCGTGAGCGTGGAGTACCTGCCCGAGGACCAAAACAGCCTCTGGACGAGCATTCTCGTCACCTGGCTTCCGATGATCTTCCTCGTCGGCATTCTCCTCTTCTTCATGCGGCAGCTTCAGGCGTCGGGCGGCAAGGCGATGAGCTTCGGGAAGTCCCGTGCGCGCCTTCTGAACGAGTCACAGAACAAGGTCACGTTCACCGACGTGGCTGGCATCGACGAGGCCAAGGACGACTGCGAAGAGATCATCGCCTTCCTTAAAGACCCGAAGAAGTTCCAGCGGCTTGGCGGGCGGATCCCGAAGGGCGTGCTCCTGATGGGCTCTCCCGGCACCGGCAAGACCTTGCTGGCGCGCGCGATCGCAGGCGAGGCGGGGGTGCCGTTCTTCAGCATTTCAGGCTCGGACTTCGTCGAGATGTTCGTCGGTGTGGGCGCATCCCGTGTCCGCGACCTCTTCGAGCAGGGCAAGAAGCACGCCCCCTGCATCATCTTCATCGACGAGATCGACGCCGTCGGGCGCCACCGAGGCTCTGGCCTTGGCGGGGGTCACGACGAGCGTGAGCAGACGCTCAACCAGCTTCTCGTCGAAATGGACGGGTTTGAGTCGAGCGAGGGTGTCATCATCATCGCCGCGACCAACCGGCCCGATGTCCTCGACCCGGCCATCCTTCGGCCCGGCCGATTCGACCGTCGGATCATCGTGCCCCGGCCAGACCTCAACGGCCGTCAGGGGATCCTCGCCGTTCATACCCGCAGGGTGCCTCTCGGCGACGACGTCCAACTCGACATCATCGCGCGAGGTACGCCAGGTTTTTCGGGGGCAGACCTCGAGAACCTCGTCAACGAAGCGGCTCTCTTGGCGGCGAGGCAGGACAAGGACCTCGTCTCGATGTCCGACTTCGAGATGGCCAAAGACAAAGTCATGATGGGCTCCGAGCGGCGCTCGATGGTCATCAGCGAACACGAGCGCAAGACGACCGCCTACCACGAGGCAGGGCACACGTTGGTTGCCTGGTCGCTCCCGAACCACGACCCGATCCACAAGGTCACCATCATTCCTCGCGGGCCGGCCCTCGGTCTCACGATGGCGCTCCCCGAAGAGGACCGTCAGAGCTACAGCGCGGAGTGGGTACGGGATCGCATCGCCATGGCGCTCGGCGGCCGGCTCGCCGAAGAAGTGGTGTTCGGTCAGCTCACCACAGGTGCCGCAGACGACTTCAAGAAGGCGACCCAGCTCGCGCGTTCCATGGTCACCGAGTGGGGCATGAGCACCCGCCTTGGGCCGCTCTCTTACGTCGAAAAGGAAGAATCTGGCTTCCTGGGCCAGAGCTACCACAAAGACTACTCAGAGCAGACGGCCAAAGAGATCGACGACGAAGTTCGGCGCATCATCAACGCCCAGTACGATCGGGCCAAAGCTGTCCTCGAAGAGCACCGTGAGAAGCTAGATGCCCTCGCCGAGGCGCTCCTCGAGCGAGAAACCCTCGGTCGCGAGGAGATCGAGGCGGTCATGGCCGGTCAGGAGCTTCCGCCCCCGGTCATCGTGAGCGTCCCGACCTACGCCGAAAAGCGCCGTGAGAACGAAGAGAAGCGCAAGGGCGCCATCTTCCAGCCCCGCCCGCGCGAGGTGCCCAGCGCCGGCTGATGACCCAGGACCTGAAGCCGGCGCTGTGGGGGGTCATCAATGTCACCCCGGACTCATTCAGCGACGGTGGGCGGTTCCTTCAGGTAGAGGCGGCGATCAAGCACGGGGGGCGGCTACTTCAGGAGGGCGCGTCCGTGCTCGACGTCGGCGGTGAGTCGTCCCGGCCCGCCGGAAAAGCCTACGGCGATGGGTTCTTGGAGGTTTCCGAGGCCGAAGAGATCGCCCGAGTCGTGCCCGTCGTCGCCCAGCTCGCGCGCGAACACCATGCCCGCGTGTCGATCGACACCGTGAAGCCGGCGGTAGCCGAGGCTGCGCTTGCAGCAGGCGCGTCGATCGTCAACGACGTCAGCTGTGCCTCGAACCCTGACCTCGCCGCGATCACGGCTGCTCAGAGCGGGGCCGAGTACGTGATCATGCACCGACGAGGCCGTGGCGAGGTCAAACCCCCGTGGACCGACTACGCGGACGTCGTCGCCGAGGTTCTCGAGGAGCTGGAAGCGGCGGCGGACAGGGTCGCGGCGGCGGGGGTCCTCCGGACCAAGATCTGGCTCGACCCCGGGGTGGGGTTCGCCAAAACGGCCGAGCAGTCGGCCTCCCTACTAAGATCTCTTGGGCGATTCCGAAAGACCGGATACCGTGTACTTGTGGGGCCTTCGCGGAAATCCTTCATCGGGCACCTTGCGCCCAATCCGGGCGGTGAGCTGCCGAACGCCCAAGCGCGGCTCGGGGGCACGCTCGCAGCAATCGGCCGATGTGCCGAGGCAGGCGTCGACGCCGTTCGCGTACACGACGTGCACGCGGTTCGTCAGTTCCTCCAGCTTCGCACGGTACTCGGCGCCGAAGGCGAGGTGACACCATGATCGAGGTGCTCACCGGTGCGCTCGGCGACTTGGTCAACGGCTTCGTGGGGTTCTTTCAGCGAAGCCCACTCGACGTCTTGCACGACTGCCTCGACATCGGGCTGGTCGCTGTCCTGATCTACTGGGCGCTCGTCATCCTTCGCGGGACGAGGGCGATGCAAGTCGCGATCGGCCTTTGCCTCGTGTTCGTAGGCTACTTGTTCGCGCGGCGTGTAGGCCTTGTCACCGTCACGACGATCTTGGACTCGGTCCTCGCGTACCTCGCGGTGATCGTCGTCATCATCTTCCAGTCCGACATCCGGCGTGCGCTGGCGCGAATGGGGCGCCGGCCGCTTCTTCGCGGGCAGCGTACCGCCAAGGAAACGCAAACGATCGAAGAGGTGATCAAAGCGACTGGCACACTTGCACAAAAGCGCATCGGCGCCTTGATCGCGTTCGAGCGAAGCGCCGCTCTCGATGAGTTTATCGAGCGAGGTGGAGAAGTCGATGCGCGAGTCAGCAAGGAGCTCTTGCACAGCGTGTTCGTACCGAGCTTCGAGAACCCGCTGCACGATGGCGCCGTCATCATTCGCGAGGGTCGGATCTGGCAAGCGGGAGTGTTCCTGCCGATGGCGGGTACCGCAGGAGGAGACCGAACGCTCGGGGCACGTCACCGCGCTGGGCTCGGGATCACCGAGGAAACCGACGCGGTCGTGATCGTCGTGAGCGAAGAGCGCGGCGCGATTTCGCTCTGCTTTGACGGAAACATCGTTCGGAACCTCGACGTGACATCGCTCCGAGATGCGCTTTACGGCCTGTTTTACGCACCAAAACCGGCACGACGGAAGTCAGACCGGCGAAGCACGGTGGTCCCTCCGGAACCCGCACGGTCCGCAAACCAAGACTCCGTGTTGTCGGTGAGTAAGGCCGAGGAGACGTCGTGAGCGGCTTCCTCGACGGACTTCAGGCGATCCGTTTCTTCTTCACCGACAACCTGGGCCTCAAGGCCGGTGCACTCGGGATCGCGATCCTGATGTTCTCGCTCGTACACGGGGCCGAGGACATGGAGCGCAACGTTTACGTCGACGTCGTCGTTCAGCCGCCCGCCGACGCGGAGGACATGATCCTCGTCACCGACATTCCCGACCGCGTACGCGTTCGCCTCAAGGGAAGCCGCGCGCGTCTCAACGCGATCCGACAGGAGACGCTACCGCCGGTCGACCTCAAGTTGAAGAGCGTCGAGGACCCGCGCTACTACTTTGAGAAAGAGGCATTCGACTTGCCGACCGGCGTCACCGTACTTGCGGTGGTGCCACCGTCGATCGCGTTCAAGTTTGTGCCCAAAGCCACGCGGGAGCTTCCAGTCGAGCTGTTTCTCGACGGCGAGCTGCCCGATGGCCTCGAATGGGCAGGCGAAGCTGAGGTGTTTCCGGCATCGGTCGAAGTCGAAGGCCCGCGTGATGTCGTCAACTCGATGCGAACCGTGCGCGCGATGGAAGTCGACGTCTCGTCTCTCGACGAAGGTGTCACCCAGCGAGAACTCCCGTTGGTCAGTCCACCCGCCAACACGACGTTCGAGGCGCAGTCGGTGCTCGTGACGCTGCGGGTTCGCCTTGTGATGGTCGAACGAAGGCTGCCGAGGTTGCGCGTCGAAACCGAGGGCGGAGATGTGGCCTCGATTCGACCGCGGGTAGTCACTCTTTTGATTCGAGGGCCCCAGAAGGTCGTCGAAGTGCTCGACGCCTCGGCCGTTTCGGCGTTTATCGATGTGTCGGCCGTCGACGGCCCGGAGCCGGTGTCGGTGCCAGTGGAGGTCCGCGGGCTTCCCGAAGAGGTCACGGTGGAGCGCGTAGAGCCGGACGATGTCTTGGTACAGCCCGAGGTCATACCCGAGGCGCCCCAAGATCTCTAAACCGATCTCTAGCCCGAGCCCTGCACCGCCTCTAGCCCGCCTGGAACTCTCGCTCGGCCTCGGAGGCAATCCCCTGGGCCATCGCGAGGATGCGGTCTTCTTTGGGGCCCTCGATCATCACGCGGAGCTTCGGCTCGGTGCCGCTCCATCGGACGAGCACACGGCCCTGCCGACCAAGGGATTTTTCGGCCTTCTCAATCGCGTGGGTGGTCTTCGGCAGGTCGTCGAGGGGGCATTTGCCTGGAAGCGTCACGTTGACGAGCACCTGGGGCACGCGCGTCATGACGTTCGCGGCCAGCTCGGACAGCGGCCGCCCTTCACGCAAGAGGATCGAGAGAACCTGCATCGCGGCGACCAGACCGTCGCCGGTGGTGGCGTGATCGAGGAAGATCAAGTGGCCGGATTGTTCTCCGCCGAAGTTCAGACCCTTGCGCCGCATCGCCTCGACGACGTAGCGGTCGCCGACGCTGCATCGAAGGAGCTTGCCGTTGTCGTTCTCGATGGCCCGTTCGAGCCCGAGGTTGCTCATCACCGTGGCCGCCAGGGTGCGACGTCGTAGCCGTTTGGCGCGTAGCATTCGGGTCGCGCAGAGCGCCATGATCACGTCGCCGTCGATCTGGTTGCCTTGCTCGTCGATCATGATGACGCGATCCGCGTCGCCATCGAGCGCAATGCCGAGGTCTGCGCCGCGCTTCTTGACTTCGCGGGCGCAGGTTTCGGGGTGGAGGGCGCCCACCCGCTGATTGATGTTCTTGCCGTCGGGCTTGATGCCGATGGCGTGGGTGCTCGCCCCAAGCTCCGAGAAGACCAGAGGCGCTGTCCGATACGCGGCGCCGTGGGCCGCGTCGACGACGATCTTCACCCCTTCGAGCGTGAGATCGCTCGGGAACGATGCCTTGACGAACGCGACGTACCGGCCGGGCGCGTCGTCGAGCCGCTCAGCACGGCCGACCCGGGTTCCGGTAGGGCGGTTCTTGTCGATCTCGGCACCGAAGATCAACGTCTCGATGTCCTGTTCGACCTCGTCCGGGAGCTTGAACCCGTCCGGCCCGAATACCTTGATGCCGTTGTCGGCGTAGGGGTTGTGCGACGCGCTGATGACGACGCCCGCGTCTGCGCGCATGCTCGTGGTGAGGTGGGCGATGGCGGGGGTAGGGAGCGGCCCCGACAAGAGGACTTCGCCTCCTTGGGCGCAGATCCCGGAGGCGACTGCCGTCTCGAAGAGGTACCCCGAAAGCCGGGTGTCCTTCCCGACCACGATGCGCGGCACGTGCTTAACCCGTTTCCGCGCTTGGTAAGTGATCGCCGCTCCAATGCGAAATGCGACTTCGGGGGACATGTCGCCCGTATTGGCGAGGCCGCGAATACCGTCTGTCCCAAATAGTTGTCGGCTCATGTTGACTTCAGGGCTCCCAGGTCACGTCGATACTCCAGTTGGAGGGCGGAGCAAACGTGGCCGTCGTTACAAAGCTTAGCGGCCAAAGCGCCTCGACCAAAAACCCTGGCCTTTGCGCCTGTCCTGTGGAGTTCGGGCCGCCTTCATTTCGCCGTGCGACAAACTGCCCTTCGACGTAGAGCCCGCGGATCGGCACGTTGTCCGGCAGAATCGAATCGACATTGAAGCCCACTTGCACGGTCGTGTCGGCGGCGGTCTCGTCGAAGCCCTGACCCGTCTGGACCCCGAAGGTCGGCGCGAGGCCGCCGAACTGCGACTGCAAGGAAGCGCTGAAGAGGCCTGCCGCGACGCCGGACAGAAAGTCGGTCGTTTCGGCGTTTGCCGCCTCGGTGGTCGCAGCCAACCCTCGCTGCTGGCGTGTGGTCCCGGTGACGAGCAAGGCGATGACCTGGGCCTCGCTCGTGGTCGCCGCCGTTGACGTGAACTCGATGGTGGGGTCGCTGAGCCTGCCCGACACGGTGACCGTGACCGAGTCGCTGCTTCCCCGAAGCTGGTGGCGCGCGACCATATCGACCTTGGCGTCCATGTCCGGGTCGCCGTCGAAGACCATGCTCCCCGAGCGCAACTCGAACCTCTTGCCGAACACCTGGAAGTTGCCCCCGCGGAGGTTGACGTTGCCTTTGACGATGAGCTCCTTCTCGAGGGTCGTGTCGAGATTCGTACTCGCCTCGACCAAGAACCCTTGGTCCTTGCTCCGGATGATCACGTTGTCGTCCGATACGATCTTGAGCGAGATCCGATACGGGTCCGTGCGAACGACCGGTGTGTAGTCTTCGCCGATGAAGTACACCTCAGGGTGCGGTGCCAGGTCCTGCGGGGTCGCCGAGCTCTCGGGGATGTCGAGCGTGAGCTTGCGAAGCCTGACCTCCCCGTCGAGCGCGTCTTCTTCGAACTTGGCCCGGAGGCGCGCATCGCCGTTGAGCCTTGCCATGATCGACCCCTCTTCACGGACCGGGAACGACTTCGTATCGACTTCCACGTCGAGCTCGGCTGGCCGGAGCCCGTCGAGCGCGACCCGTCCGTTGGCGTTGGCCGAACCCTTGGCGTCGGTGGCTGTCACGTCGGTGATGGCGATCCCGTCCTCGTCGAAGATCGCACGTCCCGTGACGTT
>JBCCEK010000111.1:0-14552 GCA_039030295.1 Myxococcota bacterium | reverse complement strand
TCTCAGCGTCGTCAACGACTCGCAGACTCGAAGACTGCACGGCTCTCGCTTCGGACCTTCGTCCCTAGTTCCGTGCTTTCGGTGGCGCCGTAGCGGCTCGCTACGGAGTGCGGATCGAGCAGGTCCTGACCGCACCCCGGTGTCCGTGGCAGAATCCATACTGGGAGCGCGCGATCGGGACCCTTCGGAGGGAATGCCTGGATCACGTCATCGTCCTCGGAGAGCAGCACCTGCAGCCCATCCTGCGCAGGTACCTCGAGTACTATCACAGCTCCCGGACCCACCTCGTGCTCGACAAGGACGCCCCGGAGATCCGAAAGCGCGAGCTCAGCAACAAAGGTAAGGTCATCGCCATCCCGATGGTGGGCGGACTCCATCATCGCTACACCCGAGCTGCAGCCTGACAGAGAGATTCAGTCCCACACGGCGTCGGGCGTAAGCACGACTGCGTGCACCGTGCGGAGCTCAGGCAGATGCCGCGCTCGATTCACGCGTTTCTTGCCACCACCGACGCACGTGAGGCCTCGAGCTCCGTCCGTTTGGTCTCTTTCGCGGACGTGGCGCCTATGATCTGGCAACGGATGACGTTTTGAGGAACGACACCTGCGGACGCCAACGCGTGAACGCAGAAGTCCGGCTGCGGTCATCCGGTTTAGCCGATTGAAGATCGCAGTAGTTCGTTGGTGCGCGGCAAGATCTCAGCGCAGTCGGCCGACACCCTGTATGTCGCGAGGTCGTCGGCGCGGGACTTGCCGCGGTTGATGATGGCGATGGGTTTGCCGGCTTTGCCTGCAGCGACGGCGAATCGGTAGCCCGAGTACACCATGAGCGATGAGCCTACGATGAGCAGGGCGTCCGATTCGTCCACGTGCCGGTACGCGGCGTTGACTCGCGCTTTCGGAACTGACTCGCCGAAGAAGACCACGTCGGGTTTCAGGATGCCGCTGCACTCCACGCAGTCGGGGACGACGAACGCTGAGAAGTCGCTTCGCGTGATTCTGACGTCGCCGTCGGGCGCATGGCTTCGTACCGCCGCGACCCACGACGGGTTGGCTCTGCGGAGCTGTTCTTGGAATCGGTCTCTTCGAATGACGCGGTCGCACTGTAAGCACCGCACGCGCTCGAGAACGCCGTGTAGGTCGATCACCTGGCGACTGCCCGCCCGCTGGTGCAGGGTATCGACGTTCTGCGTGATCAGGCACGCCAAGTGACCTCTGCGTTCGAGCTCGGCGATCGCAAAGTGTGCGGGATTCGGCTCGGCTCGCGAGATGCGCCGCCATCCGCTGAAGCTCTGCGCCCAGTACCGCTGACGATTCCGAAGGTCACCGGTGAACTGAGCGTAGCGCATCGGCTCTTTGTGCTTCCATTTGCCGTCTTCGCCACGGTAGTCGGGGATCCCGGAGGAAGTGCTGCAGCCCGCCCCCGTCAGGACCGTCAGACGGGGGTGCCGGAGGAGGAAGTCGGCCAGACGCCTCGCCGATTCCTCGATGGGGCTTGCTGGTGTGCTGAAACGTTCGGCGCCTGTATCCATGGGTTCCGTAGCGGGGTATAGCGCCGACCGGCTGATAGCGGGAGAGCCCGCAATGGCGGCCGCGTGCGGATCGACTGAGGGCCCTCCATGGTCCGACTCGATCAGAGATTCCGATCCGAACAAGTTTCGTACGCTACCTCGGGGACCTCTCCTCCAAATTTCCGCGTGAGGTACGGCAGCATTCTTCCCTTCATCGTCCCTTCCAGGTTGACCGTCACCTGCGGAATCGATGGGCGAATTCGAAAGGGAACGAGCAGCGCGCCCGAAACACAGTAGCACCTAGTGTGCTACGGTCCCCTACAACGGCGTCCGAACGAAACGCAGCGAGATTCCCGACAATGGCTGACATCGAGTATGGAAGTGCCCAAACCTGGCTCCTACGGATCGCGGCGGTACTCTGGGCGGTGTGGGGGCTAGTTCACATGCTCGCCGGGGTGATGACCATCTCCCAGGACACCGCCGGGGCGATCGCCGGGATAGCCGATGCGGTCGATCCGGCGACCCTTCAGATGGCGTATCCAGACGCTGCCGGCGCGGTGATCAACCAGCACGGGTTCAATCTGTTCTGGATTGGGCTGGTGACCGTGCTGTGCGTCCCTTTCGTCTGGCGAGGTGTAGGTGCTGCGATCTTCCTAGCGGCGCTCGTCGGAGGCCTGGCTGACGTTGGTTACTTCATCTTCTTGGATCTCGGCGGATTCGTGAACTTCGTGCCCGGCACGGTCATGACGCTCTTTTCGTCCGCTGCTGTGCTTGCGAGCTTCTACGCGTGGTTCACGCGCACGCGTAGGACTGATGCGCCTGGGACGTCATCAAGCTAGGCGCCGACGTGGTCCATGCCGTCGCGAACCGCTCGCTCCCTTAGCGCATCGGGCTCAGGCTCTGAGCGCTCTCTTGGCCCCCTCGCTACGTCTTCCGGCGTGCTGACGACGATCTCGCCAACCTGCTTTCGGGTGGCCGGGCCGATTGCGCTCCGCAAGCTGATCGCCGACCGAGGGACGCTTGAAGCAGGCGTGGAGATCGCCGACTCTTAGCGCGGTGGAGATCGAGCGCGAAGACCTGGTGTTCGACAGTGGAGGCGATCGTTGCCGGGCCCGGCCGCGCAGGTGCCTCGGTCGGCGTTGCATGCGGCTCCTTCGTTGGTGGCCGAGTCGACACACGCGCCGTCCTCGCAAACGCTGTCGGTGCAGTCGGTGCTCTCTTAGCCGTCGCAGCGATCGGAACCATGACCTAAACGGTACGCGGGCTGCGCGAAAGCCGTGAAGCGCCAACCTCGGTTGGATCTCTCTCGACGCCGAGCGCCGCAAGCGGAAAGGCAGCGGTCCTCTGAGGCTGTGCGCATCGTTCGAGTCAACGCGGTTGGATCCTTCGAGCAGGCCTAGAAAGCGTTCATTCGATATCGTCGATATACCAGCCGTTTCCTGACCCGAATCTGCCTTGGTGGAAGAAGCCCAGGCGCCGCCTATAGGATCGTGCCTCCAAACTTCCGAGTTAGATACGGCAGCATTCTTCCCTTCATCATCCCTTCCATATTCATCGTCATCTGCGGAATCATGTCTGGTTGGACGTGGTCGAAGTAGAGATCCCACTGCACGATCGTTGCACTCTCCGAGATGGGGTCGAGGCTGACTGTCGCAAGATAGTCTTTGAGGCCCCACGTGTTCTTGCTGAGGACATAAGCGAATGCGTAGGGGGGTTCAGAGTACACGACGCGTTCGACGAATCTGCCGCTCCCGTCGGCCGTCTCGCATACCCGCTTGACTCCGACGCCGTCAGAATCGGCTAGCGTTGTGTCGACCGTGACGTTGCCGAGAACACCGTCCGAGTACTCTAGTAGATTATTGTGGTCGCTCAGGTACTCCCAGACCTCGGCTAGCGACTTGTCCAACCGAGTGCGCGTGGAAACCCGCCGAGGAGACTGAGTGTATTGATCGACGGGGATTGATTCGTGTGCCGCGGAAGCGGCCTTCGCGTTCACGCTCGGTGAGTTTGATGAGCACGCGATGCACAATGCGGCCACTATCAGTGCAACGATAGCCAAATGCTTATTGGTCAACATGTTTTCTCCGATCTTGGTTCCGTTTCTGGATTGATTCTTGGTCTGCCCACTGCGCAACCCTCCGTCTCCGCGAGTGGATCGCGTAAGACTTGCTTCACCATCCCCTGACGGGTACGGCTCCCGGGACCTCGACTCACGTGTGAGGCGAAGGTGTGGACTTCTACGCTGCGACGGACCCCGCTGCTGCCGGGGTCGGATGCTCTACGCCCTTGCCATCGAGCTTGCCCCCGGTATGAAGGTGGTAGTCCAAGCTTTCGAGCATTCGCGTGATCCGCTTTTTCATCATCGGTTTCATCATCAGGCTTCCCATGATCGGGTTCAGCGGGCCCATGCCGAGCTTGACGTCCATTGTCACTGTGACGTCCGTCGCCTGACCGCTCGGGGCGAGCGTGATTGAGCCCGTGCCCCCGAGCATTGGCTTGGGCGTGTCACTTAGTGCCATGTCGATCCGGCGGCCTTCATCGATCGTTGTGATCGTTTCAACGATCGACGTCTTGTCGAAGAACTCGCACCGTCGCGAGGCGCCGACGCCTTCGTTGTTCGGGCTCAACAGCGGTGAGCGCTGGACCCATGGTTGGAAGCGCCAGACACCGCCCCAGTCGTTGAAAGCGTTCCAGACGTCCTCTATCGGCGCGTTAACGCGTATTGTCTTCTCTACGTGCATGTCTCTCCCTCTTTTGGGTCTCTGAGGTGGCTTGGAGTCCTGTCCATCGACTTCGTGCTTGGGCTTTACGGAGCGTAGCTGGCGAAGGCGTCGTCGATCGGCGTCGCCGCGAGGTGGTTGACGTAGTTTGAGAGAGTCTTCATCCCGATCGCTAGTACGACGCCGAGTGCGTGCTTCGCGGTGTATCCCGCGTTTCGAAAATCCCTTGCGTCCTCCGGGCTGGGGGCTCCACGTTGCTGCACCATCGTCCGGGTGAAGTTCGCCAGACTATTGAGCTTGGGATCGGGCAGCTCTGTTCCGCTGCGCAGAGCGGCTAGAACATCCGCGGGCACTCCCGACGCTTTGTCAGCGACCATCGAGTGTGCGGCGATGCAATAGTCGCAGTCATTCGCTTTGCTGATCGTCAAGAAGATCGTTTCCTGTTCGACGGGGTCAAAGCCCGACTTCTGGCGGAACGCCTCGGACCCTGAAACGTACGCCGAAAGTACGTCGGGCACGTCTGCCATCAGACCATACAGATTTGGTACAAACCCTAGGGTTCCTCTCGCGGCCTCCAGTAGCTCGCGGGCGGCTTGCTCGGCGTCTTCTGGTGTCCGTTTCCGTAGGTCGAAGAGGGGTGGCGAACTCATTGCTGTCGGCTCCGGTTTCGAGGTGGTGAGGGAAAGATGGAGCCGAGCGTAGTCCCTAGCTACGTAGAAACACGCACCACTGAGGTCCGAAATTGAGACATGTCCTTCGATCGGGATTGACTTGGTCGGACATCGTCGCAGCGCATAGCGGTCGAGGGTGGCGACATCCGAGCGGGCGCTGGGCCTCCTGGGATGATGCGACTTGAGCCGTCCCCTATTCGGCTCTTGCATCGTAGTGCCCAGCCGCAGACGTGTGATGCGCGACGCCGTTGGTTGCGACACGGTTGTCCGCGAACTTGGCAGCGGCTCCGGCTACAGAGTTCGTCCCTCGATCAGGTCTGCTTCCCGCAAGATCGCCTGGTTCATGAAGTCCCGAAAGTGGCGCACACGCGGTGTGTCGCGCAAGTCGGGATGAGTCAGCATCCAGATCTGGTGATGCCGCATCACCCGCGCACCCGGAACTCGATGCAGGTCTGGGTCGGGGTCAGCCAGCATGCACGGCAACAAAGACATGCCGAGGCCCCTCTTCGCGAGCGCAATCTGCACGTGGACGTCCTTGTATCTCCCCTTGGCCGGCATTGGCTCGAGACTGGTCTCATACACCCAATCGGGGAAGGCTGTTTCGTCCTCCCAGCCCAGCCACGTCGCGTTTCGGTCTTCGCCTGAGAACACATGAGACTCGATGTAGGGTTGCGAAGCATAGGCGCATTGAGCGCTCGTCCCAAGTGGTCGGCCGACCAGGTATCCGGGCGGTGTTTCGCCCGTTCGCACGAATCGCATGGCTACGTCCGCCTCCCGCTTGGACAGGTCCAGCAGGTCGTCGGTCGTCTCGATGATCAGGTTCACCTCGGGATGGTCGCGGGCGAACTCCGCGAGGCTGTCCGCCAACACCTGGGTCGCAACAGTAAGTGGCAGCGTGAATCGGATGTCGCCGGACAACTCGAGATCGCGACCCGCGACAGCCAACTCTGCGGCGTGCATCGTTTCTTCCACATGGCGGGCTGACGTTAGGAGTAGCTCGCCCGCCGCTGTGATTAGCAGCCCGTTCGGGGTGCGGTCGAAAAGCCGCGTGCTCAACCCCTGCTCAAGCGCCTCTATCCGACGCGATACGGTGGAGTGCGCGACGCGCAGAGTGTCGGCGGCCTGGCGGATCGAACCACGCTCTGACACGACGAGGAACACTTTCAGGTCATCCCAGTCCACCGGCATCTCGGTTTTCTCCACTGTCGTGTCTATTGCGTTGGCCTCAACGGCCAACAGACACGCCGCGGAACACTAGTAGGCGTTCCAAGAAGCGTCTAGTGACTCGGCGTTGCCCAAAGATCGAACCGACCTTGAAACCAAGAGATCCAAAAAAGATCGAACCGACATTGACCGAAACGGTACGCGGTCCGCGCGAAAGCCCTGATGTTCCGCGAGCGGCGGCCGTCGACGGCGCGACACGATTCGTCGACGGCGCCGCCGTAGGTCCCTGAATACTCGTGAGCCACGTCGGGTACGACTCTTGCGCTGAGCTTGGTCCGATGACCCGACGTCGCATCATCGAGCCCGGGACCACGTGGGCCCTCTCACGGCGCACCACCCGCCGCCACTTCCTTCTTCGCCCTGATGAGGCTCGCGAGATGGAGCAGTGTTACTGGTACTGCCTCGCCTACGCCGCAGAGCTTCATGGGGTCGTGGTGCATGCCGCCTGCCTGATGTCGACCCACTCCCACGAAGTCGTCACCGACGTCCGGGGTGAGCTCCCTCGGTTCTTGCAGACCTTTCACCGGCTCTTGGCGCTCACGACCAAGGCCTTTCGCAAGTGGCCTGAAGAGGTCTTCAACAAGCGAAGTAGTGGGGCCCATGCCTTGTTGACCCCAGAAGCCACCCTCGAAGCCCTCGCCTACCTCATCGCCAACCCCGTCGAAGCCGGCGCGGTGCGGTACGCCTTTCACGGCCCGAGCGAGAGCCAACCTCGGTCGGATCTTCTTCCGGTCGATCTTCTTCCACGGCCGGATCTTCCCCGTCACTCGAGACTGGCGTTGACGTCGCTGCCTCGAAGCTGGTAGCGAGGTCCGATGACCGACAAGTGGATCCCGTTTGCCCTTGCACTCCCCCTCTGGGCACTTTGCTGGGGATGCGGTGAGGCTAGACCTTGCTTCCTTGATGGCGAATGCCGGATGCTCTCGTGCCCGGAACCGAATGAGTCACCGGTATGCGTAGGAGCTGATGGTGATATCGCGGGCGAGTGTCAGTGTCGCGACGACGGAGGCAACGGCGGCATGGCAGGCAACGGCGGCATGTCGGGTACCGGCGGCATGGCGGGCACCGGTGGCACCGCAGCCACCGGCGGCGGCGGCACGAGTGGAGCCGGGGGCGGGAGCTCGGGCGCCTGCAACGCAGGCCTTCCCGACGGGGCGCCCGCACTCACTGCAACGCCGGTGATCTCGCCGCTCGAGGCGGCTCCCGGCGACACCGTCCAGATCACGTTCGAGGTCACGGACAACGTCACCGAGATCGCATGGAACCTCATCCAACCGAACCTCGGCATCGTGGCCGGCGCTGGAAGTTTGTTGCTCATGCCCGGGGAGACCTCGGTGACCATCGAGTTTATGGTCGAGGATGTTGGAGATGGTGAGTTCTTGCTACAGCTCTTGACCTTCGGCATGGACGCGTCGCTCCGGATCGCCTACGTGACCCCCATGGGGGGCTGCGACGGTCCGATCGAGGTGTCGATCGTCGAAAACGGGGTCGAAGGCCCGCTCAGTCCGCTCCCAGGCTGCGGCTCGGTGTGCTTCACCGTGCGGCAGTGATTCAAAAAAGATCGCACCAAAAAGATCGCACCGACGTTGACCTGAACGGTACGCGGGCTGCGCGAAAGCCGTGATGTTCCGCGAGCGGCGGCCGTCGACGGCGCGACACGATTCGTCGACTGAGCCGCCGTAGGTCCCCGAATACGCGTGAGCCACGTCGGGTACGAGTCTTGCTCCGTGCTTGGTTCGATGCGGAAACCGACGAAGTTGGAAAAGTTGGAGAACTGCAGAGGCTGAGCGCCGCGATGGGAAACGCAGCCATGACCAACTGACGCATGGGCTCCTCCTTCCGACGAGAGGCAGAGGAAACACCCGATGCCGAAAGCGCGTCAAACGCTAACTCTGCGCGACAACTCCTTGCGTCGCGAAACGACCGTCCGCTCGCGCAACCGCTTCGCCTCTCCCGGTGACAGAGTGAATTCGTACGTAGGCTGTGCGCGACTCTCGATGACCTCGGAGAGGCGTCTCGTTCATCTCCGGCGATCGATTCGGATCGCTCGCTCTCGGACAACGCCAAATGCCATCAGGGCGCGAGACTAACAGCGTCAAGCCTCTTGTTCCGAAACCGAGGGACTGTTACGAAACGGCGAAACCGAGAACGTCGCTTGGAAGCGACGACCCAACGAGAAAGGTGGATCTAATGCGACTGCTGATTTTGTTCATGGCTCTTCCAGTTCTCATGCTTGGTTGTGGATACCCAGCATACACAAGCGCGATGCGTACCAACTTCGAGGGCGACGTCGCAATCTGGACGCAGTGCTACCGCTACGGAGACAAAGAGAGCGTGAAGTTCGCCAGCCACATGGACAAGCTCTCGAAGGAGGGCTGGCGTCTCGCTTACGTGTCGGAGTACACGAGTACCTCTCGGAGCAAGTTCTACTACACGGTCTGCGTTGAGCGCGCGCGGGACACAACAACACCGCCCGCTGGGACGACTTCGGAGTAGAAGAACCAATACGGGCGCCGACAAGTCACGTCCGCCCAATGCAGGCACGGCAAGCGCCGCCGGGCAATGCTTCGCGGCTGACCCTGGCGGCGCTTCCTCTTGTTCCCGGGGCGGGAAGCGGCGGTCACATCTCCGAAGCCATCGGAGTCGCAGCACGGGGTACTCGCCGGCGCGCGAAGCAGCGGTCGCATCTCGGAAGCCGTTGGAATGAAATAGTTTCTCGAACGTCCTAGACAAGCCTTGAAAACAAGACCGGAACGTCAGTATTATCGTCCCCCTTCCATAAGGAGGCCCTGATGTTCTCTGCTCGCCCCTGGTCCCTCCCCCGTCAACTCGGCTTCGCGACGCTAACGGTCATTGGGCTATTCGCAGGTTGCTCCGGAAGCAATGAGGGTGTCCCCGGGGGAACGGGCGGCGTTGGAACAGGCGGAACCGGAGGAACGGGCGGGGTTCCGAACAACGTCCTTGGGACGGGGCTCTTTGGCACCGTGCAGGATGGGAGTGGCCGTCCGATCGAACGCGCAACGATCGAGGTCGCTGGCGGTCGCGCGACAACTAACAACAACGGCGCGTTCGTGATCGCGACCAACGTAACCGGTGACGCGATTGCGAAGTTTCAAGCCAACGGATACCTACCAACCGTTCGTCGTGTCACGATCGTGGACGGCTCGCCGACAGCGGCTCACGTTATTCTGAAACACCGGGCCGCGGCGCAGCAACTGATGGCGGACGCGGGAGGTACTATCGAGGGCGCGCGCAACGCCGCCGTGACGATCGAGCCCGGGGACTTGAGCAGCTCGAAGCAAACGTCCGCGACCGGCATGGTCGATGTCTACGTCACACCTGTCGACCCGTCAGATGGAGATGAGATCCAAGCACTCACCGCGAGCTTCGATGACGGCGTTGATCTCCTCGAGTCGTTTGGCATGGTCGATGTGACGATCATGCAGGGCGCGAACGAGCTCGATGTCGCCGAGGGTGAGACGCTTGAAATTCGAATTCCCGCGCCAACCGACGCAACGGGCGGCGATCTCCCCGACTCGATGCCGCTGTGGAGCCTCGACGAAGAAACCGGTCGATGGGTTGAGGAGGGCACGTTGACCCTCAACCGGACCAACGACACCTACGTCGGCGAGGTCGAACACTTGTCCGCATGGAACGCCGATGTGCGCGCCACCGCGACATGCATGACCGGCATCGCGATCGACCAGGCCGGCGATCCCGTTCCAGGCGCGGCAATCAATACCACCGGCGTCGACTACCGCGGCAGCTCCGTAGCCACCACGGGGGACGACGGACGCTTCTACGTAGCCGTGCGGAAGGACTCGCGAGTGCTGGTCTCGGTCGTCCACGCAGCCGGTGGTGGCGAAGCGCGTGAGGAAGACTCAACGGGAGAGGACACCACCCTCCCCCCGACGCCTGGCGATTCGCGCTGCTTGGATATCGGCACATTCACCATCGAACGCGAAATGCCACCGCCACCGCCTCCCTGCGATCCGCTGGCATGCGAGGACACCGGAAACGAGTGCACCACCGGGCAATGCGACATGGAGACGAGCAATTGCGACGTGTCGAACGTCTCCGACGGCACGGAATGCGAGGGCGGAGTGGGCCGATGTTCGGCCGGTCAGTGCGTCGATCTCTGCGAGGGCGTCGAGTGCCCGTCGGAGAACGACTGCGTGCAGGACGGGGCGTGCGACAGAGACTCGGGCGTATGCACGGACGGTGACGGTGAACCGCTAGATACCCCCTGCGGCGATGGCTTCGTGTGCAACGGCAGCGGCGAGTGTGTCGCGTGCAACGACCCAAGTCAGTGCGACGACGACGTCGCCAACGATTGCAACACCGCGTCGTGCGACGGCAACCAGTGCGGTCTGGTCAGCATCATGGACGGCACCGCGTGCGACTACGTGGGCGGCCCAGGGATGTGTGCGAGTGGGGTCTGTGTCCCAGCGGTGCAGTGCACGACTGACGGGAACTGCAACGACGACGAGGTATGCACCATCGACACGTGCCCGGACGGCATGTGCATGTACAGTCCAAACCTTGGCGCGCCTTGCGACATTCAGCCGGGTCTCCCGGGAGTTTGTGACGCCGCGGGAAACTGCGTCGACTGCAACGTTGACGCCGACTGTCCACAGGGTGTGTGCGAGTCCAACGCGTGCGTTGAATGTCGCTCCGACAGCGACTGCGCGGAGGGTCAAATCTGTAGCAACCAGATGTGCATGGGCCAAAACAACTGCGGCGAGACTTACTCCGAGGACTTCGAGTCCTTGGGGCCGTGGTTTGCTTCTAACGGTGTGTGGGAAATTGGCGAGGCTACATCGGGGCCGGAAGGCTGCTTCGAGGGATCCGGTTGCGCGGCCACCGTATTGGACGGGAATTACCCTAGGGGCAGGGTCTCGCGCCTCACTAGCGGGATCATCAATCTTCCTTGCGCCTTCGATGGCGAAGAGCTGCATCTGAGATTCTGGAACTGGTTCTCCTTCGGGAGTTACAACGGATCCACGACCGCCGAAGTACAGATCGCGGTCCGCCAACCGGACGGCACCGACGGCCCCTGGGTGAAAGTTGGAAGTGCCGTCGCGGGTCGGTCAGCGGTCTGGAGCATCAAGGACGTAGAGCTGACGGACTACGCAGGCGAGACTGTTCGCATCGGCTTTCTCATTAATCGGGAAGGGAGCTCCGGTCCAGGCTGGTACATCGACAACGTCGAGATCCTTGCCAAGGCACCCCAGTTCACGACGGATTTCGAGGACGGGTGGGTCGACTGGTCGGCGAGCACTGGCGTGTGGGAGGTGGGCGAGGCGACTGCCGGACCAGAGAGCTGTTTCGATGGGTCCGGGTGCGCCGCTACCGTGCTGGACGGGGACTACCCAAGAGGTCGAACCTCTCGGCTAGTCAGTGCAACGACCGCGTTGCCGGCCCTCGATACGGACGAAGAGCTTCACTTGCGGTTCTGGAACTGGTTTAGGTTCGGCAGCTACAACGGATCCACGACCGCACAGGTGCAAGTCTCGGCGCGCCAACCAGACGGCACTTTCGGCGCCTGGGTGAATGTCGGGAGCGCCGTTTCCGGCAACTCCGCGGTCTGGAGCAACAAGCACGTGGAACTCACAAACTATGCAGGAGAGACAGTGCGCATCGGCTTCTTCATCAATCGAGAGGGAAGTTCCGGTGCGGGCTGGTACATCGACAACATCGAGATCCTCGCCAAGGTGCCTGAGTTCACGGCCGGCTTCGAGGACGGCTGGGTCGATTGGTCGGCCACCAACGGTGTCTGGGAGATCGGCGAGGTCCCGCCCGACACGTTGGGACCTGACGGCTGCGTCGCCGGGTCGTCGTGCGCGGCCACGGTACTGGGCGACGCTTTCCCAAGAGGACAGATCTCTAGGCTTGTCAGCGCGACCACCACGTTGCCGTCCGTGGCGCCTGGCGGAGAGCTGCGGTTGCAGTTTCAGAACTGGTTCTCCTTTGGCACCTACCCCAGGCCCACCACCGCGGAGGTGCAGATCTCGGTTCGTCAGTTAGACGGTACCTTTGGTCCTTGGACCCAGGTGGGGAGTTCGGTCTTTGGTACGTCCGGGGGCTGGGAGTTGAGGACGGTGTTTCTGAACGAGTACGCGAGCGAGACGGTGCGTCTCGGCTTCACCATGAACCGCGAGGGTACCTCGGGCCTTGGCTGGTACATCGACGAGATCCAATTTGTCACGTTCTAGAGTTCGGATGACTGACTCCAGCCGCAGCGACCTCTCCCGATATACCGACCGGATCACGGGGTTCGCCGCCGCGAAAGCCGCAGGCTTGGCTATCGTAGTTTCGGCCATATTGGCACTCGGCTGCGGCGAGGGCGAAGTCCGAAACGCGGGCGGATCCGGGGCAGTCGCGGGAAACGCGGGAGCGGGCGGCTCGGGCAGCGGTGGAGCGGGAGCCTCCGACGGCGGAGCCGGGGGCGATAGCGGCGCTGCTGGGGAGGGCGGTGACGGCGGCACCAGCGGCTTCGCGGGGGGGGCCGCCGGCAGCACGATCGATCTCTTGTTCTTCGGTCCGGTCGAGGAGGAAGAACTCTTCATCATCGATACCGAGGGACAGGTGTTGCACCGGTGGAATACGGGCACGCTTCCGGGGATGTCGGCCTATCTGATAGATGGCGGGCACGTCGTTCGGGCAGGATACCTATCATCGGAGACCTTCTTCGGAGGCGGCATCGGCGGAGTCGTCGAAGAGCTCGACTGGGAGGGAAACGTCGTGTGGAGCTGGGCACTAGCGGACGACGACTTCCATGCGCACCATGACATCGAGCCCCTGCCCGACGGCCATGTCCTCGTAGTGGCCTGGGAACTCAAGTCGTATGAAGAAGTCATCGACGCTGGTGGCGACCCCGCCGCGGTCCAAGGCCCGTTGTGGCCGGACGCGGTCTTCGAGTACGACCCGACGACAGACTCCGTTGTCTGGGAGTGGCATCTTTGGGACCATTTGATCCAGGAGTTCGACGCAACCAAGGCCAACTACGGTATCGTCGCTGACCATCCGGAGCTCGTGGATATCAATCAGCCGGGTGGCCACGAGGGCGATTGGACACACATCAATTCGATCGACTACCACCCCGAGCTTGATCAGATTCTGCTCAGCGTGCCCCGGCTGCACGAAATCTGGGTGATCGACCACAGTACGACACCGGCCGAAGCAGCGACGCACGAGGGGGGGCTCTATGGCCGCGGCGGCGATCTGCTCTACCGCTGGGGCAACCCGGTCTTGATGGGCTTTGGCGACGGGGACCGTCAACAACTGTTTGGTCAACACGACGCCGAATGGATTGAGCCAGGCCTTCCGGGCGCCGACAACATCCTTCTGTTCAACAACGGCAGGGCACGCCAGTACTCCAGCATCATCGAGTTGATCCCGCCGCTGACCGATCAGGGAGACTACGACAGATTCGGCCCGCCGGCGCCGCTATGGGAGGCGGCGCCGCCAGGTTTGTTCTCCCCGGTCATGTCGAGCGCTCAGCGGCTACCGAGCGGCAACACGCTCATTTGCGAGGGCAGAAACGGCCGATTCTTGGAGATGACTCCCTCCGGAGAGATTGTGTGGGAGTACTCTGGGACCGGCTCCGTGTTTCGTGTCCACGGCTTGGACTCGGAGGACGAGCGGCTCAATGGCAGAAACCTCAGGCCGTGAGGCTCGGCGTTGTCGCCTACCGCCAGGGAAGATCGACGAGAAGGATCGAACGAGTCTGGCCCTACTCCTGGGGCGATTGGCCGTCGTCCCGCCAGCCTCGGTGCGATCCTCCATTACAGCGCCCTTGCAGCCCGGAGCAACACCTCTCGAAACCACGCGTCCTCCGCCATATCATGCACTCGGGGGTGCCAGAGCATCGACAAGTCGTAGTCAGTCACCGGCAGCGGTGTCGGCAGCATCGTCACGGCGAAGCGCGACTCGGTCGCGGCTACGATTCGCCGAGAGACCGTCAGCAGCGCGTCACTGTCGGCCACGAGCCAGAGTGCCGTGAGGAAGTTCGGGCGCGTGCGGGCGACTCGACGCTCCAAGCGGAGAGTCGCCAGCAAGGCGTCAATCGGGCCGCGCGGCGTGCCTCCCGGCGCCACGAGCACGTGCTGCTCCGCAAGGTACTCCTCCAGGGTAAGCTCGGGGCCGCGCACGCGCGGGTGCGATGAGCTCGCGACCGTCACGTACCGGTCCCCGAACAGCGTCCGCATGTGCATCTCCGGCGGCACCGACGTGAACACCCCGATTGACACGTCCACCGCCCCGGTGCGCAGCTGAGTCATCATTTCCGGCAACACCGGGCAGACGTACATGTCCACGCCGGGCGCCTCGTCCGCCAGGATCTCCTCCACCCTCGGCAGCAGCACGGTGGAAACATAGTCGGTGCACACCACCCGGAAAGCCCGCCGCAACGTCGCCGGAGAGAAC
>JBCCEK010000110.1:0-14584 GCA_039030295.1 Myxococcota bacterium | reverse complement strand
AGGAGCGTGCTCCCGACCGACCGCACGACCGCGATCGATCTGGACGGCATGGAACTCGAAGAAGCCCGCGTCGCGTTGTTCGAGCGATGGGCAGAACCGCTCGGCTGGGTGACGTTCGTCGGCCATGGAGGTCTCGACCGCTTGTCGAACGCGGGCCTCTTGACGCAAGCCGACCTCGAAGACCTCGAGGGTCCAAGCACGCCCATGCTTCTTGGCTTCACCTGCAACATCGCCCGATTCGACATTCCGGGGCTTCGCGGCATTGGGCAGGACCTCGTGGCACGAGGACAAGTGGCCGGGGTGTACAGCGCCACAGGCTGGTCGAATCACCCAAACACAGACGCGTTGCGCGGCGCCCTCGTCGGGGCCGCGTTCCAGTCGAACGCCGAAACCCTCGGGGACGCAATTCTGATCGCGCACGAAGCCGCAGAAGATGCGCCGATCGAGCTTCATCGGGTCTACGCGTTGCTGGGAGATCCGGCGCTCAAGCTGCGCGAGCCCATCGAGGTCGATCCGGGGGGACAAGGTAGCTCGCCCGAAACGGAAGCCGATCCGGATCCAGCTCCCTCATCCGGTCCGAGCCGCCCTGTTGTCGAAGACACGACTGGCTGCGCCGTGGGTCGCCTTGGCCGAGCGGATTGGAGCTCTTGGGTCGTGGTCTGCGCCTGGGTCTTCGGTCTTGCTGTGCGTCGAAGTCGTCGGCGCCGCGACATTCATTGACACCCCCTTAGGCTGATACTAAGCACCCACTAGCCCCGCCGGCGCGGCGGGAATTTGGAGCTGATCCCAACATGTTCTCGGTCTATCTACCGATGTTCTTGATGCTCGGCATCGCCGCGACCGTGGCGTTCGCGGTCTATGGGTTGACCACCGCCTTGGGGCCCAAGAACATGACCGCCGAAAAGGCGATTCCGTACGAAGCTGGTTCGGAGACCACCGGCGCGCGGCACATCCGTCTCAGCATCAAGTTCTACCTCACCGCGATCCTCTTCGTGGTGTTCGACATCGAGGCCGTGTTTCTCTACCCGTGGGCAAGTCTCTTCGAGAGCCTCGGTTGGTTCGGCTTCGTCGAGATGGTCTTGTTCCTCGTCGTGCTGGGGGTGACCCTCGCCTATGCGTGGAGAAAAGGAGCGCTCGAATGGGAGAGCTGAAGGTACTTGGCGGCGGCGAAGATGTGGCGGTGACCACACGCTTCAGCGACCTCTTGCAATGGGCCCGAAAATGGTCGCTCTTTCAGTACCCTTTTGTGACCGCGTGCTGCGGCATGGAGTTCATGGCCACCGCAGGTCCAAGGTACGACATCGCTCGCTTCGGCGCTGAGGCGCCTCGGTTTAGCCCGCGACAATCCGACGTGCTCTGGGTCGTCGGGACGATTAGCCAGCGGCAAGGGCCGGTCGTTCGGAGGATTTGGAGCCAGATGGCCGACCCCAAATGGGTGGTGGCATTCGGCACGTGCGCATCGTGCGGCGGCTTCTACGACAACTACACCACCATTCCTGGCGTCGACAAAGTCATCCCGGTCGACGTGTACATTCCTGGTTGCCCGCCGCGTCCCGAGGCTGTGCTCGACGGGCTGATGCTGCTCCAGGAGAAGATCCAGAAGAACGACCGCGAGCCCGTCATCGTTCCCCCGAAGCTAGTTCCCGAGAATGCCCCCGGACGCACCGGAGGGGAAGGCCCATGAGCCAATCGGTCGTCGACCGGCTTCAGGAGCAGTTTGGTGAACGTGTCCTCGAGTCGAGCGACGCATTCGGCGACCACGAGCTCGTGATCGCCGATGGCGACTGGTTCGAGGTTGCGACGTTCCTCAAAGAGGACGCGAGCCTTGCGATGGACCACTTCACCGACCTCACGGCGATCGATCATCCGGAGCGCGGAGACGCAAGGTTCGACGTGATCCTGATGGTGCGTTCGTCTTCGAGCGGCGCCCGGATCCGGATTCGCACTCGGCTCTCGGAGGGCAAGGAGCTGGGGACCCTCACGGCTGTCTGGCCGGCGGCGAACTGGGCCGAACGTGAGGCCTGGGACATGTTCGGGATCGCGTTCTCGGGTCACCCGGACCTTCGCCGGATCCTGCTCTACGACGAGTTCGTCGGGCATCCACTTCGCAAGGACTATCCCATCGACCGCGCGCAGCCGCTCGTGCCGTATCGCGACACCGACGAGATCGACAAGTTGCCGCCGTTCGGCATCGAGGAAGGGCAGCCGTTTGCCCGCATCGACTGGGAGGCCCGGCTCTCTGGGCGCGACGCGCAGGTGTCGCCCGCCATTGGGTTGCAGCAAGGTCAGCGGCGCACCTTGAGTGACTCCGAAGCCGCGCAGCAATTGCAAGCGCGGCTCGCAGCGAAGAAGGCCGCGGCGGACAGCGCGCCTGCCGAGGGTGCCGAGGAAGGCACGGGAGACTAAATGGAACCGGCTGATGAGCTGCTCGACGACGAGGCCGCGCTAGAGCTACCAACGGAGCCCATGCGGCTCAACATGGGACCCTCGCATCCTGCGATGCACGGGACCGTTCGGATGGTGCTCGACCTCGATGGCGAGAAGATCCTGAACCTCGACCTCCAGCCCGGGTACTTGCACCGTGGCTTCGAGAAGTCGTGCGAACGGGGGACGTGGTCGCAGGTTTTCCCATACGCCGACCGACTCAACTACGTGTCTCCGATGCTCAACAACGTAGGGTGGTCGCTTGCCGTCGAGAAACTACTCGAGATCGAGGTCCCCGAGCGCTGTCAGTACTACCGAGTGATCCTCGGAGAGTTGTCTCGCATCGCCGATCATTTCACGTGCAACGGGGCGTCCGCCATGGAGCTCGGCGCGTTCACCCCGTTCTTGTGGCTCCTCAAGGTCCGCGATTGGATTTGGGACCTCCTCGAAAAAGAAACCGGCGCTCGAATGACCCACAGCTTCGGTCGCATCGGTGGCATGGCGGCGCCGCCGACCGACACCCTCGAAGACGACCTCAAAGCGCTCCTCCCCGAGGTGCATCGCGTCGTCAAAGAAGCTGAGATCATGCTCATCCGCAATCGGATCTTCCTCGATCGGATGCAGGGCGTCGGCGTCCTCACCAAAGAGAACGCACTTGCGTATGGCTGCACAGGGCCGGTCGCGCGAGGCTCCGGCGTCGCCTACGACGTTCGCAAAGACCACCCGTACATGGTTTACGATCGCTTCGACTTCGAGGTCCCGATCGGTCAGGACGGCGACAACTGGGACCGTTTCATGGTGCGCTTCGAAGAGATTCGGCAGTCGGTCCGGATCATCGAGCAGGCGATGGAGCAGATGCCGAAAGACGGGCCGGTCAACGTAGACGACCCCCGCATCGTCTTTCCCGAAAAAGACGACGTCTACACCACCATCGAGGCCACCATCGCCCACTTCAAGCTCGTCATGGAGGGGCTACGAACCCCCAAAGGCGAGGTCTACAGCTTCACCGAAGGCGGCAATGGCGAGCTCGGCTTCTACATCGTTTCCGACGGCAGCGGGACACCGTACCGTGTGCGTGTGAGGCCGCCGTGTTGGTACAACCTGTCGGCATGCCGTGAGATGCTCATGGGAGACATGATCGCGGACATCATTCCGACTTTTGGCTCGATCAACATGATCGGCGGCGAGTGTGATCGGTAATGCCCAAGTTCAAGCTTGACGGACGCGAGATATCCTTCGAAGCCGGCGAGACGGTGATTCAAGCCGCTTGGCGGGCGGGCATCGAGATCCCCCACTATTGTTGGCACCCGGGTCTGTCGATCGCCGCCAACTGTCGGATGTGTCTCGTCCACGTGACGAGCGGCCGACAGATGGCGATGCCCCAGCTCGAGTTCGACGAGTCCAAGGGCGAGTATGTGCCCTCGACGAAGCCCAAGCTTCAGCCAGCGTGCCAACTCGCCGCCGCCGAAGACATGGAAGTGTCTTCGACCAACGAGGAAGTCAAAGCGGCGCAGTCTTCGGTGCAAGAGTTCCTGCTGTTGAATCACCCGGTCGACTGTCCGATCTGCGACCAAGCAGGCGAGTGCAAGCTCCAAGACTACTACTACGAGCACCAGGGCACGCTGAAGCGCAAGCTGACCGAACCCGTCCACAAGCCCAAAGGCGTCCGGTTCGGGCCGACCATCGTCTACGACGCCGAGCGTTGCATCATGTGCACGCGCTGCATTCGTGTCAGTGACGAGGTCGCCAAAGACCACGTGCTCGACATGCGCGAGCGTGGCAACCGAAACGAGATCGTCTTGGCACCCGGACGCGAGCTCGACCACAAGTACACGCTCATGACCGAACACGTGTGCCCCGTGGGGGCGCTCACCAGCTCGGACTTTCGGTTCAAAGCCCGCGTCTGGTTCCTCAAGTCCGGGACGGGGGTGTGTACGGGTTGCGCGACAGGCTGCAATACGCACGTCGACTACGACCCGCGCTACGGCAAGGTCTACCGGCTGCGTCCGCGGGACAACGCGGAGGTCAACCAGTTCTGGATGTGCGACGACGGCATGATGACCTACACGCGCCATGATCAGGATCGGTTGGAAGCACCAACGCGAGGACGAGGCGCCGAGCGAGCACCGATTGGGGACGCCGAAGCGATCACCTCGGCCGCCGAGCTACTCTCGAACGTCGAGGCCTCGAAGCTTGGCATCGTCCTGAGCGGCCAACACACCACCGAGGACAACCTCGCCCTGGCCAAGCTCGCGACCGCGCTCGGCGCGGGGCACGTGTATCTCGCCGCGCTCGGAGGCTGGGACGGCGACGACATCCTTCGCAGTGATGACAACAATCCCAACCGCGCGGGCGCTCTGGCCGCTTCCGGGTCCGAGGCGCTCAAGTCGACCGCCGAGCTCGTCGCGGACGTCCAGACCGGCACCGTTCAAGGTGTGTTGGCGCTTGGATGGGCGACAACCGAACGGCTCGAGGAACTCACCCCGCTGGTCAGCCTGGAAAGCGTCGTCTCCCTGACGAGTCACGTGGGGGCGCTCCCAGCGGTGGCAGCCCTCACGATTCCCGTCGCCGATATCTTCGAGCTCGAAGGCAGTTTCGTGAACCGCCAGGGGATCGCCCAGAGCTTCACCCCGGTTCTCGACGCCCCGCTCGGGGTGGAGCCGGCGTGGAAAGCGATCGCCGCGATCGGCAAAGCGATGGGTCACGACCTCGGTTTCGATAGCGTCGCCGCGCTTCGGGAGGCGCTGTCGAACCAGGTGGAGGCGGCCCAGTGAGCACGCAAGTCTTGGTCTTATCGTCGATCCTCAAGATCGTCTTCGTGCTCATCGTGACCGTCGGGGTCTTTGCGCCCGTGCTGATTTGGGCGGAGCGCCGGCAAAGCGCCATGATCCAAGACCGCCTGGGCCCGAGTCGTGCCGCGATCGTCCTTCCGCCATCGGCCGTGGCGTTGATCGACAAAGCGCGGCTCCCGATGTGGCGCGGGTTTGCTCTCACTGGGGTGATCGCCGTGGTGTTCTTGGTGGGGCTCACTTACGTGGCTGTCGTCGGAACCAACCCTTTGCCCGTCTCCACCGCGACGCTCACCTGGACCTTCATCGGTTTCGGTGCCGCCGCCTTGCTCCTTCGGATCGGGTACGGCGTGCACAGCATGATCGTTCGGAACGATGGAAAGATCATGCTCCTCGGGCTTTTGCACCCGCTCGCGGACGCCGTGAAGTTCATCTTCAAAGAAGACTTCGTGCCGCCGAAATCCGACAAGTTCCTTTTCGCCGCGGGTCCCATCATCGCGCTCATTCCGGCGATCGCCGCGTTCGCCGTGATCCCCTTCGCCAGCACGCTCCACCTCGACCACTGGAACCAGGTGCTTCCACGAACTGGTGAGATCTCCGGGGCCGCTATCCCCATGCAGGTGGCGAGCCTCAACGTTGGCATCCTATTCATCTTTGCCATCGCCAGCACCGGGATCATCGGCGCCGCCATCTCGGGTTACGCCTCGGACAACAAGTTCTCACTGCTTGGCGGCATTCGCGCGGCGAGCCAGATGGTCAGCTACGAGGTCGTCCTCGGCCTGACTCTGGTGCCGGCGTTCATGGTGTACAGGTCGCTCCGCCTCGAAGACATGGCCGAGTGGCAGCACATCCATAGTTGGGGGATCTTCAACCCGCTCTTGGCGCTCAGCTTCGTGATGTTCTTCACGGCGGCGATCGCAGAAACGAAACGCGTGCCGTTTGACCTTCCCGAGGGGGAGAGCGAGCTCGTCGGTGGGTACCTGACCGAGTACTCGGGGATGAAGTTCGGCATGTTCTTCATGGGCGAGTTCGTCGAGGTCGTGTCTCTCGGAGCCATTGCGTCGATCCTGTTTTTCGGCGCTTGGGACGTGCCGTTTCTCGAGCGGGATGGCTTCCATATCTTTGGCCTCTCCCTCCAGCTCCAGCACTGGATGGTCATCCTGATTCAGGTGCTGTTCTTCCTCCTCAAGATCATCGTCTTCATCTGGTTCCAGCTTATGATCCGCTGGACGATGCCACGCTTCCGGTACGACCAGTTGATGAAGCTCTGCTGGAAGGGGCTTCTGCCTCTTTCGCTGATCAACATCCTGCTGATGGGTGCTCTCATCCTGTCGGGAGGCCTCCAAAAGTACGTCGACCTTCTCGATCGCATTTTCTGAGGGACCCATGACCGTCACTGTCAAAGTCATCAAGAAACCTGGCCGCACCGTCGCTGAACAGGTCTACTTGCCCGAGGCGGCCAAAGGCCTCGGCTTCGCGATGAAGCGCTTCTTCAAGAACACGCTCAAGCCGGCCGACAAGAACGACATCGACACCGTCAAATATCCCGAGGAGAAGCGAGACTACCCGGAGCGATTCCGCGGGGTCCACCGGCTGACCCAACGCACCGACGGCTCGCCACGATGCGTGGCTTGCCTTTGCTGTAGCACGGCGTGTCCTGCGCAGTGCATTCACATCGAGCCCGCCGAGTACGAGCCCGGCGACCCCCGCTACGGCTACGAGCGGTTTCCCGAGGTGTTCGTCATCGACGAGCTCCGTTGCATCTTCTGCGGCTACTGCGTCGAGGCGTGTCCGTGCGACGCGATTCGAATGGACACCGGGATGCACATGCCCCCGTCGACGGCGCGCGATCATTTTCTCTACGACAAAGAGACGCTTCTTTCGATCCCTGGGAAAGACGGCACGTACCTCACGGCGAATCCGCGGCATGAGCCCGGCGACCCCAGCCATCCCGGGATTGATCGCGAGCACGGACACTAGGCGTGTCCGGCGACAAGGCGGCCAGCCAGACCGCGGTGCTCATCGCCGGCTATCGTGCTCGTGCGAGCGACGGTGACGACCGGTTGTGCCACGATCCTTGGGCTGCGCGTTTGGCCGGGGACCAAGGCGAAGCCCTCTGCCGCCGATGGGACGCGCACTGGCCCGCCATGGGACTGTGGGTGGCGCTTCGAACCCGGTACATCGATGACTGTGTGCTTGCCGCGCTAGACGGCGGCGTCGACCAGGTTGTCCTCCTTGGAGCAGGCCTCGACACACGGGCCGCTCGCCTCCGTCGCAACGGGGTGCGGTTCTTCGAGGTCGACCACCCGGCGAGCCAGGCGGACAAAGTCGCTCGACTCGGGCGCCTCGAGGGGTACCCGGAAGAGACGGCGACCTTGGTGCCCTGCGACTTCGAGCAAGACGACTTCGTGGCACAGCTGGCGGATGCCGGTCTCGATCGCGCCAGGCGCACCTGCTTCGTGTGGGAGGGGGTGGTGTACTACCTCCCCGAAGACGCTGCACGCTCGACGCTCACACGGCTCTCATCCGAGTTCGACCCCGAATCCTGTGTGATTTTCGACTATTTGAACGAAAACCTCGTAGGCTCCAACGATCGACTTCGCGACGAAGACAGAGCGATGAAAGGGATCGTCGAGGAACTGGGCGAGCCGATGCGCTTCGGAATCAACGACGCGACGCCGCTGATGAGCGACTGCGGGTATCGCTTCTTGCAGACGGTCTCCTACGATGAGCTGGCGCTCCGCTACACCGGCACCTACGACCGAAGCCGGTACTTTCGGTTTCAAGTCATCGCACTCGTTAGCGCGAGCCCACGGCCACCATGGTAGAGACCACACGCGTGCAGGGGCGCGCGGTCAGCTCTCGTCGCCAAGAGGGGCGGGGGCCGACCCTGGTCTTCCTCCATGGTGCCGCCGACTGTCGGCACGCGTGGGATCGGCTGATCGATTCGCTGGATGGCTCGTCGTGCGTCGCGTTTGATCGTCCGGGGCGCCTTGGGAGCGAAGGGCCACCGCTCCGCAGCGTTGGAGAGATGGCGTCGTTTTGCGCGAGTTTCGTCGAGACTGAGGTCGAGGGAGACTACGTCTGGGTCGGGCACTCGCTGGGCGGCGCGCTCGCGATCGAGCTTGCCCTCGAGCACGCGAGCCGACACCTCAAGGGTGTGGTGCTGATGGCCACCGGGGCGCGACTTCGCGTTCATCCGGCAATCCTCGCTCTCTTCGAGGGCCTCGCTGCCGCGGACGAGCCCGCCGGTCCATCGCCCGGACTGCTTGCCGACAACGCAGACTCGGCCCTTGCTGACGAACTCGGGCGGAACCTGGCGCTGACCCCTTCGTCGACGGGCCTCGCGGACTGGAAAGCCGCCGACGGTTTCGACCGCATGGCCGATGTCGAACGACTGTCGGTGCCGACCTTGGTCATCGGCGGGACGGCCGACGCGCTCACGCCCCCGAAGTACGCCGAATACCTCCATACGAAGATCCCATCGAGCGATCTCACAATGTTCGAGGGGTCGGGGCACATGGTGGGCATGGAACGGGCACCCGAAGTTGCCGACTCGGTACGACGCTTCGTGGCGTCACTCTAGGCCCGAGCGAAGCTCAGGCCTCGAGGGCGTTCATGTCGACGCCTCTTGGGCGCCTTCCTGTTCACTCGCTTGCTGGGCCTGTCTCTGCAGCACGCGCTCGATCACTTTCACCATGGTGTCGGCCGACTGCGCGCCGACTACGGGATAGCGTTCACCGACCATGAAGAACGGAACGCCGGTGATGCCGCTGCGCCTGTTCGCGTCGGCCTCGCGTGCGACGCGCTCTCGGTCGTCGTCTCTCAGGAGGCGTTCGGCGACGTCATCGTCGACAAGGCCCGCCTCGGCTGCGAGCTCGGCGAGGACCGCAGGGTCGCCCATGTCACGACCCTCGAGGAAATAGCCTTCGAAGAAACGCTCGACGACTGCGCTCCGGACTACACCGGGCGGGGCCCAACCGATGACGGTGTGTGCAGCGAGTGTGTTGGGGACGCGCTCGACCCGGTCGAAGCGAAATGAGATCCCCGCGGAGTGCCCGGCGTCCTCCATTCGCGCCCGGAACGCGTCGACGCTCCGCCCGAACTTTCGTTCGTAGTGCTCGCGGAAGGGAACGCCCTCACGGGGCACATGTGGGTTGAGTTGATACGGGCGCCAATCGACGTCCACTTGAACGTCCTGCAGTTGTCTGAGGGCCTCGTCGAGCCGGCGGTGTCCCACGAAACACCATGGGCACACGATGTCAGACACGACCCGGATCGAAAGACTCATTCCAGTCGTATAGGGTCCGCGAACGTGCTCCGCCACTGTCGAGCGGCTGGGCCGCACAACAGTCGACGGTTTCGGTCGATAACGATGGCATGCAGGCCGCCCAAGCACTACTGTGCAGCTCGGGGATGAGCGACATCGATTCGGCGCTGCGCGAGCGGTTCGGGCTTTCCACCTTTCACCCATGGCAGCGCGAGGCGATCGAAGCGCTCGTCGAAGGCCCCGGGAAGGTGGTCGTCATCGCGCCGACCGGAGGGGGTAAGTCGTTGTGCTATCAGCTTCCCGCATCGGTCCTCGCCGGCACATCGGTGGTCGTCTCTCCGCTCATCGCGCTCATGGAGGATCAGGTGCGCGCGCTCGAGGCACGCGGCATTGCCGCCACCTACCTAGCGTCAACCCTCGATGTCGACGAACGACGGCGGCGTGAGGCGGCGATCGCGAAAGGTGCCTATGAACTCGTGTACGTCGCACCCGAACGCCTCGGGTCGAATCACGTCATCGACATGCTTCGGCGCTTACGCCCTCCGCTGGTCGCGATCGACGAGGCCCACTGCATCTCCCAGTGGGGTCACGACTTTCGACCCTCGTACCTTCAGCTCGGCGAGGTCCTCGAGCGGCTCCGTCCCGCTCGCGTACTGGCGTGCACGGCCACCGCCACGCCCATCGTCCGCGCCGAGATCCAAGAACGCCTGGGTCTCGCCGACAATGATACATCGGTCATCCTCAGAGGGTTTTCTCGGCCAAACCTCCACCTGGCCGTGAGCGAAACCGACCACGCCGCACAACGCCGTAAACTCATGCTCGGCGCCCTCGATGAGGCCTTGGGGAAGCCGGGCGCCGCCAACGGAGGCGCGATCGTGTACGCCGCCACGCGGCGGATGACCGAGAAGCTCGCCGACGTGATCCGCTCGGCCGGCTGGCGAACGGCAGCTTACCACGCGGGTCTGGGCCCATCGGTTCGCGAGGGTGTCAACGCGGGCTTCGCGGACCGTTCACTCGACGTCGTGGTCGCAACCAACGCCTTCGGGATGGGCATCGACCGGGCAGACATTCGCGCCGTCGTGCACGCGCAGGCGCCGGGTTCGGTCGAAGCGTATTACCAGGAAGTCGGGCGTGCCGGGCGGGACGGACTCCCGGCCCACGGGCTCCTATTGACCAGCTCCGCGGATTTTGGTCTTCGGCGTCGGCTCATCGGTTACGGGGGTGATGCCGAGTCGGTTCCCGACGCTGCCCACGTCCAGCAACAGTGGCGGTTGTTCCTCGACCTCATGCGCTACGTCGAAGCAGGCAGCTGCCGTCACGACTTCATCCTCCGGTACTTTGGGGACGAACGAGAAACGTTGGGCGGATGCGGCCACTGCGACGTGTGCGAACGGCTCGATTCCGACGGTGCGGTTGGCGACCACCGCGTCTCCGAGGACGACGCCCTGGTCGTGCGTAAGGCACTCGCCGGTGTGGCCCGCAACCAACGGCGAGCGGGGCTCACCGCCGTCGCGGAGATGCTGCACGGGACCGACAACGAGCGGATTCGTCGGCTGGGACTCACGACGTTGAGCACCCACGGGTTGCTCTCGAGCTACTCCAAGGCCTGGGTCTTGATTCTCCTTCGCAGGCTGATGACGGCCGGTTTGGTCGATCTGACCCCCACCGAGTTCCCCGTGCCGATCCTCACGTCCCGCGGTGTCGCCACCATGAAGGGCGAAGAGGAGGTGCGCGTTCTCGTGCCTCCCTCGGGGGCAGGCGATGCACGCGGCGTCAAGCGTACGCGTCGTCGCGAGAGCGGGCGCCCTCCACCAGAGGGAGTCGATGAGGCGCTGTTCGAAAGGTTGCGCGAGGCGCGACTCGATCTGGCGCGGGACAAGGGAGTCCCAGCGTACGTCGTGTGCCACGACCGCACCCTCTTGGAAATCGCCGCCCACAAGCCGTCCACCCCTGAGGCCCTGGCCGACATCTACGGGATGGGCCCCGCCCGCATCGAGAGCTACGGCGAACGGCTCCTCGCAACGGTTCTTTCCGAGGCCTGACGCGATCCTGTCGTACGTGAGCTCGGTCTAGGCCGCGGATACCTGTTCGGCGGCTGGGATCAGTACCTTGCCGAGGAAGTCGAGCACCGCTCGGATGCGCGCACTGTCCCTGAGGTCCTTGTGGACGGCTTGCCAGATCTGTCGCGGCTCGGGTGCGCCTTCCATCGGGACGCGCACCAGCTGTCGATCGTGGTCGGCGACTAGGCAGGGGAGGAGCGCAATGCCGGCACCTGCGGCAGTGGCCGCGTACATCGACGACACGCTGTCCGAGCGAAGAGCCACATGGGCCCCATCCATCCGTGCCTCCAGCCATTCGTTCTCGCGACGGAAAGGGCGTCTCGTGGCGAAGAGCACCATTTGGTGGCCGGCCAGCGAGTCTTTCGGCAGACCAAACCGATCCGCGTAGTCGCGGGAGGCGTAGAGGCCGAGATGGATGAAGGACAGGCGCTTGATGATCAAATCCTCTTGGGTGGGCCGCGCAAGCCGAAGCGCGATGTCCGCTTCTCGTCGTGCGAGGTTCACATCGAGGTTGGTGCAGTTGAGGTCCAGCTGGATCTCCGGATACCGTTCGCGGAATCGGCGAAGGTGCGGAGCGATGAACCGAGTGGTGAGCATCTCGGTGGCGGTGAGCTTCACGACACCCTCGAGTTTCTGATCTTCGCCGGCGACGTCGCGCTCGACGCCGAGCGCTTCGCGTTCGATTCGTTCGGCGCGCGGCAAGAGCCGATGCCCCGCTTCGGTGAGCACGTAACCCGCGGGCGTCCGATCGAACAAGCGAGCGCCGAGCTCCTCCTCGAGTTTGACGAGCCGCCGACCCACCGTGGTTGGGTCCAGCTTTAATGCAGCCCCCGCTGCTGCCAGCGTCGACTGGCGTTGGAGGGTCAAAAAGTACCGAACGTCGTCCCAGTTGAACATACCTGCACTATCGCAGTCAACGGCGGAAGTATCAACTGCAAAAATGCTCCTAAGGTGATTGGGTCACCAAGGAGGTTATCGATGGACACGAGAAACACAAGACGATCCCGCCACCGCCGCGCCCCGAGATTGCGGCTTGATCCGCACTTCTTTCGGGCCCACACGTCGAAATCCGCGCGCCCACCGCGCAAGCCGGAGGAGCCTTCGAGGGTTCGCGCACTCGGCCCGATCACGATCGACGAGGTATTGGCTGATCTGGCGTACGGTCGCGACTGACATCTCAGAAACGGGACATACAAACACCAGCAATTTCAGGAGCAAGACACAACAAAAACATAAAAATATGTTAGTGTAGTAATTCGGGCAATCGCCAGAGGGGATACGATGAACCGATCTAGACTGACTTGGGCGGCGATCACCGCGTTCGCCATCGCGTGGGCAGGGTGTGGTGGGGGTACCAACCCCAATAGCCAGGCGCCGCGGATCACCTCCGAAGGACCGACCGGCGGTTTCGTCGGGGTCGCCTACGAGTACACCGTCACCGCGGACGGCCTCGCCCCGATCGTGTTCTCGATGACCAGTGGTCCGGACGGGATGACCGTCGATCCGGAGACCGGGGTGGTGACTTGGACCCCGGATGCCGAGGGGAGTTTCTCGGTTTCCCTCATGGCGATGAATCTCGCTGGGAACGACACCCAGTCGTTCGACGTGGAGATCTCAGAAGCCGGCGAACCGGTGTTTACGACGACGCCGCCCGAAGAAGCGAGCGTGGGTGCCGAGTACGCCTACGACCCTGAGGTCGTGGCCGACGGACCGGTTCGATGGTCCGCGACGACCGCGCCCGAAGGTCTGACGATCGATGAGAGCACGGGGCAAGTTCGATGGACGCCCGTGGGTGCGCAGGTTGGCACGAACGACGTCACGATTCGCGCGACCGAGGATGACGGCGGCGCATTCGCCGAGCAATCGTTCAGCGTCGAGGTCGACGAGGGCGGAGGCCCTGCCGTCATCACATCGTCGCCGCCAAGCTCGGTGTTCGAAGGCGAGGTGTGGACGTACGCGGCGACCGCCTCAGGCGCGCCGACGATCGAGTGGAGCGTTCCGACACCTTCGACGGGCACGCCGGCGACTGGCGTGACCATCGACACCAACCCGCCAGAGGGTTCGGAGGTCGACGTATCGTGGAGTACTGTCGGCGTCACGCCGGGGGTGTACACGGTGGCGGTAGAGGCGAGCAACGGCATTGGTTCGCCCAACCGGCAAGAGTTCGCTGTGACCGTCGACCCTCGACCGCCCGTTCCCGTCGTCGACCTCGTGACCGCACCGCCGCCCGCGACCATGTTCGTCGGGGACGCGTACGTCTACGACGTGAACCTCACGCTGGAGAGCGCCAGCCCGGGGGTGACCTGGAGCATCGTGGACGGCTCGACGGTTCCTTCGGATCTCGCGATCACGATCGATCCAGACACTGGAGAGGTCCGATTCACGGCATCCGAGGCCGCCGGGGAGTTCGTCTATGCCTACGAGGTCCGTGCCACCAACGTGCTCGGAGAGTCCGGCGACGCGACGATCTCGGTCGAGGCGGTGTTCCCGCCCGCGAGCCCGATGCTCACCGTGGTTCCCGGGACCGAGTTCACCCTCGAGGTCGGTCAATCGTTTGCCGGAGCATCGGCCAGCGCCACCGGCAATCCGGCGCCCACCCTGAGCGTCGTCGGGTCGGTTCCCGACTTCCTCGAGTTCGATCCCCTGACCGGCCTTCTATCCGCGTCTGAAAGCAAGCCGGCGCCGGTCGAGGGCGACATCGGAATGTACTCGTTCGACATCGTGGCGACGAATACGGAGGGTATGGACGGCGCCACGATCGATGTCGAGGTCGTCGCGGCACCTCCCTCGGTCGATTCGGTCACGCCGGCTGCAGGTCGCAGGCAGTCGGACGTCCCAATCGTCGTGAGGGGTGCAGGGTTCGTCGCGGCGGCGACACCCACGATCACCCTCGAGCTCGGGGGTTTCTCCGAAGCGCTGACAACCACGTTCGTCGACGACACGACGTTGACGGCCGTCATACCGATCGACGAAACGCGGCCGACAGGTGTCTACGATGTCGTCGTCGACCAGGGATCGACCACGGCGCTGCTCAAGCGCTT
>JBCCEK010000109.1:0-14689 GCA_039030295.1 Myxococcota bacterium | reverse complement strand
GCGGAGCTTCGTGGACACGCCCGGATACGCGAGCAGAGCGTCCACCAGCTTTCGAATCTCGCTCGTCTCGAGCTCTACGATCGACTCTCGGTACAAGCGATCGAGCAGGATTCCCGCGACCTCTTCCCAGTTGACGACATAAGGCCGGACTCCGGCGGGATGGAACAAGGAGTGCACCACGTTCTGCATGATGATCGGATCGATCGGTGGGGTATCGAAGAAGAGCGCCATCAATCGTGCGAACGCCTGGTTCATGTTCAAGAGGTCCCACGTGCGCGAAAGAACGACCGCTGGATACGGCTCGTGATGCGCCAACATCGCGTCGAACGCGCGACGGACCGGCTGCATCTCGGGTGCGGCCAGGTTGCTCTCGCGGTAGACCGGCGCGAACCCAGCAGCCGAGAGAAGAGAGTTGCGTTCGCGAAGCGGGAGATCGAGTGCACTTGCGAGGATGAGCACCATCTCCCGACTCGGTGAGGACTTCCCGTTCTCGACGTAGGAGATGTGTCTCGTCGAGACTTCGGACTCGATGGCCAACTGCTGTTGGCTCATTCGCCGAGCGGTGCGCCATTGGCGAAGGAGAGGCCCGAACCCGGCCGGGGCCACGTTGAGAGAGGACATGCCTGCGAGTCTACCTTCTTCTTTCAGGCATCCCATGACCTCCGAGGTCATGGCTGAACGCGCCGAACGAGCCCAAACTGGTTCGCAACAAGGAGGTAGCCATGAAATTGCAGAACTTTTTCCTGATCGCCGTCTTTATCGCGTTCACCGGGTACACCGCGGCGGTGGTCGTGGACTACGGCCTCACCGGGTTCGTCGACGTGGCGATGGCGGGCGGATGGGCGCTTCAGATCTTCATCGACCTTTGTGTTGCCCTGACCGCATTCATGGTCTGGATGTTCGGCGACGCCAAGGAGCGCGGAATCGCAGCCTGGCCGTACGCGATCGGAATCCTCTGCACAGGATCGGTGGCCGCCCTCGCCTACTTGGTGCACCGCTCGTTTCGGGAGCCAAGTGGCGCAACAGGCGCTCGACCGGCGCACGCCTAGGGTCCGTCGCCCCTAGCGCTCCATGTAGCCGATGGCTTCGAGGTGTGCGGCGACGTCTTCGTCGAGGGCGACCGAATCGGCGACCGCCGCGCCGTCCTCGGCCAGGGCGCGCTGCCGGACCAACGTTTTCGTCGCGGCCACGACGTCGCTAGCCTGAGTCTCGGCCAGGTTGCGGGTCTCGCCCGGGTCTAGATCCACACGATAGAGTTCCACGGGGTCGAGCCCGCGCGGGTTCTTTGGGTTGGCGGTGATCAGCTTGTACTCGTCTGTGCCGCGGAGTTCGCGGACCGACTCGAGCACGTTCCCTTCGTGGCTTTCTTCGGCGTAGATCACGTCGGTCCCGGTGAATGCATCGCCACCCTGGACACCGTCGGGCACCTCGAGTTCGAGGAGTCCGAGCACCGTCGGCATCAAGTCGATGCTCTGCACCCAATGACGCACGGTCGTCCCACCGCGACGCGCGCCAGGGAGCTTGACGAAGAGCGGAACGTGCACTTGCTCATCGTAGAGAGTCGTGCCGTGCCAAAAGCCCCCGTGGTCGTCGAACTCTTCGCCGTGGTCGCTCGTCACCACGATGGTGAGGTCGTCGTAGAGGCCCCGTTCCCGCAGTGCGTCGAGGAGCTTCCCGAACTCGGCATCCCAGTAGGTGATCTCGCCATCGTACAGCGCGCGCAGGGCCGGCGCTTCCGAGGGGTCGGGATGCTGATGCGCCGCTCGCGCGTAGCCGCTGCCATCGTAGGGGTGCACGAAGTAGGGATCGTGCGGGTCCATGTAACCAACGAACAGAAACCATGGGGCGGCGGAATCGGCGCGGTCGATCCAACCTAGGAGAGCCCGATTGACGGTTTCGGCGTCTTGATACGCGGTGCCCGGCAACACGTCACCGCGGCCGGCACGGTACCGTTCGATACGCTGGCGAACGAACTGCATGAGCAGCAGTTTGGCGCTCGCGTCGTCGGCGCCGAGGACGAACTCTGGCTCCAGAAAGTAATACTCGTCGAAGCCCTGTTGGAAATTGAAGTACGGTGCGACGTTGAAGTTCGTGGCGTACCCGCCTGTCCGGTACCCAGCTGGCTTGAGAACCTCTGGCAGCGTCGTGACAGATTCCGGGAGGGCATCGCTCTTGGCCATCACACCGTGGCTCGAGGGCAGCCGGCCGGTGAGGATCGACGCGAAGCTCGGGCGAGTCCAGCTAGCGTTCGTGAAGGCTTGGTCGAAGCGGACAGAGTCCTCGGCGAACCGATCGAGGTTGGGTGTCGCGCCGCCTTCATATCCGTACGCGGGCAAATGGTCGGCGCGCAACGTGTCGACCACGATGAAGAGGACGTTCGAGTGGGAGCCGGCTTCGACTGAACCCCCGGGAGCCGAGGCCGAACCTTCGGTGCCGGTCGCCAATCCAATGTTCGCCGCGAGGGCGAGACCCAACACCGTAAGCACGCCGAGGGCGACGGGCACCCGCATCAGCCGGCCGAAGGCGGGGCGTGAGATCAGCGCCTTCAGCACCCAAGCGAATGCGGCGCTCAGGAGTGCAACGACGATGACGCAACCGACCAACACGCCGAGGCCGAGTACGCTCTTCCAAACGAGCTCTTCATGGAAGACGTCACGACGGATCCGAAACGCGGAGAGTGCGAACAGGAACAAGCCAAACACCGTCGCAGCGAGGTGCGAGAACGCTTCGCCTTCGGGCAACGCGCGTCGCTTCATCAAGCGTCCGCTCGTCGCCGAAGCAAATCCGAGGCCGGCGCCGACGAACGCGCAAAGCGTGCCGTAGGCGACAGGGCCATAGAGGAAGACGCGTGCGCCGGTCGCACTTGCAGACGAGCCAGCGATGGCGATTGCTTCAGCGACTCCAACGCCCAAGCCTGCAACCACGCCCGCACTCAACCCCAGCGCAATGCCGCGCAGGGGTTTGGGCCAAGCCTCGCGAGGAGCCTTCTCTATTGCAGCCGTCGCAAGCCGTTCGCGATCGGGGTCTTCCACTCGGATCTTCGGGTCGTAGCCCGACTTCCTGAGCAAGAAGATGGCGCCTCCGAATGCCGATACGAACATCTCGCAGGCGAAGCCGAGCGTGGGAATCAGCACGGCCACGGCGAGCGGCAAGCCGACCGCGGGCGACGTGTACAGGGCGACGGCAGCCGCCTCGCGAAGCCCGATGCCGTTGATCGACGCTGGAACCAGAGTCGCCAGAATCTGGAGGGACGACGCAAAAAACACTTCGCCGAGGCTGAGCTCGACGCCAAGCGCGCGCGCCGCGCACACGTAGATGAGGTTGTTGAAGGCGTGCGTTCCGACCCCGAGCGCCGCCGCTTGTATCAGCAGCCCTGCTTTGCCTCGATACGCGGCCACGGCGTCGATGAGAGTCTGAATGCGGGTGCGAATCCCTGCGGGCACGAACCGCGCGAAGAAGAGAAACAGCTGGGGTTGGGCAAGAAACGCCAAGCCCACCACGATGATCCCGAGGAAGACGCCGTTGACGAGGAGCACGCCTTCGGTGCCGATGAAGCGCATGCCAAACAGGCTTCCGAGCATCACCACGACGCCGAATGCGAGCTGACCGAGAATCATCTCGACGCCGATGGTCGCGGTGGCGCGGGCGGTCTTCCCGGTATGCTTCGCCACATCGTAGATCCGCCAACCCCCAAAGCCGGTGAAACCACCGGGTGTGAACGCGCCCCAGAAGCGAGCGATCATGATCGACCCACCCAGGAAGCGCCACGGAGCAAAGATCCCCTGCCCGACCAATAGCCGCTGCCAGCGTACGGTGCTGAAGCCGATCGCGATCAGCTGCATCACAACCGCCGCCGCGACCCAACCCCACTCGAGGTCTGCGAGCCGGGCGACGAGATCGTCGGCTCCATCACGCCGAATGACCTTGCGGAAAATGAACGCCAGCATCCCGACCGAGAAGACCAGCTTGGCCGCGAACAGAAGCAGTTTCTTTGGGTTCTCGCGCACGTTTCCCCTCGTCGGCTGCCGTAACCGTTGCACGCAAAAGGGTCAAATTGGCGGCTCGCGGTAGGCGCGCAGGCACTTAGTTGCGCGGAGGGGCGGTGGTTGGTAGCGACGCAGCATGCGCAACCTTGCGGCAATTCAATGGGCGCTCTGCGCGTCCTTCTTTCTCCTGTCCTGCGAGCGAAACCAGGCGGCGCCGGAACCCGAACCCGAGGGAGTTCCGACAGAAGCCCCCGCCGATGCGGAAGCCGGCACCGAGAAGGCGGCGCCCAACGAGAAGGACACCGCCCTTCCGCCATCGCCGCCGGGCCTGCCGGATTCGCTGCCGAAGAGCCTGCTGCTGGCCTTCTCGCAGTTTGAAGTCGTCGACGGGCAAGCGACGGCCAAGCCCGGGCCCGCGCGACTCGAGATCCTGACGCGCGAGGGCGGGGAGTGGAAGACGGAAGTGATCGAGGACCCGCAAAGCAACGTCTTTCACAAGGCGATGCCAATGAAACCTCGCGGAGAGCCGCCCGGGATTCTGACGCTTGGCGGCTCGGGCGCCCACGTGAAGCTGTGGCGACCGGTGAAGGGAGAACCCAAGGCTACAGCGCTTTGGAGTGCCGAGTTCGGCGGCAAGTTCAATCGGATGCGCGACGCAGAGATGGCCGATGTGTACGGAGATGGACCCGACGAGCTCGTCGTTGCAACTCATGATCAGGGGGTCGTCGCGGTCCTACGACAGCGACCCAACAATAAGTGGAAGGTCGAACGCATCGACAAGAAGAAGGACACGTTCGTTCACGAGATCGAGATCGGAGACCTGTCGGGCGATGGAGTGCTCGAGGTGTACGCGACCCCGAGCGACCCGAACAAGCTCGACGCCGAGGCTCAGCACGGCGAAGTAGTTCGCTACGTCCCGAAGACCGGTGAAGGACCGACGGTCGTCGCCGATCTCGGCAGCCGACACGCCAAAGAGATCTACGTCGGCGATGTCGATGGGGACGGGCGCGACGAGCTCTACGTTGCCGTCGAGGCGCTGACGAGTGGGCGCGGCGCGAGTCTCGAGATCGTGGAGCCAGTGGAGATTCGGAGATACGATGCGGACACGGCACCGGACGCGGGTGCGGTCATCGCGACCATCCCGGATCGACTGTCGCGATTCCTGACGGTGGGCGACGTCGACGGCGACGGCAAGAAGGCAATGGTGGTTGCGTCGTTTAGTACTGGGCTTTGGTTGCTGCGGCCGGGCAAAGACCCCAAGGGCGAGTGGGGCATCGAGAACATCGACCGGGACTCTGGTGGCTTCGAACACGCGGCCCTATTCGCAGACCTCGACGGCGACGGCATCGACGAGCTCTACGTGGCGGCGGACAACCAGGGCGAGTTGCGACGCTACGTGTGGGTCAATGGCAGAGCGAAACGGGAAGTGATCCAGAAGCGAGACATCCCGATGTCGCGCATGACATGGAACATCACCGAGGCGCCGAAAGACCCGTTTGCCACTGAGCCCGAGGCGAAATAAGCGAAGCGCCGGACTCTGACTAGCGTTCGACAAGACGCGGGATGAGCTCTGCGAAGTTGCAGGGTCGGTATCGGATGTCGAGCTGGTAGCGGAGGATCCCGTCCCACGCGTCTCGACACGCGCCCGGTGAACCGGGAAGCGCAAAGAGATAGGTCCCGCGGGCGACGCCGGCGACGGCGCGCGACTGGATCGTGGACGTTCCGATCTTGTCGTAGCTGAGCGTTCGAAAGAGCTCGCCGAAACCGGGGATCGACTTCTCCCATATCGACTCGAAGGCTTCCGGGGTGACGTCTCGCGCCGTCACGCCGGTCCCGCCCGTTGCGAGGACAACCTCCACATTGGGTTCGTTGATCCATCGCCGAAGCTGGACCTCGATTCGTTTTCGGTCATCGGGAATGATGACCTTGTCCATCACGTGATGGCCCGCGTTCTGGGCAAGCTCGACGAGGAGCGCTCCTGACTTGTCGGTCTCTTCGGTGCGCGTGTCAGATACTGTCATCACGGCGAGCCGGAGTCCTTTGAACGGGATCGATTCGTCGAAGTGCGGACCTGGCATGGCTAGTGCTCCACCTCATGGCTGAGTGCGGTCGCGAGTTTCTCCGCCTCTTGTGGATCGAGTTTTTCCGCGGGCCACTTGATGCCGAGCCCGTGGTCCTCGCTCGGGCGCGGGATGATGTGGAAGTGGACATGAAAGACGGCTTGGTGCGCGAGAGGCCCGTTGTTCTGCAGAACGTTGTACTGCTCGATCCCGGTGACCTTCTTGATCGCCCTGCACAGTCTTGGCAGCACTCGGCCGATCGCGGCGGCAGAGTCGTCGGACAACTGGTCGAGGGTTGCGATCTCCTCCTTCGGAATCACCAAGGTGTGGCCGTAGCTCAGGGGCCCGATGTCGAGGAAGGCGAGGACGTAGTCATCCTCGTAGACTTTGTGACAGGGGATGTCCCCACGGAGAATCTTGCTGAAGATCGTGTCGGCCATCACCCGGAGCTTATACGCTCGCCCGTGGGCAGACTAGGCCCGGTCGAGGCCCATCGCGCCTTTACCGATGGGGTCATCAGCACTAGGGTCGACCGCATGAAAGGTCTTCCCTTACTGCAGTTCATCGGCCTTCTGGCCGTATCTCTTGCTTTTGGATGTGGCGACGGCAGCGGTTCGTCGGGCGCGGGCGCAACCGGGGGCGGCGATGTCGTGTTCTCTGCCGACCCGCCCCTCGTCCTCGACGCGGACGAGAGGCCCGCGGAAGTCGCCATTCCGAGCGACTACGATCCGGAGGTCACCTACCCGTTGCTCGTGATCCTGCACGGCGCGGGAGTGACTGGGTCGATTCAGGCGGGCTTCTTCCGTCTGTTCAACGTTGTCGATGAGCAACAGTTCGTGCTGGTGTACCCGGACGGGATCAACAACGTGTGGAACGCAACCGATGCGTGCTGCGATCCAACAGAGTCAGTCGACGACGTCGGTTACATCAGCGGGCTCATCGAGGAAGCCCTCGTGACCTACAACACCGACCCCGACCGCGTGTACCTGATGGGTCACTCGAACGGCGGATTCATGTCGTTTCGAATGGCTTGTGAGCGGTCGGACCTCGTGACCGGCATCGTCACGCTCGCGGCATCCGTGTTCCAGATGCCCGAGGACTGCCAGCCGGCGGAGCTCCCGGTGAGCGCGCTCATGGTGCACGGTACGGACGATCCAACGATCCTGTTCGAGGGTGGCAGCACGGGACTGGGTCCGTACCCGAGTGCCGATGAGACCGTCGCGCGGCTCGCCACGAGAGCAGGTTGCGATCTGGGCGACACGACTGCGCTCGACAACATCGACTTGTCCGAGGACTGGGACGGCGCCGAGACCGAGCGAGTCGTCTACAACAGCTGCGACGAGGGGCTGCAGATCGAACGTTGGACGATGCGGCAGGAAATCGGGTGCTCCTCGTTCACCTGCAACCCGCACATCCCGGTGTTCTCGGCGGATTGGGCGGAGCGGACGACGGACTGGCTGTTTGCGCTCAGTCGGTGAGTTGGGTTTTCGCGGTGCGGTGTGCAAGTAGCTGAACTTGCTTGCGATTTCGGGGGGCGGAGTGACCCCGGGGTTAGAGGGTGCGGAGGTGGGCGATTAGGGCCTGTTTTTCTTCTTCGGTGAGGTTGTCGCAGGTGTAGCGGTGGCCTTGGTCGCTGAAGGGGGAGGCGGTGATCGTTGGGCGGTTGGTGCCTAGGCAGAAGAGCGCCTCGAGGGTGTCGATCGAACCGTTGTGGAGGAGGCGCTTGGCGGACCAGACGCCGACGAGACGCTGGGCCCGAATGCCGCCGGTCAGCGAATCGCGACCGGTGAGATCGACGTCGCAGCAAGGCTGACCGTCGAGGTCCGGGTCGAGCCAACGCTGCATCGCGGTGTCGGAGCCGATCTCGTCGAACGCGTACACCACTCTGCTCGACCCTCGCGCGCCGTCGTGGCAGTTCGCGCAGCCCGCGCTTACGAACAACTCGGCGCCACGGTCCGCCAGGTCGGACGGGGGCGGGTTTGGGTTGTCCGGTGCGCGAAGCGAGAGGATGAAGTCCTCGAGCGGGCCGAGACGTTCGTCGGTCCAAGCCTCGGTGTCCCCTCCCCCAAGAACGACGAAGCCCTGAAGGAAGTTCAACACACTGGTCGACACGCCCGTATGGCCTAGTAACGCGCCGTCCATCTCGAAGGCGTCGACCTCATCGTCGCTCGCGATGCCCCAAAGCGACATGATCTTGCTGACGGTGTGGACCTCGTCGTCGAGCGGTAGCGGGACGATCACGAAATCCATCGTCCCAGGCTTCCAAGCCGCGTACTGGGCTTGTAGCTCGGGTGTGAAATCGGGAAGGCTGACGCCCGAACCGGCGAGTGGCGCAAGCGCGGACAGCATTCGTGTCTCGATGGTCGGGTCGGCTTCCATCTCGGCCAGGTAGGGGGCCAACACAGCCGCGGCGCTCGGCTCGGGTTCGGTGCCGAGCAGCGCACTGAGCGGCAACACCGCGCTGGCGAGGTTCATCTCTCCGTACGCGTAGTCGTGGTTGGGGGCGCCCATCGCGTAGCGGCCGTCCGGAAGCTGACCGAAGTGGCAGCTCGCGCAGGTGAAGGCGAGCGCTGCAACGCCCTCGGCGGCATCTTGTCCGGGGCCGAAACCGAGGGGCAGCCCCGCTTCGGAGGTCGGATCCGGAATCATCCCAACCCCCGATGCACCAGGCCCAATCTGATTGGGAAACAACTCGAGCATGGTGGTCAGCAGGACGGTCGGGACACCGATTGTGTCGAAGCCCTCGTAGAAGAACATCTCTTTGCCGCAAAGGAGTCGTTGTCGACGCGTGGCATCTCCCTCGGACACGTCCGCCCAGTACGCGTCGCAAGCGCCCGCCAAGGTGCCGCCCTCGAGGACAGCCATGAGGTCCGAGGACACGTTGGTGAGCCCCTCGCTCGTATCCGCTTGCGGTGCGAACGGGCCACTGGAAAGGGATGTGCCATCGCTGCACGCCGACAAGAGCAGCGTTGCGCTGACGAACACCACGATGAACACCAACCTCATCCAAACCTCGCGGGCGACCCGGCGAGCCGATTTGTAACACGCGCGCTCCGCGAATCCCAACGCTGGCGCAGCCTAGTGACTGGGAAACTCGTTGAGCGTGTCTTGCTTGCGCCAATAGCGACGATGGAGCCAAGAACGCCGTCCGCCCTCAACCCGGGAGACCCGAGAGAACCACGCCCGCGCGTGATGAAGGTGGTCCGCCCACAACGCGGCGGGATCGACTCTTGGCGCGAGGCAGGCGGCTTGGAAGCGTCTGCGGTCGTCCGACAGCGCCGCGCGTCGGTCCGCGTAGTTCTCGAGGCACGCGCGATGGAGCCGTTCGTGAGCCCACCACAAGTCTCGCTCACGGAAATGGGCGTCTTTGATTCGGCGCGGAACAAACAAGAGTGGATCGAACGGCGCGGGCTTGAAGGCACTCAAACACGGTGACGACGTTCCGGTCGCCCAGACTGTCGCCCCGGTGTCGTCGAGTCGCGCGACCAAGGACGAGGTGGTTTGGGCGGCGTGCATCGTCGCCGGCCAGCCTGCGTGCGCACATGGGGATTCACTGCGCCAACCTTGGCCTGGCGGCGCACCCCCATGCTCGCTGAGCGCTTCAATGAACTGTGAGAGCTCCGGACGCGGATAGCCGCCGATGGCCGAGGCGATCGACGCGCGACGGGTGTCTGCGCCGGCGAGCATCGTCACGAAGCGATCGGAAAACGCATCGGCGAACCGGAAGGTTCGAGTCTCGTCGAGCCAGCCGCGGCTCTTGGCGTACGACGCGGCGTTGCGATGCACTCGGTCGTAGTCGTCTTGGATCGTCAAACCGTTGGAGATCGACGCGACGCCGCGGACACGCTTGGCGGCCCAGTAGTGTCCTGCCGTTTCGAAAACCCAAGCGCCGTGGCGGTCCGCGACGACGAACGAACTATGGTAGCGGAACGCGCGCTGTTGGTGCCCCATTGGGCCGCCCTGGGGGAGGTCCTCGACAAGCTCGATCAGCTGCTCGAGTGCATCCGCGGCGGTTCGGCACGAACCGAGCGCCACCCGCAAGAAGTCCATCCCGGAATGGCCCGTCTTCTCGACCGGGAGTCGGGTGAACACCGCCTCGTTTCCGATGACCACGCCGTGCTCGTTGGCCCCGATCTCGGCCCCCCACATCCAAGCGGGCCGGCTGACGAGAACGCGACCGTGGTCTTCCGCGCCAGGGAGGCCGCGAGGGCGAGCCAAGGCCGATGAGGAACGGTCGTGGCACTCGATGAACTGCGCCTCGCTGGGTTCGCGATTGCTGTTCTTACCAAACCAGACCGGCCCCTGCTCCGGGACGAAGACCACAGTGTCACACACGATGTCGACCTCGCGTTTCGACGGCGGACGGTAGCACGGCCGGACCGGCCGACACGAGCCAACGTATCGCGTACACTCGCGCGCCTATGGAGATACGTATTCTCTCTTTAGCCTTGGCAATGGCTGTGGTGACGGTTGGTTGTGGAGACGGCTCGAGCGGAGCCGGCGGGGACGGAGGCGCCGGGGCAGCCGCTGGAGGTGGCGGCGGCGGAGAACCTTGGTTGTTGAGCGCCCCGATCGACGAAGCGCGACCAGTCGGTGATCGCGAGTACCAGCTCTATGTGCCCTCCGGCCTCGACTTGAACGAGCCCACCCCGTTGGTGCTCAGTTTTCACGGATCGACGCCGGGCGACATGCCAGCATCCGTGCTCCAACGTGGCGTGAGTGGCGGAAACCCTCACGCCCAGGACAACGGCTACATCATCGTCTACCCCCAAGGGCTCATGCGCGGAGAGAACCAGGGCTGGGATACGGGTCCGCTCAGTGCGGACATCGACTTCGTCGACGCGATCATCGCTGACCTCGATGCCGAGTTCGGGATCGACGAACGCCGGATCTACGCGGCCGGCATCTCGAACGGAGGCGCGTTCTCCTATACCTTGGCCTGCACGCGAAGCGAGGCCTTCGCGGCTATTGCTCCCGTCGCAGGCGCGCTTCCAACCGACTGCCCGCTGGTCGAACTGATCCCCGCGATCGTCTTTCACGGGACCGCCGACGACGTCGTGTCCTACGACAGGGGTTCGACGAGCGCCGAGGCTTGGGCGCTGCGCAACCGGTGTTCCGAGAGCACCGAGACGGTGTTCGAGAACGGCGACAGTACCTGCGAGGCGTGGGTCGACTGCCAGACTGCGGCCGACGTTGAGCTATGCACCGTGGACGGTGGGGGCCATACGTGGCCCGGGAGCCCCTTCGCCGATATCTTCGAGAGCTTCGGGGTGGGTTTCACCACCGACGATCTCGACGCGACCGACCGCATGTGGGAGTTCTTTCAGGCGCACCCGAAGTAGCGGAACCAGCGTTCAGCTCGTGTGGAACTGATAGCGTGCCCCCATCCGAGGCGCCCCAAACTTCGGGAACGTCACGTCTTCCACGACGCCCACGATGCACGTTCGAAAACGAGGGCTTCCTGGCGATGCGGTCGCACCCTGAACCGACCCATCTCCGAGGATCGCGATGTCGATGGTCACGGTATCGAGCGTGCGGCCCCGCTGATACTCGGCGACGACACATCGCTGGAACATCGTGTCGAGATGTCGGTCCATCTCAGCGACGACTTGCGTGTCGCTCAACTGCCCTTCGGGGCACTCGTCGGTCGCATCGCCAACCTCGACCGGCTTCTGCATCGCCTCGTCGTAGGAGATGAGCGCAACCTGACTGCTCTTGACCACAGGCGACGACGCGGGCGCCTGGCTACCACCACACGCCGAGGCCAAAAGTCCCGCGGCACAGAGCGCCACGTTCCGCCAAACTCGAGTTCCCCGCATGGTTGTAGGGTAGCGAGTCAGTCGGTGACCCCCCAAACGGGGGTCGTCTTGGCCCGTCTCAAACCGGGGAATGTCGCGCCCTTCTGGTAGGATGGGGGCATGCCACGGGCGCTCTTCGTCGGGTTGATACTTGGGATGGCCGGTTGCCGCTCGGGCGCAGACCCCGCGAGCGGAGAGACACCCGAGCCGGCGCCCGCACAGGCCCCCGCCGAAGTCGCCGAGGAACTCCCTCCGGAGCTCGCGCAACCGATCGAGGAACGCCTTGCGGCGGTGCCACCGCAAGACCCCAACGCATGGCTTCGCGAGATCGAGAAAGACCCAATCGCGGCGCTCGAGAAGCTAGACCCGGGAGCGCTCTCGCCGAGCCGCACCGGCCGACCGTCAGCCCCCAGTCCGAACCAGGTTCGACCCGAGTCACGGCCGGGACCCGCAGTCGCGAAGTATAACGCGAAGGCCCCACTCGAAGGTTGGCCTCCGACGGTCGGTCGTCCGTATCCCGAGATCGCGCTCCTCGACCAAAGCGGACGCGTCACCTCGCTGAGCGAGCTTCGTGGCAAGGTCGTCCTCGTCGAGTTGGTGGGAATGACGTGCAAGGCGTGTCACGCGTTCGCCGGCGGCAACGAACCGTCGACCGGACGCTTCCGCAGCATTACCCCCCAGAAGGACCTCGGCTCGATCGACCGCTATGCCCAGCGGTTCGGAAAGCTCTCGCTGGACCACCCCGACATCGTGTTCGTGCAGCTCGTGTTGTACGGCATGGACGGACAGACCCCGCCCACCCTCGGGGACATTCAGGCTTGGTCGCGACACTTCGGCATGGACCGGTACCGAAACGAGATCGTCCTTCTTGGGGATGAGCGTTTCATCAGCCCGCAAACACGGCGCTTGATCCCCGGGTTTCATCTCATCGATCGGCAAGGGATCCTGAGGGCGATGAACAGCAACGACCCCCGAAGCGACAACCTCTACACCTCGCTGCTGCCGAGTCTCGGACAGCTCGCCAACACGCGCTAGGGTCTAGGCCGCGAGCGGATTGAGCTACTGCTCTCCGTGGCGTCCTGCACCGGCCGCGAAACGAGCGGCGCCAGACACGGTTTCGCCGCTCTGAATGGTCTCCATCCCGAGTGCGAGCTCGTTGCGCATGGCTTGGTCGGCGTCGAGCGACCACTGCTCGATCGCCGAGCGCCGGTCGTTGCGCATGCAGGTTTGGGGGTGCCGCGAGATCTGCTCGGCAAGCACGAGCGCTTCCTCGAGCGCCCTTCCGGACGGGGCGACTCGATTGGCGAGCCCCATCTCGGCCGCTTCGTCGGCCCCAACCGGCCGCCCTGTGAGAATGAGGTCCATCGCGCGGCTCTGGCCGATCAGCCGAGGCAGCCGAACCGTGCCGAGATCGATGAGTGGCACCCCAAAACGCCTGCAGAACACACCCATGACCGCGTCTTCCGCCATGACGCGAAGGTCGCACCATACCGCGAGCTCGAGCCCGCCGGCCACGGCATGACCTTCGATCGCAGCAATGACAGGCTTCGAAAGCTGCATCCGCGTAGGGCCCATCGGCCCGTCCTGCTCCGGCCCGAAGTCGCGGGGTTGATTGGATGCGACCGCTTTGAGGTCGGCGCCGGCGCAAAACGCGCCGCCCGCGCCTGTCAGGATGGCCACATCGGCGTTGTCGTCGGCATCGAACCGCCGGAATGCATCAGCCAGAGCAGACGCCGTGGCGGGATCGACCGCGTTGCGCACCTCGGGCCGATCGATGGTGACCACGGCGGTGCGGCCTCGAGCTTCGTATCGAACTGTCATCGACTCAACTCCTGATGAGGTATTCGGTGCAATAGAAGGTCTCGACCTTCTTCATGTCGAGGAAGCCTTGAATGTCGTTGGCGACACGGATCATGTTCGGCAGCATTTTGAGCGCGCCCCCGAAGAACCGCACAGGGTTCAGCAAGTCGCGCTTGGTCGGGCACGCTTCGAGGACGAGGCCATCGCACGGTGCCGCCCCGTCGGTCACCGGGCCGCGGATGACGTTTCGCTGGTAGTACCAGAGCGGATGAATCTCGAGCGAGAGCGGCGTGTGCCCACCGTGCCAACGCTGGATGTACTCGTCAAAGGTGATCCCCGGCTTTTGATGCAACACCGTCAGCAAGATCGGCGTCGGGGTCGGTTCGCCGTCGGCCCATGACTTCTGATACTCGACCGGAAAGCTCTCTTCGACTTCGTAGCCGGAGCACACCGGGGCTGCCTTGGTCAGCGCTTCGGTGAAGCGCGAAGGATCTTCGCCGGAATCGTGAATCGCAAAAGTCGCGACGGGATCTCGCTTGAACGGAAACAAGGCAAGTCGCGGTGGCGGAGTCTCGGTCAGCGTGAGCGCAAGACGATCGGGGCCGAGGTCTAGCAGCTCGCGGGTGACCGTCGTGCGCATCCGTTCACCGAACGCCGAATGATTCTCGCCATTGCCGCGAAGCACGTACATCCACTTTCGGGCGGTCATCGGGGGGTTCTAGTCCCGAGCGGCCAGGCTTTCAATCCACTGCCAAACGTGCGGAAAAGTGCGCTTGAGTGGCCACCAATGAGGTTATAGTCTCGCCGCGGAGGTCTCGTATGCGTCGTTCTTTCCTTTCTTGTGTGTGGGTGTTGGTTCTTGGGTTGGTGTTCGCGGGTTGCAGCGATGGCGAGTCGACGCCCGAGCCTGAGCCCGGGGAGATCACGTATCCCCTCCTCGACTGCGACCCGTTGGTGCCGGAGTTCTGCTCCTTTCCCTTCCCGTCGAACGTATATGCCGTGGACGACGACACCACCCCAACCGGCCGCAGGGTGTCGTTCGGCT
>JBCCEK010000108.1:0-14775 GCA_039030295.1 Myxococcota bacterium | reverse complement strand
GACGAGGTTTGCTACGCCACGTACTACGACTTCAGTGGCGTGGTCCCGGAGGACGCACGGATCCCATGCCCGCCAAACTGGGGTGTCGATCGCGATTGCTTCAGCTACGGCCGCGACGAACTCGCCCAGGACGCGCAGTCTCACCACAGCATCATCAACATCTTCACGCGGGACTCCGACCCGATGAGCGACGAATGGGGCGATTGGAGCTGCCTCGGCGGCCCGATCGCGGGGCAGCCGTGCGACCCGACGACACCTTCACCATGCGGCGAAGGGCAGTGCACCACGACCCCGGCCACCTCGATCGCCTGCATCGGCTATCCCCACGCGCCGTCCGATTTCTCGCCAGGTCTCGGCTCGACAGACGTCTCCCCGTGCGCCGGCGAAGAGGGGTGCGAGGACGGACCTTGGTGGATCGCCCTGAGCGGCGCGCAGGAATCGACCTTCATCCAAGAGATGAGCGAGGGCGTGTACGAGGTCATCCCGATCAACGGCTTCGTCTCTTGGAACAGCCATGGTTTCAACCTCACGCGCCAGGCCACCACGGTCGAGCAGTGGGTCAACATCGACTACGTCTACGCGGAGGAACGCTCGTACGAGCGGGAGGTGTTGTTCGACGCCAGCCGATTGTTCGCGATGGGTGAGATCGCGCCTTTCGAGAAGACCGAGGTGTGCATGACGTTCACCCTACCCCGCCACGCACGGCTCATGAGCATGAGCTCTCACATGCACGAACGGGGAGAGTTGTTTCGAATCTGGGAGCCACCGAACGAACCGTGCCTCGGCGGGTCATTGGTCGCCGCCGACCCCGATTGCAGGCCGTCCAACGCGGACCCGCTGTACGTGAGCCGCCTCTACGACGATCCCGTCAACATGAACTTCGATCCGGCGATGGCGTCTCTCGATACCTCGGACGAGAGCGAGCGAACATTCAAGGCGTGCGCGATATTCGACAACGGCGCGGACGACCCGATGCAGGTCAAGCGCAACTCGAAGTCGTTCGATATTGCGACGTGCGATGAACCATTCGCGCAGTGCGGTTGCGAACCTCGGGACCGCCACTGTCTCGGCGGACCTCGCCAAGGGATGGCGTGCGGCGGCGACGACAGCGTCTGCGGCGAGGGCGGCGTGTGTGATGCGTGCCCGCTTCTTGGCGGATCGACGACCGACGACGAGATGTTCCTCCCCTTCGGCGTCTACTACCTCGAGACCCCGGAATGATCGGAGCCGCCTAGGACACCTCGGCGCAGGCCGTACTTTTCATGCGTAGCCCGCGACCGAGGTGCTAGGCTTAGTCCCCGATGCGTAGACTGAGCACCGTGACCCTAGTCGCCGCTACCTTGGCGCTCACCGCGGTCGCGGCCGCACCCCACGCCACCGCCAACCGCCGGAACAAGGCCGAACAGGACTATGTCCCTGCGTCTTCCGGGAAGCGGTACACCCCGATCAACGGCCCTGAGCTTCGGGTCATCGCCGGCGCCTTGGTCGGCGTGCCGATTTTTCTCGATAACGATCGCGATGTCGTCCGGCCCGGCGGCGAGATGAGTGCCTGGGTCGGGCTCGACATCGGGTGGTTGGTGTTCTCCGGAATCTTCGGCGCGAGTTGGACCCCGATCGACCTGGGCGCCGTCGATGGCGGCGAAGGGTTTGGCCGGAACCCATTGTCCCGAATCTTCATCTCGCCCGAGGTACGGATTCAGGTGCCCGCAAAGGCCGCGATTCCCTACATCAGCGGAACGTTCGACGCGAACTGGTGGCGGCATCGGGACCCCCAAGGCCTAGACTGCGGCATTTGGTATTGCGAACGGCGGACGCGCTTTTCGTTCGCCCCAGGGTTTACGGGCAAGGCCGGGCTCGCGATCAGGGTGGGCGAGCGCATCTACCTCGATGCCGGCATGAAGGCGTCACTGACCGGCGCGGGCAGCTTCTTCGACTCGAGCGAGTGGTGGCTCACGCCGTTCCTCGGGATCACGTATCGGGGCGACCCGGACTAGGACGTATCAAACCTTGCCGGGCAAGGAACCCCACTAGGTTGCGCCCGGGGCCGAATCTTCGCTAGCTTCAGGCGACGTGGTGACAGCGCTCACATGGACGATCGTCGCGCTGGCACTGGTGCTGCTGGTGCCTGCCCTCGTCTTGTGGATCGAGTGCTTGGCGAGTGTCTTTCCGCTGAAGCGCATCCGCCCTAGGCTCGAGGAGGGCCTCAAGACCACGATCCTCGTGCCGGCGCACGATGAGAGCGCGTCGATTGGATCCACGGTCTCGGCCTTGCGGGAACAGATCCGCGAGGAAGATCAGATCTTGGTGGTGGCTGACAACTGCACCGACGACACGGCCCAACGGGCCGTCGCCGCAGGAGCCCGAGCAATCGAAAGGCAAGACCCAGAGCACCGAGGCAAGGGATACGCGCTTCGCTTCGGTGTCGAGTCGATGTCTTCAGACCCTCCCGACGTCGTGATCGTCGTCGACGCCGATTGCAGGCTTTCGCCAGGCTCGGTCGAGACACTCGCAGCGCAGGCGGTGGCCTTGAATCGCCCCGTGCAGGGCGAGTACACGTTCGACCCGCCGACCCGCACACCGCTGACGATGGTCTCCGCGCTTGCGCTCCTGGTGCGAAACCGCGCTCGACCTCGGGGTCTTCGACGCCTCGGGTTGCCATGCCAGCTCACCGGCAGTGGGATGGCGTTTCCTTGGAAAATGATGCGGGACGCACCCGAGCTCCGGGCACATCTCGTGGAAGATCTCTTGCTCGGCGCAGAGCTCGCGATCGCCGGGACGCCTCCCTTTCACAGCGTCGAGGCCGAGGTCACGAGTGAGCTTCCGGACAACAGCGGTGCCGCCTTGCAGCAACGCAAGCGATGGGAGCACGGACAACTCGGCACACTCATCGGTCATGGCCCGAAACTGCTGGGTCTTGGGATCCGGCGGCTGAACGTTGGGCTGATGGCCCTCGGCGCGGATCTCATCGTCCCGCCGCTTGCTCTGCTGTGCGGCGTCTCGCTCTTGCTCCTGGGGGCGGCGCTCGCTGTGGTACTCGCCGGCGCGCCATGGGCACTGGTTGCGGCCCCCGGGCTCGTGCTCGGCGTCATCGCCTCGGCAGTCGGGCTTGCGTGGCTCTTCCACGGGCGTCGTGAGGTTCCGTTTCGGTACTTGTTGGCGGCACCGCTCTATCTGCTGTGGAAGGTACCCCTCTACTTGTCTTTCTCGCTCGGTCGACGCGAACGAGAGTGGCGCCGAACCGATCGCTAGCCGTCACTTGACCGAGAGCGTGACCGCGGGCTCGATGTCGGCATAGTCGACGCCGAGAAACTCGTCGTAGCCAACCTCTCCAAGGAGGTAACGCTTGAAGAACGCCACGGAGAACAGGTTCTGGAGGCGCGTCGCTTCGTCGATCGGGAAGACGTCGGGTGCGCAGGTCGTCTCGTAGGGCCCCTCGAGCGCCTCGGCGCCGAGAAGCGCCCATTCTTCCGGCTCAAAGCCCACGTCGATCAGGAGCTCGGCGATGTCGCACACGTTGGCGAAGTGCGTGTGGGTCGCACCGATGATGTCCACCTTGAACACCGCCGCCGCGTTGACGAGTTGGTCGAAGGCGAGCGCGTTGTTGCCGATCGGAACGTTGATGTCCTCGGTCCCACCAATCAGCATCACGGGCAACTCGATGCGCGCGAGCTGGTCGGGTGTGAAACCTGCGTTTGGGCCAGTTCGCAGGTCACTCTGCATGTCACCGTCGATGACAGCCGAGATCGGAACGATGGCAGCGACCCGAGGGTCAGGCTCGGCGCCCGCCCACCCGGCTGCAGCACCAATGGCCGTCATCGCGCCGAACGAGTTCCCGATGACGCCGACGCGCGCGGGGTCGAGTCTGTCGAAGAACGGATCGTCGGGGTCATCGCTTCGGGCAAGCATCGTGTCGATCACGAAGGTGACGTCGGGAACACGGTTCTGCGCCGCCTGGTCGAACGAGTCGTCATTCGAAAACTGCGAGTTGCCGGTATGCTCGGGCGACGCGACCACGAACCCATGGCTGGCGAGTGCCTCCATGAGCCCGATCGATTGCTTGCTGATGCCACCGTAACCATGGGAGAAGATCAGGAGGGTCTGCCCCGCGCGCGCCGAAACCGGCGCATCGTCGAGGGCCACCTCAGACTCGAGGGCGGCGATCGGGTCGAGCAGCGGGTAGCTCGTCCTCGGAGACTCTGACAGAGCCTCGGCATCTTCCAGGTCCACCGGATACCAGACATCGACCAGGAGGGGACGGTCGTCTCGTGACACGTCGACCGGCGTGAACGACCGATAGCCCACGCCGAACGCGCCGAGCGCCGATGGCGAGTCGACCGCCGAGGAACTCGAACTCCCGCATCCCGCCGCGCCAAGAACGGCCAAGAAGAGCACAGGAACTCGCAAAAACGGGGGCATACGAGTTGGATGACGCATAGGTCTTCCCCGATCAACCGGGACCGCGCATCCAATGCGTCTTCAGTGCGCATTTCGGCTGTGTTTCCGGGGCGTAAGAAGCGATTGTCGGGCCGAGGTTTGGCTGGTTCGAGACGACCCGCGATCGCATGCTCGTCGGAGCATGGCTCCGGATACTGAGCAGATGTCGGGCCTGGCCGGGGATACCTTACTGCTCGAAGGCTACGCCCCGCTCCCGAGGACCTACGACGAGCTTTTCACAGCGGATGGCAAACCTCGTGAGCGGATGGCCCAACTCGTATCCGCGCTCGACCAACTTGGTCGGCTCGAGTTCATGACGCGACAGAAGCTCGCCGAGGGGGCACTGTTCCGCGGGGGTGTCACGTTCTCGGTCTACTCGGACTCCCGGGGTCAGGAGAAGATCTTCCCGTTCGACCTGATCCCTCGCGTGATTCCGCACGAGAACTGGACCTCAATCCAGCGCGGCCTCACGCAACGGGTCGCCGCACTCAACGCGTTCCTGGGCGACATCTACGGGGAGCAACGCGTTCTCAAAGACGGGAAGATCCCGAAGTCGCTGGTCATGGGCACGTCGGGCTTCCTCGATGCCATGGTGGGGATCAAGCCCCCGAAAGGTGTCTACGTTCACATCGCGGGGATCGATCTCATCCGTGGCGCGAACGGAGAGTTCTTGGTGCTCGAAGACAATCTCCGCACCCCGTCAGGCGTCAGCTACGTCCTCGAGAATCGGCTCGTCATGAAACGCGTGTTTCCAGACGTCTTTCGGCGAAGCCGAGTCTGTCCCGTCGAGACCTACCCCAAGCGACTGCAGGCCGCACTTCTCGCGATGTCGGCAAGGCCGCCACAGGAAAGCCGGATCGTCGTGCTGACCCCAGGCCCCTACAACTCCGCCTACTTCGAACACAGCTTTCTCGCCCGTCAAATGGGTTGCGACCTCGTCGAGGGCGGCGATCTCTTCGTTCACGACTCCCGGGTGTACGTCAAAACGACCTCGGGCCCGGAAATCGTCGACGTGATCTACCGACGGATCGACGACGACTTCCTCGACCCCGAGGTGTTTCGTGAGGACAGCGCGCTCGGAGTGCCCGGACTGATCGGCGCTTACGCGGCTGGCAACGTCTGCATCGCCAATGCGCCAGGAAACGGCGTGGCCGACAACAAGGCGCTGTATCCGTTCGTTCCCGACATGATCCGATACTACCTCGATGAGGAGCCAATCCTCGGCCAGGTCGACACCTTCATCTGCGCGCGGCCCGATGAGTGCGCACATGTCATCGAGAACCTCGGCAAGTTCGTGGTCAAGGCCGTCGACGGAAGCGGTGGCTACGGAATGCTGTTCGGTCCGACCGCGAGCAAGCAAGAGCGCGAGTCGTTTCGCGAACAAATTCTCGCGGACCCCATGGGATACATCGCACAACCGGTCGTCGAACTCTCGACCTGCCCGACGTGGGTCGAGGGAGAGGCCGGCCCGCGGCGAGTCGATCTTCGCCCGTTCGCGGTCACCGGCGACCACACATGGGTTATGCCCGGCGGACTCACTCGCGTCGCCCTTCGGGAAGGGTCTTACGTGGTGAACTCGAGCCAAGGCGGCGGGTCCAAAGACACTTGGGTGTTGGAGGCGCCACTTTCGTGATTTCTCGCGTCGCAGGGAATTGCTTCTGGTTGAACCGCTACATGGAACGCGCGGGTAGCATGGCGCGCCTCCTGCGCGTCAACCGCGCGTTCGTTCCCGGCGTCGACCTCCCCCAACTCCAGCGCTGGCATCCCTTGGTGATCGTAGCCGGGGAGCAAGAGGCGTACGCGCGATTCTTCGGAGAGGACGAGAACGGCGAAACGGTTCAGGAGTACCTCACCTGGGATCGCCGAAACACCACTTCGATCGTCCAGTCGGTCCGTGCCGCGCGCCAGAACGCGCGGACCGCACGAGAGGTGGTCAGCTCGGAGATGTGGGAGACGATCAACGCCTTGTGGCACTGGCTTCAACAAGGTCCGGGCCGGCGTCTGTACCGCTCGGACCGGGACCACTTCTACCAACACGTTCGCGAGATGGGAGAGCTGTTCCACGGCCAAGCCGATGAAACCATGCTCAACGGGGAACCGTTGGCGTTCATGAGGCTCGGCCGCTACCTCGAGCGTGCGGGCCAAACCGCTCGCCTGATGGACGTCCACTATCACACCTTTCCGAGCGAGCGCTCGATCGACGACCCGATCCGGCTCGCCCAATGGTCCGCACTTCTCGCCTGTTGCTCCGCCACCGAACCCTTCCAGAAGCGTTCGTTCGGCACACCCGAGGCCCGGGACGTCGTGAACTTCCTGTTGTTCGAGCCGGATCTGCCGCGATCGGTCTCGCACTGTCTGCGCGCCGCACGCCACTCACTGGTCCAGGTACGCGGGTTCGGTTCGAACCCGATTGGAACGATGTCGACCGCCCTCCTCGAAGCGCTCCTCAGTCATGTGGCGCTCCGAGAAGGGCAACCCATCGTCGGGGACGACCTACACGACGAGCTCACGCATCTGGTCGATTCGGTAAGCGACCTGTGCACGTCGGTGGAGCAGGAGTTCTTCGAGCACACCGATTTGCAGACCCAAATCTCGATCGCGGAGGAGCATCGTGGAGCCGCTCAACAGTGACCTGCTAGCGATTTGTTACGACAGTTGTGCCTCTCCCCACATCCGCTTCAAGAAGGGCAACCGTCCTGACGGGTGGGGGTTCGGCTGGTACCCGCGCGACGGCGTGGGGGCGTCGGTGCTCAAAGATCCACACATCGAGTACGACACCACCGTTGCGACGGCGATTCAGCGGTGGGACCGTTTCAGGTCCAGCACCTTCGTGTGTCACAGCGGCACGCATCGGGGCCGCTCGTTCAGCGACACTCATCCGTTCGTGCGGAGTCACGCCGGCCGCGACTGGATCTTCGCGCACAACGGGGACTTGGGCCGAGACCTCGCGCTGACGCTCCCGCTAGACGCGGGGTTGGGATTCGAGCCCGTCGGGCAGACCGACTCGGAGCACATGTTCTGTTGGCTGATGTGCCAGGTGCGCGCATCGAGCGCGCGGACGCTCGAAGAGGTGGGCTGGGATGAGATCCGTGGTTGGCTCTCAAAGCTCAACGAGCTTGGCACGCTCAATATGATCTGGAGCGACGGCCGCCATCTGGTGGCGTACCACGACAACGCAGGCTTCAGCGCGCTTCATCACTTGCGGCGCCTCCCACCGCCAAGCGACACGAAGCTCGAGTCGGACCTGATCGAACTCGAAGCGGTCAACGCGGTCGATGAGAACCGAAGCGTCGCCATCGTGTCGACCCGTACGCTCTCCGATGAAGATTGGTCGGCGTTCGCTCCAGGCGAGCTTCGGGTCTTCAATCGAGGGCAGCTGGTCGAAGTGGCGCAGTCGGCACCGCGTGCTCCAACCCTGACGGCGCGCGCGAAACCGCGGACCTCTTGGATCCAGGCAGGCGCCCCTTCGCCAAGCCTTGCAGCGCCTCCGCATCGGTCCGCGATCGTGGAGGCGAGTACTGCATCGAGTGTGCCGCCGCTCCATCCTGGCAATGGCAAATCGCGGACCTACCGCGTGACGCACGAGACGGTCTATCGGTACGACACCCCGGTCGAGAACTCGAGCCATACGGTTCGGCTCCAGCCCGTGCGTGACCTGGCGCAGGACGTCCGCGAGTACAAGCTCGAGGTCTCGCCGCCGGGCCAAGCGTTCACCTACGAGGACGTGTTCGGCAACCACGTGTTGAGCTTCCAGATCTCGCAACCGTATCGAGAGCTTTGGGTGCGTTCGCACGCCACCGTGACGACGCATCATCTGAGCCTGCGCTCCACCCTTCGCAGCACGCGGATCCCATTGGTGTGGATGCCATGGCAACGTCAGATGATGAACCCGTTCTTGCTGCCCCCGGAGCTTCCCGAGACCGAGCTGCGCGAACTGTCCGCCTTCGCGATGAGTTTCGCGGCGCGACGCAAGTACGACCTCATCGAGACTCTCGTCGACATGAACGCGACTCTCCACCGCGACTTCCGGTACATCCCGGGCGTCACCACCTTGGAGACGTCGCCGTTCGAGGTTTACACGCAGCGAAGGGGGGTTTGCCAGGACTTCGCCAACCTCTTCATATGCTTGGCGAGGCTCCTCGGCGTCCCCGCGCGCTACCGGGTGGGCTACATCTACACGGGTGCCGGCTACGAGAACAAGATGCAGTCCGAGGCCTCGCATGCGTGGGCGGAGGTCTACCTACCCGAAGTTGGGTGGCGGGGGCTAGACCCGACGAACGGATGTCTGGTCGGCCTCGACCACATTCGCGTGGCTGCCGGCCGCAACTATCGCGACGCAACGCCCACCGCAGGCACCCTCTACTCGGGCGGCGAAGGGGAGCGGCTCGAGGTCAACGTTCGAGTGGAGTCCTTGGACGAGGATCCGCTCGGCGAGACGCGCGACATGAGCGACTCGGCGAGCGCGGAGACGGTGGATGAACCCGTGGACCCTGCGTCACAGCAAGAGCAGCAACAGCAGCAGTAGACTGCCGCGCCCATCGTGTGGGATCGTCCCCGGTCTAGTTGACGTGGAAGACGTCGTTGGGAAGCTCGTCGCCGATCGACGTGTTGCGTCGGATCACGTCCGCGAGGGTCGTCGACTCGATCTCGCGGATCTCGGCGTCCGACAGCCGAAGCCCGTACCAGAACCGATCCCCGTCCCGAAGCGCTTCGAACTGACGTTTGATGAAGAAAAAAGCGAGCTCGCCCACGTGCCCACCGTTGACGGGGTCCTCCGCGAGAACCCCAATCCAGAGGTCGACGTCGTCGATGTGGTCGTACGCCGAAGCCAACCGCTCACCCATCTCGGAGCTCGACGACACGTCCTCGAAGGCCGACAGGGTGGCGAGGCCCAGCGACGCCCGCACTTGGTTGTAGCGAGGAAGGCCGTGATCGCGCCCTCGTTGGACATTCAGTGAGGCCAGGTCGAACCCGCCTGCGCCGGGCGGGCCAAACAGGAAGTCGCGAACTTCGTCGACGAGTTCGGTGTCGACCGCCGAGCACGCCTGCGCGGCAAGCCCCCTCAAGAGTGGCTCGATGCCACCTTCCTCCGCGAGCCGATCGGGACGGAAGAAGGCGTCGCGAAGGGCAAGGTTGCCTTCGGGGATGGTGGTGCCTGTCGCGCTGATCCGGAGAATCGTCGGGCTCAGCGCGCTGTGGCCGAACCGGTAGATCGCGGTAGAGAACTCGTTGGTGATCGATGGATCGACATCGATCGCGTAGCCCGCGTACGGGCGCAGCGGGTTCGGGCCGAGGAGCGCGGGCAGGAACTCGTTGTAGGTGATCGACTGCATGAGGGCGCCAACCCACCGACGTGCCTCCTGGTAGACCTCCTCACCGGACAACTCGGGCGACTCGGCGCGAATCTCGTCCGCGAGGCGATTGTGCTCCCGCACGAACACCGTGTGCAGCGCGGTGAGCCCGACTTGTTCGTTGGCGCGGACGTCGCCCGCCAAGAAGAGCTCCGGGCCCGTCCCGCCCGCGTTCGGGAGGCCAGCGGTGTTGAAGGGCAAGAGGTCGCCTTCGCTGACCGAAAGACGGCCAGTGCCATCGTTGTCGCGAAGCGCATCGGCGCGTTCCGCATCGGAGCCGTAGACGTTGGAGGCGTCGATGAAGTGGGTGATCTGATTGATCTGCTGCCGCGGGTTCAGTCCCCCGGTGCCGGTTTCGGTGTCGTAGATCGAACGCGAAAACTCGATGACCTCCGCTCCGGTGCCGGTGGGATCGAACGACGGATCGCCCAGGGGAACGTCGATCGCCATCGGCTCCTCCGGCTCCATGGGCTCCGTAAGGCTGATGTCGTGGTCCAGAAACTGTCCCCACTGCCAAAGGAAGTCGCTGGCACCGAGCATGTTCTCGCTCGAAGCCGCGTCTTCACACAGGGCGTTGCTGATCTCTCTCGGAGAAGGGAGCCCCTCACCCGCGGGCGAGTTGACCAGGTCGCCGTATGCGGCCGGGGTGAGTCGCGCCAGCACCGTGTTGGCCGCGCCGAGTTCGGGATCGGCAGGGTTGTTATCCCGTCCGTCGATCGCTCGGTAGAGGGCGACCGAATCGCCGCTCGAATCCGGAGAGCTGCACGCGTAGCCGAATAGGAGCAGCATCGCGGCAAGGGCACACCTCGACACCGGTAGGCGCTTCGATTTCATCAACAACTCTCCGCGGGGACGGAACGCTGATCTATACTGAACAATTGGATGGTGCAAAAGGCACAATCGGGGGCCGCTGGGCATCGAACGAAAAGCTCGCGATCCGGGGCAACGTGGCGGCGCCGAATGTCGGGTGCCTCACCGATCGGAACCAGGCATTCCGGATGCCACCCCTACACTCCGGCGATCCGAAGTCGTCTCGAGACGCGGTTCGTCGCTTGCTGGGTTCTGTGCATCGGCGCCTGCGCGACGACCGCAGTGCCCGAAGTTGCAACCACGCCGGAACCGTCACCCGCGCCGGAGACACCACCTGCCTCGGCACCGAAGTTGGCCGATGAACCGAGTGTTCGACCCGGCATCAACCAACCGTACTTCCGTACGGACGCGCTCGAAAAGATCGGTGCTGTTCTCGAGGCCGAGAGTCGAGAAGTCGTGGAGCGACGCGACGCGATCGTCGAAGCCCTCGGGCTCGACCGCGCGACGAAAGTGGCCGACATCGGCGCGGGCACCGGCCTCTTCACGAACGCGATGGCCGAACGAGTGGGACCCGACGGCCGCGTGTTCGCGGTCGACATCGTTCCGTCTTTTCTCGATCGCATTCGAGAGCGGGCCGAGAGCGCAGGGCTCACGCAGGTCACGACGGTCCTCGGACACGAACGAGCGACCATGCTTCCGGAGGGATCCGTCGATGTCGCCTTCATGTGCGACACGTACCACCACATCGAGTATCCGCAGAGCTACCTGCGCTCGCTCTTCGAGACGATTCGCCCTGGCGGGGAGCTCATCTTGATCGATTTCGAGCGCATCGAGGGAGTCACATCACCGAGAGTCCTGGCGCACGTGCGCGCGGGGAAACCGACCGTGATCGAGGAAGTCTCGCAGGCCGGGTTCGTCCTGGTCGCCGAAGTCGACGGCCTGCTCGACGAGAACTACTTCCTTCGTTTCGCGCGTCCGTAATGGGGCCGCGCCGTAAGCGAACGTGTGTGGTTGGCCGCGGTGCGCACGGCACCTAGAAGAGGACCACCGGTGCGTAGCGAGGCAACGTGATGAACTCGAGTTCGGGATGGGAGTCCGCTTTGTCGCGGAGGAACTTCCCGGTGGCTTCGGTTCCGGGGGCCAGTAACTCGGCGGCGCGCACCGGCCCCGTGAACGGTCCGTCGTTCGGTCCCGTCAAGCTATCCCAATGAATGGGAATGACTCGCGATGGATCCACCCGGAGCACAGTCTCGTTCCAGTACTGGTTGCGGTAATCTTCGGTTTGCGAACCGAGCGCGCCGACACCGAGAAAGACGACGTCGGCATCGTAGTCTTCGAGCGCTCCCTCGACGAAGCCCGCGCTTCCCTGGATGAGCCACGTGCCCTTCGGATGAGACACATGAAGGACGTAAGACTTACCCACTCTGTAGTCGAACGATGAAACCGGAGGCGTGAGCGGCTCGGCGATCGTCGGGTTTCCGAGCGCCCGCTCCCGGAGCTCAGGGTCCGGAAACTCGAAGTGCTTCGACTCGATTGGCGTGATCGTGAACGCGCCGAACTCGATGGGTTCTCGATCCTTCACGACGTGGATCTGCGCTTCGTCGAGGCCCCAGCCGCGGCCGATGTTGGCCGTCGACTCGGAACCGATCAGCAGCGCACCGGTACGCTTGGCGACCTCGGGCGCGTCCATCGCGTGGTCGAAGTGGGAGTGGACAGGAAACACGGCGGCGAGTTCGTCGACACCGTTACGTTCGAGGCCGAGTTGGATCGCCGCCGTGTCTGGCTCGATCTCCCCAAAGAGCACTTTCAGAGGGCCGGCGCGAGTGAACCATCCGTCGGTCATCCACGTCGTCTCGCCGTCCGAAAACACGAGCGTCGATGTCCCCGTGTACCGAACGCTGACAGACCCGTCGGGAACCTCGCTTACCCCTTCGACAGCCCAGGCTGGATCGACTGGTGGCTCGACGAACGATCGCAGCATGTAGATCGCCAGGGAAAGGACGATGGCAAGGAGTACACCGATGACTCCGAGCGCAATGGACCAGCCGCGGGACATGCGCGGATACTACTATCAAACGAGCGAGTACGCCGAACCTGTAGTCGAGTGGCCTTGGCTGGTCTAGGATTGCCGCCCGTGGACGCGCTGAATCTGAACGAGCTGGAAGAGATCGCCCGCGAGCGGTTGTCGGAAATCGCCTGGAGCTACTACTCGAGCGGGGCGAACGACGAGATCACCGTTCGACGCAACTCGGAGGCCTTCCGAGAGATCGCGCTTCGCTACCGTGTGCTGGTCGATGTTGCCGATCGAAATCTCGCGACGGAGGTGCTCGGATCACGGATCGACCTGCCTTTGATGGTCGCGCCCACCGCCTTTCACAAACTGGCGCACCCCGACGGCGAGGTGGGCACGGCACGGGCGGCGAACGTGATCGGAACCGCGATGGTCCTCAGTACGCTGAGCACCACGAGAGTCGAGGAGGTGGTGGCCGCCACGAATCGCGATGTGTGGTTTCAGCTCTACGTCTACCGAGACCGCGGCGCGACGAAGTCTCTCGTGGAACGCGTCCATGCGGCGGGCTGCAAGGCTCTGGTGCTCACGGTCGATGCGCCTCTTCTCGGACGCCGCGAGCGCGACATCCGCAAGGGCTTTCGGCTCCCCGAAGGCATGGGAATCGAGAACATGCTCGCCGAAGGCTACGCACGTGTCGATGCGGCCGAAGGAGAGTCCGGGCTCGCTGCGTACTTCGCGAACCTTCTCGACCCGTCACTCAGTTGGAGCGACCTCGACTGGCTACGCGCGATCTCGCCGATGCCCGTGCTTATCAAGGGCATCGTCCGCGCCGATGACGCGAGGCGCGCGGTCGATCACGGGACGGACGGGATCGTCGTGTCCAACCACGGCGGCCGCCAGCTCGATACGAGCATCGCCACGATCGAAGCGCTGCCGGCAATCGCGGACGAGGTGGGCGATGAGCTCCCACTCTTGCTCGATGGCGGCGTTCGGCGCGGCACCGACGTCCTCAAGGCGATCGCCCTCGGCGCAAGCGCGGTTCTCGTGGGGCGACCTGTCCTGTGGGGGCTCGCTGCCGGCGGCCAGGCCGGCGTCGAACATGCGCTGAGCCTGCTGCGCAACGAGATCGACTTGGCGATGGCCCTCGCTGGAGCGCCGAACGTGGCTGCGATTACGGCAGATTTGCTCGCCCCTCGGCGTGGTTGAGTGGGTTTTCGCGGTGCGGGTTGTAACTATTCGGATGGGTTGGGGTTTTCGGGGGGCGGAGTGACCCCCTCTTCTTTTTCTTCTTGGCGCTCTTGGTATTTTTCGGTGACGAGTTTGCCGGTCTTGGTGGCGACGGCGATGGCACCTGCGACGTAGATGAGCAGGATGGCGCGGCGGGCGCGTGTTCGATCGTAGCCGAGCACCTCGCTGTCTTGGCTGATCGTGGCGGAGAGGGCGTCGCCGACGCCGTACATGAACGTCGATCCGACGGTGAACCGAAACCCTTTGGTATCGAGGCCGAACGACAACGAAGCGCCGTACAAGTTGACCTGGTCGGTCGTGTACTGATCCGCCGTCTCCGGCACATTCGGGGATGCAGAGATGTTGGTGAACAACCCACCGGCCAGGACGACCCGCTTGAAGCGGTGTTCGGCCCCGACGGAAACGTTGGGCACGGCCCTTCTGCCGGTGCTTGGCCCGAGAAAGACACCGAGACGGCGGATCGAGTCGGGCGGGTCAATTTGAATGAGGCGCCCGGTCTTCACCGGACCGGTGACACTGACGTCGACCGTCAGGACCGACGTGTCGTTGATCTGAAACGCGAAACCACTCGTCAGTTCGAAGGGGATCGGGAGCCGGGATTTGCCGCTATCGTCGTATAGGAGGAAGGAGCCATCTTCTCCCGGAACCGTAGAGGTGACCTGTCGCAAAAAACGGCCACTCCGGCTGAGCGGGATCCCCGGAGGCTGGAACATGACGCCGATGTTCCAGCGTTCGTTGATCTCGTGCAGCCAGCCGAGTCGAAGGACGAACGAATAGGCGCTCGCCCCAACGTCGCTGCTCGAGGTCACCGATTGACCGCCCGTCCGCACCCCCGTTTCCGAGTCGAGCTCACCGCCCGCCGCAAGGCCCACGTTCTCGATGTAGGTGTAGCTCTGGTCGGACAAAAAGAGGGTGAAGCCG
>JBCCEK010000107.1:0-15084 GCA_039030295.1 Myxococcota bacterium | reverse complement strand
GTCATCGTCGACATCCCACAAGCCCACGTCGGTACGGTCACGCAACTTCTCGGCGAGCGGCGCGGAGTGATGGGGAAGATGAGCCCAATCGGTGCAAACCGATCACGGGTCGAATACCGCGTCCCCTCGCGTGGCCTGATCGGGTTTCGGTCGATCTTCATGACCGAGACGCGGGGAGAGGGTCTCCTGAACACGATGTTCGAGGGATGGGAACCCTACGCTGGCCCACTTCTCAGGCGAAAGAACGGCGCGATCGTGGCCGACCGCGCGGGCACGACAACCCCGTACGCCCTCTTCAACCTGCAGCCACGCGGCAAGCTCTTCGTCGGCGCCGGGACCGACGTGTACGAGGGCATGATCATCGGCGAGCACAATCGGCCCAACGACCTCGATGTCAATTGCACGCGTGAGAAGAAGCTCACCAACATTCGTGCCGCCGGCCGCGACGAGAACGTCGTGCTGACGCCGCAACGGGAGCTCACCATCGAGAGCGCGCTCGATTGGATTGACCAAGACGAGCTGGTGGAAGTGACACCAGACTCGGTTCGGGTCCGGAAGTCTCTACTGGCGTGCAACCGCCGACCCAAGCGCGAAGGGCCCAAGAAAGCGACCTCGTAGGGCGATGGCGGTGCCTCGAGGTTGCTGAGCAGCGGCCAAGGGGTTCATGATGGTTCTCTGTGAGTAGCCGCTCGAAGAACAGGAACGACCGCCGCGAACCCGAAGAGTCCGCGCGCTCTGGGGGAGATCGAGACGCCCTTCGCGAAGCGTTCGCTGGCGTGCGGCCGCTCGACGCCAAAGCGAAGAAGCGGGTGATGCCCACAGACCCACAACCTCCCGTCACCAGGTCGGCAACCAAGGATCAATCGCATGCAGCGCGCGACGCTTTGAGGCTCGAGCGACATCCGGACGGTTCGGTGACAGGGCAGCGACCTGGCGTGCACTCGAGTATTCTCGAACGGCTCGAAGACCCGAGGCTCGAGGTCGACGCCGAATGCGACCTCCACCGAATGACGACCCGCGAAGCCGACCGAAAGGTCGCGCGCTTCGTACGGGAGTGCCAAGCCGCCGGAGACCGTTGGGTGTTGATCATCGTCGGCAAAGGGCTCCACAGCCCTGGCGGGCGAGCGACGCTTCGCGAACACATCCCGATGACTCTGGCTACACGCGAGCCCGCCGCCTACGTGCTGGCGTTTCGGACGGCGCCCAGAACGCTCGGCGGCAGCGGGGCTTTGGCGGTTCGCCTGCGAGACCGCCTGTAGAAGGTTGCCGAGCCGAGAGGCCCTAGCCCTTGCTGATCTTGCCCTCTTTGTGAGGCTCGTGTCTGCGGCACTTCGCGCAGAACTTCCGAATGTGGAACTTCTCCGGCATGTTCCGACGGTTTTTGTCGGTGACGTAGTTGTCTTTGCCGCAGGTCTCGCAGGTGAGCTTGATTAGATCGCGCATGGTATGCCTCGCCCTGAGGGCCGGGAGGGCCGGGAGGGCGCGGATTGTAGCGGTGGAGCCGCCTCGGTCAAATGCCGCCCCGGGCGGCTGGCTCTCGGAGCGAGATCCGATATTAAACCCCCGAGATGCTTGAGATCCGAGCCCAACTACTCGCCAGCGTCAGCGTCGCCGCCGCCCTGTGGTTTACCCCCTCAGACGCCCATGCGTTTGAAGGCGAGCTCAAGGCTCGGCTTTCGGGGCAGCCCGGAGCGTCACTGAACGTCCAAGCTTGGTACTCGGGGACGGGAGACGTTCGAATCGATACCGCCGGCAAGAGCCCGGAAGGTCAGCTCCTCCGAGGCTCGACGATCCTTCCAGCGAAGGGCAACGCCTACTACTCGGTCTCCCACAACCAGCGGGTCATCGTCGAGGTACCGTACTCGGCGCTCCGGGACTCGAGCCAAGATGTCGCGAGCGAGGGCGCCGACTCGAATCTCGAGATCAAGAAGTTGGGCCCGGAGACTGTGAGTGGTGTGAAGACCCAGCACGTGCGCATTCTCGACAAAGACAACAACGCCACGATCGACCTGTGGATGACGCAGAAGTATCCCCCCGACCTCTGGACGCAAGCCTTTCGCGGTAGAAACCTCGGCCTCGAGATGTCCGACGAGGAACGTACCAAGGCGATGAAGAAGTACGGGGTCAAACCTGGCTTCGCGATGAAGATGAAGGTCCGTCAGCCAGGTCGCCCACCGGTCGAGTTCCTGGTCACCGAGATCAAGCGTGCGCCCGTGTCACCCGGGACGTTCGAACTGCCGCAGGGCTACCAACGCGTGAAACCGCAAGCTCAACCCACAGGCCGTCCACCCAGTCCTTGACCCGACTGCGCGGTCGCTCTAATTCGCCGGTGCGGCGAAAGAATATGGGGCGCCGCGAAGGAGGGTTCCGATGACCAAGCCAAGGATTGCGCGAGGAGTGGCCGCTTTGTGCCTGATGGTCGCACTCAGCGCATGCAGTAGTAAAGAGACCACGAAGACCGCAAAGGACGTCAAGGCTGACGATCCGGTTCTCGTACTCGACGCAGGTCAGGAGCCGCGAACTGCGCTGCGATACAAGATCGCACCTGGAACGAGCGCAACCACCAACATGGACTTCGGGCTGGCCGCACTCGCGACCACGCGGGCAGGATCCGAACTCGCAGTGGTGCCGGGGGTTCGCCTCCACATCGCGTCGGGGCCCGCGATCGCTTCCAAGAATGGGACGCGGTTCGACGTCCGAATCGTGAAAGCCGAGGCGCTCGTTCCAGAAGGGATCGATCCGGAGATCGCGCGTGACCTCAACCAGGGTGCGGCAGTGCTGAACAACGTCGGGGGTTGGGTCGAGGTCGACGACCGCGGGATCATCCAAGCGGCGGAGCTCAACGAAAAGGCCAAGCGAGCTGACGTTCCAGTTCGCCTCCTCGTGATGATCATCAACGCGCGGACCTCGCTGTCACGCGTCGTGCTCCCCGCCGAGCCCGTCGGTCTCGGCGCGCGCTGGGAGGCGCAAAAAGAGCTCGTTCTCTACGGCTTCGAGGTCAGCCAGGTCGACACGTACACGCTCGTTGAACAGTCGGGTGACGAACTCAAGCTCAACGTATCGGTCCAACAAACCGCCCTCCCGCAGACCATCGAGTTCGACGACGAGGGGATCGCGCTGACCGTGAAGTCATACTCGATGAACGCGAGCGGCCAGATCATCGCCAACCTTCAAGCGCTCGAGGCCAATGCAGCCGCCGGTGGAGAATCGACCGGTATGCTCGAAGTCACCTCCGATGGCGCAACCGAGCCGGTGGAGATCGACCGCGCGTTCCAGGTTCGGATGACGGTCACGTACGAACTAGGCGGAACCGAGTAGCGCGCGAGAGGCGCACACCACACGTCCTTGCGAATCTCCGACGCCAACGGTAGCGTCGGAGATCCGCATGGCCACGCCTGCCGATTTCTTCCAAGCATTCGAACAGGCCGCCGAGGAACACCCAGAGACCGCCACCCAGCCGAATGCCGTGTTCAGATTCGTGCTCTCTGGGGACGAGGGCGGCACTTGGACCCTCGACTTGCGCAAAGGTACAGCGTCGGGCTTTGTCAGTCCTGGCGGCGGCCCTCCAGAGGACGCCTCGATCTACGTCGACTCTGATGACTGGGTGGCTCTCACGACGGGCCGAATGAACCCGATGCGGGCGTTCATGTCTGGACGAATCCGAGTGGACGGGGACCTCAAGCTCGCGGTCAATCTTCCGAACGTGGTGGGTATGGTCGACGGCTACGGGATCGGTTCCCGGAATCCGCTGTCAGTGACCACCGGCCGGTTACGCGCGTTGTGGGCCAAGGCCACTGCGCCGCCACCGACGATCGAGCCGATGCCGGCGTGCGTCCGAGGAAGGGTCCCTTGGGTCGGTGCCGGCCACACGCTCTCCCGCGACCCGACGGCGTTCTTCCAGCGCTGTCGCGAACGCCATGGAGACACGTTCGTCGTCGATGCCTTCGGCTACCGCCTCCTATGCTTGTTCTCACCCGCCGGCGTCCGGGCGCTTTGGCGACTCCCAGAAGAAGACGCGAGCAAGGCGTTGGCGGACCTGACCCTTCTGAGCCACAAGGTCCCGATCGAGCTGTTCGAGGGGCGGCGCACCCTACCCCACGACCTGTTCGGAAGAGACGACGTCGAAGTCTACCTTGGCCATCTGAGGGCCTCCGTCGACACCGAACTTGCGGCGCTCGGGGAACACGGGCGCTTCGAGGTGTTCGAGTTCACGAAGCGACTCGCCCACCGGATGGGCCTTGCGAGCTGGGGAGGCTCGAGGGCGATCTCGCAGCGCCAACTCGATTTGCTGATCCAGCACTTTGAGCAGCTCGATGCCGCCGAGTCATTCGTCCATCCGCATCGGGCAATGTTGGCAGCTGCAACCGGTAAGACTCGCGAGAAGCGCGCCATGCACCGGATCGAGCGGATCCTCGGAGATGCCGTCGCCGCGCGCACTGGGGACGTCGACTTTGGCGCGGACTTGTTCGACCGAATCTGCGCATCATGGAACGATGTGCCCAGTCCAGAACGAGAGATCGGAATCGCCCGCGACGTCATCGTCGTCCACATGGGGTCGCAGACGAACCTGTTCGCAGCCATGGCTTGGACCTTCATCTATGCGTTAGATGCTCCGTCCGTGGTCGATTCCGTGCGTCGCGGCGACGACCGCGTCCTCGATCCGTTCAGCCACGAAGCGATTCGCATGAGCCAACGTTCCATCGTGATGAGACGGGTCGTACGGCCCATCGACATGTCAGACGAAACGAAGACCTACCGTGTCGAGCCGGGGACACTCATCACGACGATGCTCTCCGTCACCAATCGGTCGGCTTGCCCTGGCCTCGATCACTTCAACGCCGAGAACTTCAGAGGCTCGACGTTCGTACGCGCCCAGGAACTTCCGGCACGGGAGCTGGTGACCACCTATGGACACGGCAAGCACATGTGCCCGGCACATCGATTCTCCACGTCCGCCATCCGCCACGCCGTCGCCGAGCTGTTCCGGCGCTACGAGTTTGAGGCGCGATTCAGCAATCCCAAGCCGCTCACCCGACAGATCGGCGGTGTCGCACGCGCCGACCAACCCTGCGAGGTCGAGTATCACGCCCGCAATGAGTTCGACATGACGGCCAACTAGTCGTGAGCGCTTCCGATGCTAACGTCCCCGCGGCGTTGAGGCGCAGCGGAGCCTAGGTTGAGTACGGAACAGACCAGCACGGACGAGCCCCCGAGGAGCCCTCTCGAGCGCGCCTTGCGTTTGTTCGGGGACGTCCGGGGTGGTGAAGGCGCAACCGTCGTCCTGATGGCGCTGAACATCTTTGTCGTGCTGGTGGCCTACTACGTGATCAAGACGGTTCGCGAACCGCTGATCCTCACGACGGGTGGCGCCGAGCTCAAAGCTTACGCTTCGGCCGCGCAGGCCGTGATTCTGACGATCGCGGTTCCGATCTACAGCTACTTCGAAGCTCGTACGGAAACAGCGAAGCTCGTCTTCGGGGTGACGATCTTCTTCATCCTCTGCATCGAGGCCTTCTTCGTCGCTTACGGGGCAGAGATACCGATGCTCGGGTTCGCCTTCTTCGTCTGGGTCGGTATCTTCAGCGTCGCGATCATCGCCCAGTTCTGGTCGTTCGGAAACGACATCTACGCCCTCGAGGTCGGGGAGCGCTTGTTTCCTTTGATCGCCGTCGGCGCCACCGTCGGCGCTCCCGTCGGCGCATGGGTCGCAGGAGCTCTTTTCGAGCGAGGCCTGTCCGCCGGGGCCTTGATGCAGGTGGCGGCAGGGCTCCTGCTCCTTCACCTCGGACTCTACCGCGCGATCCTCGCTCGCCCTGATGGAAAACCAAAGCCACGCGAGGCCGCCCCACAGGAAGACCGCTCGTTACTCGGAGGTTTCGCGCTGGTGTTCCGGAGTCGCTACCTCATATTGATCGCAGTGCTGATGATGCTTCTCAACCTCGTCAACAGCACGGGCGAGTACCTCTTGAGCAGCTTCGCCGAGGACAGCGCGAAGGTGGCCGTCGAAGCCGCTCTCATCGCCTCACCGAACCTCGACAGCGAGGCGTTCGTGTCTCAGTACATCGGACAATTCTACGGGCAGTTCTTTTTCTGGGTCAACGTCGTGGGAGTCGTCCTGCAGGCTCTCGTTGTCTCACGCATCGTCAAGGTCTTTGGCGTTGCCGGCCTCCTCTTCGCACTCCCGATCGTGGCCTTTGCAAACTACGGATGGATAGCGGCGGGCTTGGGCTTTGGGGCATTCCGGTTCCTCAAGACGGCCGAGAACGCGACCGACTATTCGGTGATGAACACCGCCAAGGCGACCCTTTGGCTGCCGACGACCCACGATGAGAAGTTCCAGGCCAAGCAGGCCATCGACACCTTCTTCGTTCGCCTGGGCGACGTTCTTGCGGCCGGACTCGTGTTCCTCGGCGCGGGGCAACTCGCCTTCAGCGAGGTTGATTTCGCGCGCGTGAACCTCGCAGCGATCGTCGTTTGGCTCTTCGTCGCGTGGGCCGTACTCCGCATGTACCGCCAGCGAGCGGACTCACCGAACGACGATGGTCGCTGACGTCCGGCCACGGTCGCATTCGCTCCGAGGGCCCTGCATCCTGGCGCTGGGCGCGGCGGGGCTCTTCGGAGTGATCGCGCTCCAGGTGAACCTCGGTCCAATCGGCGCCGACGTCGCCTTCCTGAGGTGGCTCGAGTCGATCCGTGACCCACGCTGGACGGCCGTCATGGTCGAAGTGACCGAGCTCGGCGGAACGCTGGGAACGGCCGCGGTGATGACGGTCGCGGTGCTGGGTCTGTCGCTCTCACGACACCGACGAGCAGCGTTGTACGTGTTGGTGACCTACGTCGGCAGCGTCCTCATCACGAGAGCGGCCAAGGTCGCTTTCGCACGCCCACGTCCCTCTTCCGAAATTGTTACCGCGATCACCGAAGCGAGGAGCTTCTCGTTTCCGAGCGGCCACGCGCTCGGCACGATGGTGCTGTATGGGTCGTTGGTGATCGCGGCCATGGCAATTGGCAACCGCCGGGCCACGCGTTTGTCGGTCGCGCTCGCGGCGGTCGTCATCCCATGGGTTGGCGTCAGTCGATGCTACCTGGGGGTTCACTTCGGGAGCGACGTGGTGGCCGGATGGGCGTTGGGGTTGGCCTGGCTCAATCTGACGCTTCTGCTGGAACGTTGGGCGCTAACGCGCCGCGTACCTCCCGCATAGAAGCGAAAGGGTGATAGATTGCCGACCCCGCCGTGTCGGGGTCTACTGTCCTCGAAAACCGAGCCATGCCAACGACTATCCGCGAAGAGGATCGCCACGATTTGACCTTCGGCTTCCTCGGGCTGCTGGCGCTCATGGCGGCGCACGCCACGCTCGAGACTGCGCGGGACGCCCTCTTCCTCGCCGGTCTACCCGCGACGGATCTGCCTTGGGCCTACCTCGCCATCGCAGCTTTGGCGATCGTTGCGCTCCGAGCACAGCAACGACTCCTCGACGTGGTTGGCAATCGACATCGGCTCTTGGCAGCGTCACTGATCGGAGGAGCCCTGGTGACGCTGGGGTTTTGGTTCTCAATCCGAGCGTTCGGGCCGTGGTCGCTACTGGCGTTCTATGTGTGGACGGGTCTCCTCGCCACGGTGCTCGTCGTTCAGTTCTGGCTCCTGCTCGACGAATCCGTCACCGTCACCCGGGCCAAACGGATCTTTCCCCTAATCGCAGCCGGGGGCGTCGTGGGCGCCATCGTGGGCTCGATGATGGCGGAGATCCTCCTCAGGTTGATGCCACCGGAGGGGCTGCTCGTCGCCGGGTCGTCGATACTCGTTGTGGCGGCGGCCTTGCCTCTCTTGTGGGATCGTCAGCCGAACGCCAGCCCCATCCCAGACCCGCTCAACACCGAGGAGTCGTTTACCCTTCGCTCGCTTTTGAGCGACCGGTACCTCGCCAAACTCTTCGTCTTGGTGTTGGCCGCGACGGTTTCCGTCACAGCAGTCGACTACATCTTCAAGAGTGAGGTCGCGGTCAGCGTCCCCGCAGAGAACTTGGGAAGCTTCTTTGCTCGGTTCTATCTCGCAATGAACTCGGTGGGCTTGCTCGTCCAGGTCCTCGGGGCACGTTGGCTTCTCCAGAACCTTGGAGTGCACCGAAGCGCGGCCGCGCTGCCCGTCTTGCTCTTCGGCGGGACGCTTGGATTCCTCGTGGGCCCCGCGCTGCTGGGGGCCGTCGCGCTCAAGTCGATCGACGGGTCGATGCGGCACTCGCTCTACAGGACCGCTGTCGAGGTCCTCTATCTGCCCCTAGGGAGCGCCCGGCGGCAACGCGCCAAGACACTGATCGATGGGTTCGGGCACCGCGGCGGCCAGGCCTTGGCTTCGGTCGTGATCCTCGCGGCAGTCGCCCTCGGCCTCTCAACGCTTCAGATCGCTATGCTGGTATTGGTTCCGATTGGGGTCTGGCTCCTGGCGATCTTCGGTACCCGAAACCAGTACGAAGAGATCTTTCGGGCGCGGCTTCGGCAAGGGGTGCTCGAGACTCGATTCGACCTTCAGGCGCTCGATCTCAGGTCCTTGGAAGTCTTGCTAAACGCGCTCAACAGCGAGCAAGACCAAGAGGTCCTCGCGGCGATCGACCTCTTTGACGTCTACGGAAGGGCCGCGCTGCTACCCGTCCTGATCCTCTACCACCCGTCCAAAGCGGTTCGCGAGCGTGCGCTGCAGGTGTTCTCGGAAGCGCAAGATCCTCGCTTCGTTCCCGTCGCGATACGGATGCTCGATGACGAAGACTGCGACGTACGGGCGGCGGCATTGCGCGCGCTCACGGCCGTACGGCCGGACGCCGCGTTGCTCACTGAAAAGATGCGAGAAGAAGCGCCGCTCGTGGAAGCCACCGCTCTCATTGGGCTGATGTCGCTCGGCACCTCTGAACTCCCAACCCTTCGGCGGGAACTGAATCGGCGGATCATCCAAGGCGGCGAGGAGACCCGAAGCGCGCTCGCTCGAGCCATCCACGACAGCCCGAGTCCCATCTTTCACGGCGCGCTCATCGAGCTCGCCAAGACCGATTCTGACGCGGTCCGCATCGCCACCGCCTCTGCGATGGCGGTGAACCAGGACGCACGCTACCTGCGGGTGCTGTTGCCGTGGCTAGGCAAGGGTCGACTGAGGGGGGCGGCCCGAGAGGTGATGGTGGCACTCGGCCCAATCGCCCTCGAACATCTCGACGCCGCGATGCGCGACGAGGCGACCCCACGCAAGGTCAGGCGGCACATCCCTCGAACGATCAGCCGATTCCGTACGTCCGAAGCCGCTAGGCTCCTCGTGCAACATCTCGAGGTCGAGCGGGACGGCGCGGTGCGCTTCAAGATCTTGAGAGGGCTTGGTCGTATGTCCAGCCAGCCCGGGCTTCGACTCGACGGCAATGCACTCAGACGTGTGTTGGCGAGGACCTTGGTGCGTGCCACCCAGCTTGCCCGCTGGCGCGCGGTCCTTGACGCGCGCCTCGACCAAGAGACCCACAGCAGCGAGCTACTCGTCCGTGCGCTCCGAGACAAAGAGCGGTCGGCACTCGAACGGGCGTTCCGCCTCATGGGGATCCTGCACCGCCGAGAAGACTTCTCGCTCGCGTGGCGAGGGCTGGATAGCCGAGATCCACGGGTTCGCGCTGCGGGGCGAGAGATCCTGTTCGCGACGCTCGCGGGAGAAGAGCGCAGCGCGGTCCTCGCCTTGATCGACGACGCCCCGTCCGCGGATCGCGCAAACCGTGCTGCGTCGGCTCTTCGTGTGTCGATTCCCGACACCTCGCTAGAAGAATCCCTCAGAGCCATGCTGCACGACGACAGCACGACGCTCCGTTGCATCGCTGCCCACGAGGTCGCCGAGCTCTCGTTGGATTCGCTGGCCCCCGACCTAGAACGCATTCCGCGCGATGAACGAAAACCGGTTCGCGAGTCGATCGAGCACGCACTGTTGCTCCTTCGAAACCCGTCGGGGCACGTCCACGGAGGCAGTCATGGCTGAGCCGGTGATCGAAGGGCTCGGCATGGACGCTTTCGAGCGTTTCCTCTTCCTCCGCACCGTGCCGATGCTGCGAGACCTTCCCGCCGATGTCATCCGTGTGATCGCAGCACACACGAACCAGCAAACCTTCGAGGATGGCGCTCATGTCTACCGCGCGGGTGAGTCCGCGGGATGCGTGCACTTCGTCGTCGATGGCGAGATCGCGCTTGGCGGGCACGAAGGTGTCATCCGTCTCCTCGGGCCGCGAGACATCGTGGGCGACATCAGCGCGATGACGGGAGACACGCAGGCCCACGACGGGGTCGCCCGTGGTACGACCACGACGCTCGAGATCATGAGTGGTGACATGCAGGAGGTACTAGAAGACCACTTCGTGTTGCTCCGTCGAATCGTCGAGAACACAGCTCGCCGAGTGCTCCAGGCGCTGCGTCAGCTCGGCCCTCAGGCGGGGTTCGATCAGCCCGAACCCCAGGGGCCGTACCCCAAGCGGCCTCTCGACCTCGTCGAGAAGATGGCATTCTTCCGGGAAAGCAGCGCCTTGTACGAGACCCACATCGAGGCGATTTCGGATCTGTCCCTAGAGGTCGAAGAGGTCCGATGGCCCGCGGGCACGGAGCTTTGGGAAGTCGGCCATGCCGCGACGCACTTCCTGTTGATCGTCCACGGAGCAGTCCGTTGCGACGCTGAGAGCCCGGAGCAGCACTTTGTGCTCGGACCCTCAGACTCCGCCGGCGCCAACGAAGCACTCGCCGGGGAGCGGCGATGGTTCCGCGCTCGCGTCGATAAAGACCTCGTCGCACTGAAAGTCGACGTGGACGTCTTGTACGACGTCCTCGAAGACCATTTTCAGATGGCGATGTCGATGCTTCGCCAAATCACGATAGCCATAGCCCGCCTCGACGAGCTCAAGGCGAAGACGGCGCACGCTCGACGACTCGAATCACCTGCTCGGTAGCGTCTACTTCGACGATGTCGCCGTCGCGAATCTTGGACGTCGCGGCGCCCGTCCCGATGAGGGTCGGAATCTTGAGTTCGCGGCAGATGATGCTCGCATGGCAGGCGACTCCGCCTTCGTCAGTGACGATGGCTCCAGCGTGACGAAGCAGGGGCATCAGTGCCGGGTTGGACTGGATCGATATGATCACGTCGCCGTCTTCGACCGAGTAGCCCGCGGGATCCGAAGACAGAATGACGCGGGCCCTTCCACGATGGAACCCAGGCCAAGCGGCCTGCCCGCTGAGACGATCGGGATCGTCTGGCGGGACGACCTCACGCTGCCCCGAGATCCGCATGAGGAGATAGCCGGTCTCCGAGACGAACCGAAGCATCTCGTCCTCGCCGCGGACCTGCAGCACGAACTTCTTGCCAGCTTTGACGTCCGAAAGGCGTTGCTCGAGAAGGGGAAGGTCGACCTCGCCGCGCTGTAGCTCCTGCCAGGTGACCAGCCTCTCCGCCATCGTGGGCTCCGAGAACCCAAGCTCTCGGGCAAACCGATGGAGGATAGGGTCCAGCATACCGTGCGCGACGGGGGTGTAGAGCGATCTGGCGCGAAGCCCTTCGGCGAGTTCGCGGATCTCCGTGTCCTCGATGTGCCCAGCATCCAAGGCCATCAAGGTCCACGCCGGAAAGGCCGTGGTGAACTTCCCAATCTTCGAGAAGTACTCCGCGGCCGCGTCGAGGTCCTCGAACCCCTCGCCGCTGTCTACGCGCCGGGCGCCGTCCTCGTACACGCGATGGGCTTCCTGGAGAAGCGAGATGTACCGAGCCCGGTCGTTTCGCTCGAGATCTTGGAAATGTGCGAAAGCGGCCTCCTGCGCGTCCTGGTCGACGAGCAAGGTCACCACCTCGTGGGTATCCTGGATGGCCAGCTGGCGATCCATGTGAAGACCTAGATCGTCGCCCGCGTGTTTCGTGTCGAGCCAGTGATTGATGACCGACACCTCGAACAGCGACAGCGGACGCCGAATGAACCCATTCCAAGGGACCGAGGGATCGATGATCGACTCTTGATACTCGGGCGCCAGCGTGGTGATGGGCCGCGCCTGAAGGAGATGAAACCGCCCGTCCGCAAGCGCCCACTCGGTGTCCACGGGATGACCGTAGTGAGACTCGATTGTATCGAGGAGCCCGGCGTACTCGAGCACCTGATCGTCGTCGAGCTTCGGAGCACCTCCCTTGGCGCCGAGGTCTCGCCAAACCGGCTCCGACTGGCCCTCCGCGAGGAAGAGGCCCTTCTTCTGCCGACTCTGACGGCGTTGCATGATGCTGCGCGCCCCACGCTCGACGACGTACTGGTCCGGATCGACCTCACCCGACACGATCGCCTCTCCCTGGCCGAAGCACGCTTCGATCAGGCGAAGGTCAGGTTCTTGCGTCACCGGATGGACGGAGAACCCGATGCCTGCGACTTCGCTGGCCACCATCTCCTGCACGACGACCGCGACGCCGAACTCCCCGGCGCCGTACCCGTGCGTTGCACCGTAGGCCAAGGCGGGTGCTCGAAAGATCGAGAGCCAGCACGCGCGAATCTGGTCGAGAAGCTCGTCGGGTCCCACGTTGAGAAACGTGTCGAGTTGGCCCGCCCAAGCACTCGCGCTGCCGTCCTCACAGGTCGCGCTCGAGCGAACCGAGACGTACCTCGCCCCGAGCGCCTCAGCCGCGTCCTTGACCGACACCCGGATCTCGTCGGAGATCGGCGCATCACCGAGGAGCTCTGCAACCTTCGAGGCCGCATCGCCGATACCGAGCTGGCCAGCATCGACCTCCGCTAGCCAAGCTGATACACGGGATGACGGGTCTGCGGCTTCGAGGAAGGCGTCGAACGCGGGACGGGTGAGGACGAACCCGGGAGGGACGCGGACGCCGGCGCGTACCAACTCTCCGAGGGATGCTCCCTTCCCCCCCGCGGATCCCACTTGAGTGCGATCCAAGTCTTCGAGCCGGACGATCCACGAGGTGGACATGGTCGACTAGCCTACTCGCGTTGGCGGGTCATTTCACTCGAAAAGCTGGAGGGTCAAGTGGGGTACGGCGCTCGCCATGGCGCTCTCCCAGTCGAGCCCATCGCGAATGACAGAGAGGGCACGGACGACCCCTGCATGGGCCACGAGAAGCGGCGTCGAGTGTGGTTCGATGCGATCGTGCCACTCGCGCACCCTCGCCTCGAACACATCAAGCGTCTCGCCACCAGGAGGGGCCTCCTTGCGCCATTCGGTCATCCAGCGCCGGTAGGGATCGGGCTCGTGCTCTTCGATCTCGCTCCAGGTACGCCCCTCCCAGGTCCCCATGGAGATCTCGCGGAGCGCAGGATCCTCGAGGAAAGGGACTCCCAGGGTTCGCGCGACGAGCGCCCCGGGCACACTGCAGCGCGAGAGGTCGGATGCCCAAACCGTGTCTATGAGGTGACCACGCACAGCGGCGATGATCTGATCGGCGCTATCGCCGTGGGGCGAATCGACCTCGACGTCAAACTGGCCATAACAGACGCCACTTCGAAGAGCTGGGGCGTGCCGCACGGTCCGGAGTTTCGGTCGCGTCACCACATCGCCAACGTGACTAGGATCGTCGCCTCGTTGATCTGCTCAGTTGCGCCCAGAAAGTCTCCGGTAATCCCGCCGGCGCGGCGGCGAAAATAGGCACCCGACGCGAGAGCCACGACACCGAGCCCGAGCGCGAGCGCACCGACGAGCGCGAGAGGCAGCAGACCCTGGTCGACGCCGGCCCACAAGGCCGCCGAAGCGAACACGATCGCCGCGATCGCCTGCGGCCCCGCGCCCCGCACGACGGGACGGCTCTTCGATGTGTCGCTCGAGGTGGCGTAAGGCATCACGGCCATCAAGCAAACGGGGGTGACGCGAGCCGCCATGTGCGCAACGACGAGGGCTTGAGGAGCGTCCGCGTCGAGTGAGGCGAGACTCGCCCCGCGTAGCGCGAAGCTCGTCACGAGCGCCATCGCTCCGTACGTTCCAATCCGGCTGTCCTTCAGGATCGCAAACAAACGCTCGCGGTCGTACGCGCCTCCGAGCGCGTCGGCGGTGTCGGCCAACCCGTCTTCGTGAAACGCACCTGTGAGCAACACGGTGAGTGTAAGGGCCGCGACGGCGGCCACGCCCGCACCGGCAGGCCGAAGGAGAGTGAAGACGCCGGCCCCTGCGAACCCGAGGCAAAGCCCGACGAATGGGAACCAAGCAGCGGACCAACGCCACGCAGCATCGGAGTACGGAAAACCCCCGACAGGAACGATCGTGAGAAACGTAAAGGCCGCCCTCCCCGCGCGAAGCACCTCGGGCATGTCAGGAGTCTCTTTCGGGGACCCCGGCCTCTTCGAAGGTCGCCATATCCCGATGGAGCCGACAAGCGAGGTCGAGCAATGGAAACGCCGCCAGCGCCCCACTCCCCTCCCCAAGCGCCATCGAGAGATCAACCAGTGGACGCGCCCCGAGAGCCTCGAGCACCGCGGCGTGTCCCGGCTCACGGGAGCGATGACCAAACACGAGATGCGGCCCTGCCTCCGGGTGTTCACGCACGAGCGCCAGCAACGCCGTCGACACGATGAACCCGTCAACGAGAACGGCCATTCGTCGCTCGCACGCGCGCGCGGCCGCCCCGTAGATCGCAGCCAACTCTCGACCACCGAGGCAACGCAGGACGCCGAGTGGCGACCGATCGTGCACGCGTTCGACGGCATCGTGCACGACGGCACACTTGACGGCTAGTTGCGCATCGTCGACCCCGGTGCCCCGACCGACGACAAGCTCCGGCGCCGCGTCGAGAAGTGCGCAAGCCATGGCCGACGCGAGGGTGGTGTTGCCGATCCCCATCTCACCCAGGACGAGCACCCGCGTGTCCGCGGAGAGGCGGTCGACTGCTGTACGGCCCGCATCGATCGCGTCGGCGAGGGTCTCCCAACTCATCGCATCTTCGGTGCGAACGTCTCCCTCCGTCGCGTCTGCTACCGGATGGCGAACGACGACTGCCCCACTGCCTTCGGTATCGCCGTAAGGGTGCGCGACGCCAACGTCGACGACTTGGAGGGGGATGTCGAGATGCGATGCGGCAACACTCGCGGCTGCGCCCCCAACGGCAAAGTT
>JBCCEK010000106.1:0-15098 GCA_039030295.1 Myxococcota bacterium | reverse complement strand
CTCGAGTTCACCGCGGACATCCAAGGCATCCATATCAATGGCGTCGATATGATCCAGTGGAATGATGCTGGCGAGATCGTCGACTTCAAAGTGATGGTCCGACCGCTGAAGGCCGTGAACATGCTCCACGGTATGATGAAGCAAATGCTCGAACAGATGCACTAGCTCAACGACGCTAGCTTGTCGCGGTGCTTGGATTGGATCGCGTTGTAAGCCTCTTGCGTGAGGTTGAGTGCCTTGGCGAGGCGTCGGAGCTGAACCTGTTCCTCTTGCTTGAGAACCTCGTCGGCGACGCTGAGTTCGACGAGCACTTCGAGGACCTCGAGTCGAACCTCTCGCTTGGCCAGGTCTCGGAGGTCGCGGGTCCAATCGTGATCGCCAAGAAGCGCGACCTGGCTGATCTCGTCGGCTAGAAGGTTGCATATCGCATCGACTCCTTGCTCGCCTAACCCTTCTACACGGGTGAGCGCCTCGCGGATCGTTTGCTCCTCCGCCTCGGAGTAGTGACCATCGGCGTAGGCAACTTTCGCAAGGAGGCCAGCCACCGCTGTCACGATCCGCTGCGTTTCTTCGTCCGCGTGGTCGAGATACTTCTCGACGATGAGTGCCAACCGTTCGCGCGCGTGCACTGGCAGGTCGGGGTCCGGCTTTCTCCAGAAACTCATTCGGGGTAGGGTTCGGCTTCCATTTCGGCTTCCACCTCGCCTCCGGGGGTGTCCCACCCATCCATGTCGTCGGGGTTGTCGCCGATCAATGCGGCTTCGTCCCCCATGGACTCTTCGAGGTCCTCTGCATCTTCCATCCGAGCGGTCGCCTCCGGGTTCGGCGTACATCCTGCCAAAGCGAGGAGACCAACGATCGCGAGCCACAGCGTGTGTCGGCGCATGTGAGTCTCAATATAACGGAGTCGGACCGACCACAAGCGACAAGGCCCGAGACATCGTGGCCGGGGGGTCATCATCCGGGGCAACGTCCAAAACAAAGGCTCCGCCACCCGCGATCGATCAGCTCGCCCATGACATTCTCACCCGTGACCGTGACATCGTCGACGACTTCTCGGCTCGGACCCGCTAACGCGGAATCGGCGGCGGACCCACCCGCTTTGCTGGCTCGCTGCCCGTGGGCAGTGCGCCGTCCTGCGAGTGCAGGCCCCTCCGTGCTTTGGCGCGAGTTAGAATCGCATCGCCGCCATGGACGAGCATAGCGAACGCGAGGACGGGGAGCGCGACCAGAATGCCCGAGAAGCCTTGCGCGACCACCGCCGGCACGAGAAACGTCACGAACAACGCCCAGAGTAGGCCGGCTCCTATCATCTGCAGCACGGCGTACCCGCGATACCCAAGGTAGAAGTCGCCGAGTCCTGGGAAGAGCAAAGATCGCAGCGCGGCCTTGCGTGCACTCTTGAAGGGTTCACTGCAGCGGCGACACGAATCGGGCGCATCGTCCATCGCATGGAAGCACCGCGGGCAGAGGTTCTGCCAACCGCCATCCTCGACCGGGCTCGCGTCGAGCAGCCGACGGAGGTACTTCGCTTCACCCCGTTTGGTCCCATGGAACATCAGTTGCTCGCGCCCGGATCGAATGAAAAGATAGCTGTGCCGCCCTGTGGCCGACTCGACGCGTCCGAGCGGAAGCTGGCTTGCGAAGAGCATCGGCCGTCGTCGCCGATCCGTGTGGATGAGCAGGATGCGTCGGTCGGTGAGAACGAACGTCGTCCGGTTGGTGAGGGGGTTCATCGAGCCGGTGGTCACCAAGCCCCAGGCGAGTTGCTGCGCGCCACTGGTCACGAAGCGCACGACCTCCATCGGATCGAGTGCGCGCTTGAGCACGGGCTCAGCCTTCCGGAGCATGTCGGCGCGAATGCGATCGCGTCGCCGCACCTTTCGCGCCCGGAGACTCGGGAACATTTCTTCGAATCGAACTGCAATCGACCCGGGCAAGAGCGCTTTGAGCGCCTCCTCCGCCTCCTGCGCCCCCTTCGGCATGGTTGGCCAAGCTAGCACTGACGGATGAAGACGCGACACCGGGCCCCCCATCCAGGACTGCGCAAAAAACCAGGATCGGTGCTACTATCGCCGAAGCCGCGCCTTGGGGGGGCTTGATAGATGGTCGTCGGACTGCTCATCGTCGTGATCTTGCTGCTCGTCAGCAACTTGGTTGCCGTAATCATTGGGTTAATTCGTCATCGAGCCACGATCGGCACCTCGGCCCGTGAGTCCGCCCAGCAATGGAATGCCTCTCGGGACCTGCTCCGCGACGAGGTCCGGGACGCTCGAACCGAGGCATCCCAGGCGGCGCGCGATCTGCGCGAGGAAGTCGCGCGCACTCAACATGCGCAGGCTGAGGTCCTCGTGAAGACCTTATCTGAGATGGGCCAGGGCCAGACCGCCAAGTTCCAAACGTTCGGCACCCAGCTTCAAGGCCTCACCGAGATCAACCAAGCGGGCCTCGAGCAGCTCCGCCAGATCGTCGACAAGCGCCTGCAGGAGCTTCGCCAGAACAACGACAAGAAGCTCGATCAGATGCGGGAAGTCGTCGACGAGAAACTCCAGAGCACGCTCGAGAAGCGCCTCGGGGAGTCATTCAAGCTCGTGGGGGACCGCCTTGAAGCGGTGCAGCAGGGCCTTGGTGAGATGCGCAACCTGGCCAGCGGTGTGGGCGACCTCAAGAAGGTGCTCACCAACGTCAAGACGCGCGGCACATGGGGTGAGGTCCAGCTTGGCGCATTGCTCGAACAGGTTCTCACGCCCAACCAATTCGATCGGAACTTTCGCCCGCGAACAGATTCCCGCGAAGCGGTGGAGTTCGCGATCCGCCTTCCAGGGCCCACAAACGATCCGGACGAATGCGTGTGGCTCCCGGTGGACTCCAAGTTCCCGCAAGAGGACTACCTTCGTCTGGTCGAAGCCAGCGAAGCGGGGGATGCCACCGCGGTTCAGCGCGCACAAGCAGCGCTGTTCCGATCGCTTCAAGAGTCCGCGCGCGAAGTCAGCACCAAGTACCTCAATCCACCCCGAACGACCGACTTCGCGATTCTCTTCCTTCCGACCGAGGGGCTCTATGCCGAGGCGCTGCGCCATCCTGGCCTCGTCGAGCAACTGCAGCGTGACCACCGAATCGTTGTCGCAGGCCCAACCACCTTGTCGGCCGTGCTCAACAGTCTTCGGATCGGGTTTCGGACCCTCGCGATCGAGCAGCGGTCGAGCGAAGTGTGGACGGTCCTCGGCGCCGTCAAGTCTGAGTTCGGAAAGTTCGGCGATGTCCTCGCCAAGGTGAAGCGCCAACTCGAGACGGCAGGGCGAACGATTGACGAGACCGGGGTTCGGACGCGCGCGATGGAGAAGAAGCTTCGTTCTGTCGAGGTTCTCCCCGCGGAAGCCGCCAGTGCTGTCCTGGACTTGGCTGAGGGCGAACCGGTTGACCTACTCGAAGCGGCAGAAGACGGGGCCGCCTGAAGGGCCTCGTGAGAGCTCAGAATCCACGCCGCGCGCCAAAAAGCCGTATCCGGTGATGGAATACACCTCCCTACTCGGACGCTGCCGGGTTCCCCAGGCGCAGCGAACATGCTAGAACCTGCCTCGATTTCTTAGTTATGCAGTACTCCATGCGCAGTTTGTTCGTTCTGATCCTGGCCCTTTCGTTCGCGTGTTCGAGCGGTGGCGAGGGTGCTCAAGTCGACGAAGCAGCGTTCCAGGTCGACTCCTTTCGCGAGGTGGGACCATGGGCAGCTGGCGTCACCACCTTCGAACTAGGCGACCGACTCGTCGAGGTTTGGTACCCAGCCGACCCCGAAGTCGTCGATGGTCTCGAAACCGACGAGTATTTCATCCGCGACTTCATCTCGCCGATCTTCGACGCGGTCCTGCCGGAGGACATTAGTCCGCCGTTCGCGACCGGCGCGTACCGGGACGTGCCCGCGAGCACGACCGGTCCTTTTCCGCTGATCATTTTTGCGCATGGGTCTGCGAGCTACCGTCTGCAATCGACGTTCCTCACATCGCATCTTGCGACTTGGGGCTTCGTCGTGGCTTCCGTCGATTACCTCGAAAGGGGTCTCGGGGTGGCGTCGTTGGGGCCGGAACCGGAAGTGCCCATCGCAGATGACGAATTGACTGCGATGGTCGTCGACCTCATCGACACCGAGAACGAGTCAGGCGACCTGCTCGCCGGCGTCGTGACGACCGATGAGATCGGCATCACGGGCCACTCCGCAGGTGGCGGTACAACGATTCGGTTCGCCGACGACCCCCGCGTGATCGCGTTTGCGCCCCTTTCGGCAGGGATCTTCAACCCGGAAGATACGACCCTCCCCGACAAACCGTCTCTGTGGCTGACCGGTGACATCGACGGCATCGTCGAGTTGGATCGGGTCGAGTCGGCGTTCGCGGCCGCGAGTTCGCCGACCCGGCTCGTCGTTCTTGAAGAGATGGGTCACCTCGGGCCTAGCGAGATCTGCGCGATCGGCGCCGACGGTGGCGGCGTCATTCAGCTCGCCTTTGACGGTGGCCTCGACCTTCCCGATAGCCTTGTTCGGCTCGGAACCGATGGTTGTCAGGCCGAAGCCGTGTCTCCTGCCGACGGGTGGATTCCGGTGCGTCATTTCCTGACGGCCTTCTTCCTCGACGCGTTCTCGATCACCTCGGAGCCCATCGGCCTCTCTCAGTCGGTCGAAGACGAGATCCCCGAAGTCGGGATCGTGTACGAAGAGAACCTCTAGTTCGCGCCTCCGTCAGAACACGCCCGGCACAAACAGATAACGGACCTCTTCGCAATAACGGTCCCAGTCTTTGCCGTACTTCTTCCTGCAGCGGGCGATGTCGCGCCCAGCTCGGTGGATGATCATCACCGTGAAGAAGCAGACGTAGAGATAGGGGAGGAAGTGGTCGAAGCCACAGATGAGGCCCCACGAGAGCGCCATCAAGATGTCAGCCGTGTAGTGGATCTTCCGGGCGTACTTCCACCAACCGTCGACCAGCAGCTTTGAGCCCGCCTCGGTGTCGAGGTATCGCGGATTATCGAGCGTGCCCCACGGAAGCTGCGGAAACGCGAGCCGTTTGACGTAGCTTCCGTTGAGCTTCATCCGGAAACGGTTTCGCTGGCTCTGCGAGGTGTCCCAGACGTAGTAGGCACCGATAAGCAGCGCGAACACGAAGACTGTGTATGGGAGTGAATGCTCGAACGGGGGCCGCGAGGCGATGTACATCGAGTTGAAACAGTAAACGAAGGGGACCCCCGCGAGGTTCCAGAAGATCAACATCCAGCCCCACTTCTCGTAGAAGATGTCCCATGTCGTCGGGATGCACTCCTCCCCCTTCATGCAGGCGTTCGTGTACAGGAAATGCGCGAGAAGCATGAAGGCCATGGGCGCCGTCACGACCCCGTAAGTCGCGTACTGATGAGCGGCACCGCTTGCGGTGAGCAGGAACAACATGAGCCATGAGACCCGCACTTCGGCCCACATCTTCAGATCGAGTCGACCGATGCGTGGATTCAGCCAAGCCCCCATGAAGAAGTCGTAGAGAAAACTCCCCGTCATTCGTTCGGCGTTGCCGGTGAACTTTGCCCCGAAGTAGATCGCGAACGCCACGATGTTGGCCGAGATCATCGACACGACCATGAATGAACCGAACTCCTCGTAGAGGGTCTGCAGCGGAAACACCCCTGTGAAGTGCAATGCGGCCATCGCGATCAACGTGATCCACCAAGCGGAGATCGCGTTGCAGCGATACACGAGACGTTGCCCTCCTCTCGAAGGAATGGGTAGGCCTTTGATCTCAATCCCGGGCACGTAGGCGGCGAGGACCCCTTCGAAAACGAGGAAAGCCCAGTAGAGCCCGAACACCCGCCAGGTCGGCGCCGCGTGCGCCACGATATCGGACCACGCTTGACCGATCGGGAACCACAGTGCCCCATCGTGGAAACGCCAAGCGAGCCAAAGGTAGAGCATCAGTCCGTGCGACATCGTCATGATGAGCGCAGCGCCAAGCGTCCCCCCGAACTCTTTCGTTTGCTTACGTGCGCCCTCGGACGGAACGAGCCGATCCGTCGTCCTGGCGCCAATCTCCGACCCCATTGCCTCGTGCATGCACGCCTCCCGGTTTGGCTCTTTCTTACCGTAGGGTGGCGCCGAGCGAAAGAGGTTGCGGCGTGGGCGTCATTCTCCAACGGAGAGGAGTGCGAAGCGCGGGGCACCCGCCTCTCGGCTCTCGGCCAGATCGACCTTCACGACCAATCGCCACGCGCGATCCGAGTTGGGGTCGACCAAGATCTGTCGAAAGACCCAGTGATCCGTCTGCCTGTCGAGATCGATCTGAGCGGCGCTCCGCGCATCTGGGCCGATGTCGATCGCGTCGTACTCCTCCCAGTATGGCGTCATCGCCTCGCGCAATCGATTCGCGTCCCAACTCTCATCGCCGGCCTCGGTGAGGACTTCAGCCGCGCGGCTTTCCTGCCGAAACGAAAGCGCTCGTACGATCCGCCACATCGCGTTTCGCACCATCGTCGTGAAACCGCGTTGGTCGCGGGTGATGTCCGGCGGCTCCTCGGATGCGGGGGCGGGCGCGACTCCTACCGCCTCGGTGGGCGCTTTGAGTTGCTCCCATTCGTCGAGGAGGCTCGCGTCGACGTACCGGACCGACAGTCCGAGCCAGTCGGTCAGGTCGTAGAGCGCATCTGTCTTGGCGGCCTCGGGTACGGTTTGTACGAGCGCCTTGTAGCTGTCGGTCAGATAACGGAGAAGGACACCTTCCGAGCGCTGCAGGCCGTACTCCTTCACGTAACCGACGAATGTCATTCCGAGTTCGTACATGTCGCGCGCGATCGATTTTGGCCGAAGAATGTCGTTTCCGACCCAGGCGTGTCGCTTCGCGAATATCTCGTACGTAGCGTAAAGAAACTCTTGGTTCGGTTTGGGGTATTCGATCTTGTCGAGTTCCTCCATACGCTCGTCATATTCCATCCCCTCCGCCTTCATCGAGGCCAGGGCGCGCGACTTGAGCACGTCGGTTTGCCGATACAGCACCGCCATCGGGTCCTCGAGCGTCGACTCGACCAACGTCAGCACATCGAGCGGGTAGGTGGGGTCCTCTGGTTCGAGCACCTCGACCGCCTCGACGACGTACAACGACAACGCATGGTTCAGCGAGAAGTCGGACTGGAAGTCTTCCCGGACGCGAGGGCCCTCGGGCAGGAGCTCGATCACCCCGGCATCGCGGAGAGAACGAATCATCGAAATGGCGTCGCGTGCGTGTCGCCGCTTGGCCTTTGGCCCTTCGTGACTGGCTCGGATGAGCTTGCGTAGTGCCGCACAGCCGTTGTCCTCCCGTTCGAACAAGTTGAGGATCATCGCGTTGCTGACGTGGAATCGCGACCCGAGAGGTTCGGGAGGCGAATCCTGTAGGCGCGTGAAGGTGTCGGCGTCCCAGTGCGCGTAGCCCCGCTCTGGCGGCTGCCGCATCTTGAGCTTGCGGAGCTTCTTCGGATCGCCTCCAGCCTTCGCCCGGAGCTTGATGTTCTCGACCACGTGCTCGGGGGCCTGCGCGATCACAGTCCCCATCGTGTCGAAGCCCCGTCTCCCAGCACGCCCCGCGATCTGCTTGAAATCGCGAACGGTGAGCACCTTGGTCTTCTCGCCGTCGTACTTGCAGAGCTTGGTGAACAGCACCGTCCGAATCGGGACGTTCACCCCAACCCCGAGGGTGTCGGTGCCACAGATGATCTGCAGCTTGCCTTGCTGGGCGAGCCTTTCCACCAGGCGCCGGTACCGAGGGAGCATGCCGGCGTGATGAACCCCGATTCCGTGGTGCAAGAACTTCTTGAGTTCCTTCCCGAAGGGTGTGTCGAAGCGAGTCCGACTCAGCGCGTCCTTGATCGATCGCTTGTCTTCCTTCGAGAGAAAATCGATGCTCATGAAGCTTTGAGCCTGCTCGGTTGCGGCGCGCTGCGCGAAGTGCACCACGTAGACGGGTGCCTTCCCTTGCTCGAGAAGATCGGTGACCGTGTTCTGCAGGGTTTGCTCGGCGTACTCGAAGTCCAGGGGGACCGGACGATCCGTACTTTGGACGAGGGCGGTCGGAACGCCGGTGAGCGCCGTAAGCCCTGCTTCGAAGCGAGTGGTGTCGCCGAGTGTCGCGCTCATCAGCAGGAAGCGAGCTTGCGGAAGAACGAGGAGAGGTACTTGCCATGCGACGCCGCGGTCGCGGTCCGAGTAGTAGTGAAACTCGTCCATCACAACGCTGTCGACGTCGGCGCGTTCTCCTTCGCGGAGCGCGAGGTTCGACAAGATCTCGGCGGTGCAGCAGATGATCGGTGCGTCGCGATTGACGGTGGCGTCACCGGTCATCATCCCCACGCGCTCTGCTCCTAACGCGCGGCATAGATCGAAAAACTTCTCGCTGACGAGCGCCTTAATCGGGGCCGTGTAGAACGAGCGCTCACCAAGCGCGACCGCCCGGAAGTGCGCCGCCAGCGCCACCAGTGACTTGCCTGAGCCGGTGGGCGTGTTGAGGATCACGTTGTTGCCCACGAAGAGCTCCATCACCGCCTCTTCTTGGGCCGGGTAGAGGTCGATGCCCTGAGCCGTCACGTACTCGATGAAGAGCGACAGGAGTGCGTCGGCATCCATGTCCGAGCCAAGCCGATCGAGTGTCTGTTCAAGCGAAGCCAAGCGGACCGATCCTACCGAACGCTTCTAGCAGATGTGGCGCCCATGACCTTTTTGCAGGTCGCCCGGGGTGAGTTGGCTCGGAGTGGCACAGACGGCTCGCGCTCGAGCGCCGGAATTCGCTTGTTTTCTTGAATCGAGACAACTGGCACCGATGTTGCGTAGTCCAAACCGCCGGCATCGTGAAGGAGAGTTCAATGAGGTATTTCGCTTGGGTCTGTTTGCTGCTCATGGGCCTGGTCGGTTGCAGTGGCACCGATGGCGCCGGCGCGTGCGCACCGGGCGATTGCCCAGAAGGAGCCGTCTGCGTAGACGGCGGTGGTTGCGTTCCGGTCGATGAAGTTGCCGGCTTCGTGTGCAGCGCCGACGGCGAGACGCTCTCGATCATGGAGGCCGTTCGAGGCGAGTACGCGATCGCGTATCGCGGGCGCTGTGCGGCCCCGATGGGTTGTCGCGCCGAGAGTCATTGCTTCGCGGGCGATTCGTGTGATGGCGACGTGTGTGTCCCGCATCCCAACCTCTGCAAGTGCGTCGGCGTCTTTGAGCCGATCTGCGGTGTCGATGGACGCAGTTACATCAACGCATGCGAGGCGCGATGTGCCGACGTCGACATTGCCTCGGCGGGCATGTGCGGCGACGACCCGTGCGTGTGTCCGACCGTCTACGACCCCGTCTGTGGCGCGGATGGCAAAACCTATGGCAATGCTTGCGAGCTCGAATGCGCGGGAGTCGAACCAGCCGAGGAAGGCGAATGCGACGGCTGCGCGGACGACCTCGATTGTGCGCCAGACGAGGTATGCGTCGACTGGCCGCTTGGTGAGGCAGCCTATTGCGTGTCGATCGGCTGCAACGACGATACCCAGTGTCCGCGAGGCGAGCGTTGCATCATCGATGACGTGTGCACGGCCCCGGCTTCTGTGGGGCCTTGCGACGCCGCGTTCCCCAGGTGGTACTACAGCGTCGACTCTGGGCGGTGCGAGTCGTTCGTGTGGGGTGGCTGCGGCGGAAACGGCAACAACTTCGAAACCCAAGAGGCGTGCGAGGCCGCGTGTCCAGCAGAGCCGTGGGCGCAGAAGCTGAGCCTCGCCCCGCGAGCGGGCTACTGTGAGCCAAGTGTCTTCTGCGCCGAGGATGTGTTCGCGCCCGAGATCTATGCACCGGTCTGCGGTGTCGATCGCGAGACGTACCCGAACCCGTGTGAGGCGGAGCGCGCCGGGATCGACATCGCGTACGACGGCGAATGCGTGACCGAGGTTACCTGTATCGACAGGGGCTGCCCCGAGGGATGGACATGTGACTTCTGCCAAACCACGGGCGGCGACAGATACGTATGCCTTTCCCCGCTCGCGGGCGCATGCCTCGCTCCGGTTGAGCCGTAGCTCCGAGCACGACTACATGAGCGACTCGTCCCAGTGCGCGGCCTCGATCTTGTGCCCGTCGGGGTCGGTCACGAATGCTCCGTAGTAGGGCTCCCCGTAAAGGGGGCGCGGGCCTGGTGGGCCGTCGCATGTCGCCCCCGCCTCGAGTGCGACGCGATGAAACTCATCGACGGCTTTTTGGTTTGGCGCGATGAAGCCGAAGTGGGTTCCGTTGCCGACCGTGGCCTCCTTCCCGTCGATCGCCTTGTGCACCCAAAACTCCGGAAACTGTTTGCCGTAAGCGACGGCACCTGGAAACGCATGGAGCTGCTTGCATCCGAGTACAGCGAGCACCTTGTCGTAGAAGGCTATCGAAACATCGAGATTATTCGTTCCGATGGATACGTGAGACATAATACTTGGGTTGTCTTCTGACATGGCGGCGGTCTCCTTTCCTTGCACCTTCGCCTAGCGCGCGACCACGCCACGAGCAGCCGCCGCGCCAGACGACTCTAGGCTCGGCAACGTCGACTCGTCGGCCTTCGCATCGCACTCCCACCCTGCAATTAATGGGGCAAGAGCGGGCACCAAGGGGGAACGCAGTGTCTCGCCTGACCTTAGGATGGGATGGTGGGCTCATCCTAGGATCTGCGTTCCCACACGATCGGTGCCCGCCTTGCACCGAAGACTCTTGAGACACGCTAACGGACCGTCAAGGATCTCGGGCGACAAAATCGGGCACTCGTTACGCCATCGCTCCTCGAGCGCCCACCCGTGCGGCTTGAAATTCGGTCGCCACTATGGATCCATCTATGTACTTGTCGTTATCGCCCGAGAAGCTGATGGTGAAGCCTCCGGCCCGCGTTTCTGGCGCGTGGACCCGCGGACAGGTCCAGGCGTTTCGGCGCCTCGGCATCGACGTCGAGGTCTTGTGCGAGGCGATCGGCATCGATATCGAGGTGTTCTTGGATGCCTCTGGGCGACCGCCGCGCGATGCGGCCGGTCGGTTGTGGCGGGCCGCCCTCGAGCACACGGGCGATCGATTCCTCGGGCTGCGAGCTGCGGACGCTTGGGAAGCCCGGGTGGATCACCTGGTCTACCTGATGATGGTGAGCGCCAGGACCTTCGGCGAGGGGATCACCACAGCCGTACGCTTCCAGGAGCTCCTCGCGCACGGCCGGGTCGTCGTCATTGGCGACGAAACGCCGCATGTGGCGCTGCACATCAACAAGGTCGAGCACGAGCTGCCCGTCCTCTCCCACGAGGTCGAGTACATCGCGGCCCTCTTCGTCAAGCTCTTTCGCTTTGCGACCGATAGTGAGTGCAAGATCGAAGAGGTTCGCTTCGAGCACGCCTACCGAGGCAACATGGACTACTACACGCAGATCTTCCGGGCGCCGGTGAAGTTCGGGATGCCGCGGACCACCCTTGTGGTCAGCCGAGACTCGTGGGACCTCAAGCTTTCCAACTCCAACCACGTGCTTCACGACCAGCTAGCCGGCATCGCGACGACGCTTCACTCGGAACTCCAAGACAATAGCTTTCACGACTCGGTACGCGAGCGAATCAAGGCTCTGCTTCCGAAGGGGTCCTGCAGTATCGAATCGGTGGCCGCCGCCCTTCATCTGACGCCTCGAACGCTTCAGCGGCGGTTGCAGGACGAGGGGACCACGTTTCGCGCGCTCATGGATGCCACCCGAAAGGCGATCGTCCTCGACTGTGTCGAGCGGCAGCAGGCGCCCGACGAGATCGTCCGCCATGCTGGGTACACGAACCCGCGGAGCTTCAGGCGGGCGATGAAGCGTTGGAACCTCTGACGCGGTGCCGCGCTTCATGACCTGAGAGGTCATGGCCTCGCCTCTCGCACGTGCGAGCATGCAGCCAACGAATGGAGGTTGGTATGCCCACGATCGAGTTGCCTCAAGGAACCCTGGAGTACGAAGACGACGGAAGCGGCCCCGCGGTGGTGTTCGTGCACGGTCTTCTCGTCAACGGCCAGCTGTGGCGGAAGGTCACACCGAGCCTTTCTCGTTCCGCCCGGTGCATCGTTCCCAATCTGCCGCTCGGCTCCCATTCCATTCCCATGAGGCCGGACGCCGACTTGAGCGTCGACGGCGTCGCCCGGCTTGTCGGCGATCTCTTGGAAGCCCTCGACCTGCACGACGTCACGGTCGTCGGGAACGACTCCGGGGGTGCCGTTTCGCAGCTCGTCGCGGCTCGATACGGATCGCGGGTCGGTCGTTTGGTCCTCACGACGTGTGACGCCTATGACGTGTTTCCTCCGCCGGGCTTTGGGTACCTGAAGCTCGTGCCGCGGGTCCCTGGACTCATGGCGGCCATCGCCAAGGGGATGCTGCATGTCAGGGCTCTTCGGAATCTCCCCATCGCGTACGGGCTCCTTGCGAAGTCGGGGCTTCCGGACGACTTGGTGAAGAGCTACGTGGCCCCTGCGGCTTCGATCCCGGGCGTCCGTCGCGATGTGGCCAAGTTCATGCGCACCACGGATTCCGAGGTGACGCTCCAGGCGGCCAGAGAGCTCCGGGAGTTCGCGCGCCCCGTTCTTCTTCTTTGGACGCCCGAAGACCGCTTCTTTCCGATGCGGCTACCTGAACGGTTCTGCGCAGAGCTCCCGAACGCCAGGCTCGAGCTGATCGATGACGCCTACGTGTTCGTGTCGGAAGACCAGCCCGAACGCGTTGCCGAGTCCATATCTCGATTCGTCGCCGCCGAACACACTGCGGCTTCGGCGCGCGCGAACTGAGAAGCCCAGCGAACACCTTCAGGCCGTTGCGGGCTTGATGAAACCCATCATGCCCCCAACCGGGTCGCGGATGATCCCGAACCGGCCGACGCCCTCCGCATCCATCGGCTCCGAGACGACCGTCGCCCCGTTCCGCTTGGCCCGTGCGAGCGCCTCGTCGCAGTCCTCGACCGCGACATATTGAAGCCACATCGTCGGAACATCGGAGCTCGGAGCCTTGAACATCCCGCCGGCTGGCGTGTCGCCGTTCATGAACACGTAGTACATGCCGTTCGGCATCTCCGTCGCATCGTGGGTGTAACCAAGGACGCTCTCGTAAAAGCGGAGTGAGGCCTCGGGATCCTGCGTCCAGAGTTCGTTCCAATGGAAAGACCCTGTGCCTTCCACGGCGGGCGGGTCGCCGTTCTCCGCCTTGAATAGGGAGAACCCTCCGCCGTGTGGGTCGGTAGCGGCCTGTATTCGCCCGACGCCGGGCATGTCGAACGCGTCCCCGTGGAGGGCACCTCCGGCGGCCTCTACCTTGGCTGCCGTGGCGTCGACGTCCTCGACCGAGACGTAGCTGACCCATCTCGGCTGCGTTTCCGGTTGGGGCGAGATGAGGCCCCCGATACCGGCTTCGCCGACCGAGATCATTGAATAGGTAGAGCCGTCCTGCATTGGTGTCGGCTGAACCTTCCAAGTCAGGGTCTCCGAGTAGAAGGCTTGGGCCTTCTCGATGTCTTTGGTCAGTAGTTCGAACCAAACGAACCTTCCGTAGTCGTAGTTCATGCGATCTCCTTTTCGTGAGGCGTCTGGGGCCTTTCGGGGACTAGTCGCGTGACACGAGGGGAATTCGACACCGATCGACACATTTTTTTCAAGCGACATGTCGAGAACGACCCTGCCCGCTCGACTACCCCACGAAACAGGGGCACTTTCACCCCATCGGCAGGAGTGGCCCCAAGGAAATCGCTACCCAAGGAGACCCCATGCAATACCTGTTGCTCATCTACGAAGACGAAAAAGTCCTTCACAGCAAGGGCGACGACGCCCGTCAGGACTACATGCGGGAGTATCGGGAGTTCACCGCCGACATCCGAGAGAAGGGCAAGTTCGTCGCCGGCGACGCGCTGCAACCAACCCCATCGGCCACCTCGGTTCGGGTTCGAGGCGGCAAGACCCTGACCACGGACGGCCCGTTCGCAGAAACCAAGGAACAGCTTGGCGGCTACTACCTCGTCGACGCCACTGACCTCGATGAAGCGATCGAAATCGCCGCTCGGATTCCATCGGCGCGTGAGGGCACCATCGAAGTTCGGCCCGTCTTCATCTACGAGTGAAGTAGGGTTGGGGCTTGCCCGCTTCGGCTCACGACGAACTCGAGCGTGTCTTGAAGCGCGAGCGCGCGCGAATCCTCTCTTCTCTCATCCGGACTTGCGGAGGCGATTTTGACCTTGCGGAGGAAGCCCTGCACGACGCGGTCGTCGCGGCCGCGACGCAGTGGCCAAGGCGAGGAACGCCCGATGTACCCGACGCGTGGCTGCTGACCACCGCACGCCACAAAGCGATCGACGCCATTCGGCATGACGTTCGGAAACGACGGAAGCTCGAGGAGCTCGGTGCCATGGCGGAACTCACCGCACACCCAACAGAGGCGGCCCCGATTCCCGACGACCTCTTGCGCCTCATCTTCACCTGTTGTCATCCGGCACTGAACCAGGAGGCTCAGCTCGCACTCACGTTGCGCACCGTCGTCGGGCTTCCCACGATCGAGATCGCTCGCGCCTTCCTAGTGGCCGAGCCTACGATGGCGCAGCGGCTTGTCCGCGCCAAGAAGAAGATCCGGGAGGCTCGGATTCCGTATCGGGTCCCTGAACGTCGCGACATGCCCGAGCGCCTCGAGGCCGTCTTGTTCGTGGTTTACCTGGTCTTCAACGAGGGCTACAGCGCTTCGAGCGGAGCGCAGGTGGTTCGGAGTGAGCTATGTCGGCACGCGGTTCACGTTGCCCGTGTGCTGGCCGACCTGATGCCCGAAGAGTCCGAGGTTCTGGGTTTGCTCGCGCTGTTGCTCTTGCAGGACTCGAGACGGGAGGCTCGCACCGATTCCTCCGGAGAGTTGGTGTTGCTGCATCAACAAGACCGACGCTTCTGGGACCGAGATCAGATTCGTGAAGGCCTCGCGATCTGCCGGGCGGCGCATCAAGCTCAGAGTGTCGGGGCCTACGCCATCCAAGCCGCGATTGCCGCGGTCCACGCCCGAGCCGAACGTTCGGAGGATACGGACTGGAAGCGGATCGCGCGTTTGTATGAGCGGCTGCTGGTCGCCCGTCCTACGCCG
>JBCCEK010000105.1:0-15144 GCA_039030295.1 Myxococcota bacterium | reverse complement strand
TTGCTGCAGGGCGAGGACCGCGGACCGATATGGCCTACTGGGTTCGTGGGTAGCATCACGCACGCCGACTTCTGGTGTGCGGCCGCCGTCGCGCGCGAGAGCGATGTTCGCGCCGTCGGCATCGACATCGAGTCGGTCGCACCCGTTCGCCCGTCGGTCCTCGAGCGGGTGTGCACCATCGACGAGCGACGGTGGATCGAAGCGTCCGAGCATCCCGACCAGATGGCCAAGGTCTTCTTCTCAGCCAAGGAGTCGGTGTACAAGTGCCAACGCCCGATCACCGGCGCGTACCTCGGTTTTCATGCGGTCGAGATCGAGGCCGAAGAAGGGCGCTTTCGCGCAGTCTTTCGGAGGCCGGCCGGTGAGTTCGCACCGGGTGACGCGCTCTCGGGGCGCTACCTCGTCGACCGCGATTGGGTCGCGACGGCGTGCGTCTTGGAGGCGGGATGACGGACGCGACGGTCACCGTCGTCATCGACGTTCCGAGAGGCAGCTTCATCAAGCGCGGAGACGACGGGTCGATCGACTTCATCTATCCGGTCCCTTGTCCGTTCAACTACGGCCACATTCCTGGGACGATCTCCGACGACGGCGATGCCGCGGACGCTGTCGTCCTCGGCAGTCGGATTCGGCTCGGAGCCTCGGCGCACACCACCAAGCAAGGCCGCATCAACTTCGTGGACGCTGGCCTGCCCGACCCCAAGTGGATCTGTGCCCCGGCGCCGCTGAGTCGGTTCCAGCGCTTCCAAGTGACGAGTTTCTTCCGCGGCTATGCCCTCGCCAAGCGGGCGATCAACCAGCTTCGCGGCAAATCCGGGGTCACCCAGTACCTCGGCTGGATTTGACGAGCGCGGTCCGTCAGACTCTCCGTCAGCCTTGGGCCAGCCCATCGAGATACGCGTGTTGTGGTCGATCGACTCCGTCGAGGCCGAGGATTGGAACGCACTGACAGGGAACGACGACCCCTTCGTCGATCACGCGTTCCTGTCGCTCCTCGAAAAGAGTGGTTCCGTCGGACGTGGTTCGGGTTGGGAGCCCATGCACGTCACCGCGTGGCGCGATGGCCACCTCGTCGGTGCTCTTCCGCTCTATCTCAAGACACACAGCTACGGCGAGTACATCTTCGATTGGGGGTGGGCCGACGCGGCCGCTCGCCTTGGCGTTCAGTACTATCCGAAGCTCGTCTCGATGATTCCCGTGACCCCGGTGACCGGCAGGCGCATTCTCTACGCCCAAGACGAGACGCCGGGGCCGATCGTGAAGCGTCTGATCGACGGCTGCCTCGATCTCGCCGACGACACCAAGTCGTCCTCCGTGCATCTCATGTTCCTCAATCCCGAGGAACGTGCCTGGGTTCTGCAGGACGGGCGCCTCATGGACCGGCTGTCGTTTCAGTTCCATTGGAGCAACGAGGGATACGAAACGTTCGACGATTTCGTCGGGCGATTTCGTTCCTCGATGCGCAAGAAGCTCCGCAAGGAACGGCGGATCGCCACCGAGGGAGAGGTCGACATCGAGGTCCTCTCGTCGCGAGAGCTTGGGCTCGATGACTGGCGTACCCTTGAACGGCTCTATCGAAACACGTGCAGCCGTAAAGGCTCGTACCCCTACCTGACCCGCGACTTCTTCGAGATGGCGCCCGCGGCACTCGATCACTCGCCTTTGGTCGTCGCCGCCAAGAGCGACCAAACGATCGTCGCGGCGTCGGTCAACTTTCAGAAGGGGGCGCATCTGTACGGCCGCTATTGGGGGGCCTCAGAGCGACACGACATGCTCCACTTCGAGCTCTGTTACTATCGCCTCATCGACTACGCCATCGCCCATCGAATGGAACGGTTTGAGGCGGGTGCCCAAGGGACGCACAAGCTACGCCGTGGCCTCATGCCCGTTCCCATCCATAGCGCCCATTGGGTTCGGCATCCCGTTCTTGCCGATGCCATCGCCGATTTTCTGCCTCGAGAGGCCGAATCTGTCCGCGAGCAGATCGAGCATCTGCGTCGGCATGGCCCCTTCCATCGCCCGGAGCCCAGCACTCCACACCGAGCAAGAGCGCCTCGATGACCCTCTTGGTCGCGTACTTCGCGCTCGCATTGGGAGTTTCGTTCGTCTGTTCGATCCTCGAGGCAAGTTTGCTCAGCGTGACCCCGTCGTACTTGGCCAGGTTCGAGCAAGACCGACCCAAGGTGGGCGCGCGTCTTCGTGGGCTCAAGTCCAACATCGACCGACCCCTCGCCGCGATCCTCAGCCTCAATACAATCGCCAACACGGTGGGTGCGGTCGGGGTCGGGGCGCAAGCGCAGCGCCTTTGGGGCTCTCAAGCGTTGGCGATCGCCTCGACGATCCTGACCCTCATGATCCTCTTCGTGGCCGAGATCGTACCCAAGACGCTCGGCGCAGTGTACTGGCGGAAGTTGATGGGCTTCATGGCGGCGTTTCTGCCGGCTATGATCCTGCTCCTCCGGCCTCTCGTTTGGTTGTCCGAAGTGATCACCCGCGTGGTCAAGCGCCGCGAGCATCCTGACAAGCTCTCCCGCGAGGAGTTCGCAGCACTCGCGCGACTGGGTGAGCAGCAGGGCGTCTTCGACGAGTCAGAGATGCGCATCCTCCGAAACCTCTTTCGTTTCGGCTCACTCCGGACGAGCGACATCATGACTCCGAGGACCGTGATGTTCTCACTCGAAGAAGAGACCACCGTCAGGGATGCGGTTTCGAATCGCGGCTCCATGGTTTTCTCTCGGATTCCGATCTGGAAGGGCACACCGGACCAAGTGACAGGCTATATCCTCAAAGACCAGCTGCTGATCCGCGCGGCACGGAACGAGCTCGATATCCCGGTGCGGAGCCTGCTCCGAGAGGCCCTCATGGTACCCGACACCTTGCCGGTACCCGCGCTCTTCGAACGGCTCCTCGACAGTCGCGAGCACATCGCGATCGTGGTGGACGAGTACGGTGGGGTCGACGGCGTCGTCAGCATGGAGGACGTCCTCGAGACCCTGATCGGCCTCGAGATCGTGGACGAGATGGACTCGGTCCAAGACATGAGGGCGATGGCGCGCGCCAAGTGGCAGGCGCGTGCGAAGCACGTCGCGAGCAGCTCATCGGTGCCCTCTCAGGTCAACGGAGACTCTTCGGAGCCGTGAACTCTTCGACGACGAGCGCCACCACCCCATCTTCCCCCTGGCAGAGGTGGACCTACGCGCTCAAGCCTGCGAGTTGGCCGAAGCTCCTCGTACCGACCCTCTTCGGTCAGGTCCTCGGTGTCGTCTCGAGCGGGACCTTCCAGTTGTCCGCCGCGTTTTTGGGACTTGCGTTCACCCTCTTCGGGCTCGGTTTCATCGTTCTGTTGAACGACTGGGGCGATCGTGCGGTCGACAGCGTGAAGCGCGAGATGTTCCCGTCCGGCTCGCCGAAGACCATCCCCGACCAGATCCTCAGCGCCGCGGCGGTCGGGACAGCCGGCGTCGCCCTTGGTTTGGCCACCCTGCTGGTCGCTGGCGGAAGCGAAGTGCTCCTGCACCGCCGATGGGCGTTTGAAGCGGGCGTCACATGCATGGCGATCTTCGCGGCCTACACGCTGCCCCCAGTTCGGCTCAACTACCGAGGCGGTGGCGAGATGCTCGAGATGTTGGGGGTCGGCGTCGCCCTCCCACTCTACAACGCCTACCTTCAGGCCGGGTTCCTCGATCCCTCACTCTCGATGTGGGTGGTGGGTTTCGCGTTCCTCAGCCTTGCGAGCGGCGTTGCCAGTGGCCTTTCCGACGAGGAAAGCGACCGCCGAGGCGGCAAGCGGACCCTCGCATCGGTCTTTGGGAACAAGGTGGCGCGCAGTGTGACCGAGGCTAGCGTTGTCGTGGGCGCGCTCGCTTGGCTCTCGGGCGCGTTCTTCGAGCCGTCGTCGTTTCCGTCCTGGGCGGTGGCTCTTGCGATCGCCATCGTGGCATGGCGGTTCGTGGGGATGCGCCGGCTCAGTTCGGATGCGGTCACCAACGCGTTTGAGGCGCAACGCCGCTACAAGCACTTTCTTCACAGCGCGATCTGGCATAGTACGGCAATAGCCGCGCTCCTGTTGTGGCTCGACATGGTCGTCTCATGAACGCTCCTGCCATTCGAGGTGAGCCTTCCCCGCTCTCGGTCGTCCAAGCCAAGATCGATGCTTGCGAGCATGGCAGGCTGACGCTCGACCCCTCGCGCGAAGAAGCCACACCACTCCCTCATCTCATCGCGCTCATCGTTGAACCCAGCGACCCGTCCCGGGCAGACCTGCTTGCGGAAGCTGCCGTCGTCGTCGCCCAAGCACAGCTCGAGAACTTTCCGGACAACCTGTTCTGGGATTTCGATCTCTTCCTCGCCACCATCGACGCACACGCCAGGCTGGCGGACGACTACGAAACCTGCCTTCGCAGTGCGGCGGAGACGACCGTCAACTTGATGTGCCTCTACGGCCAACACTCCAAGATCCGTTTCCGGTACGTACACGACTTCATCTATGGTTTCGATTGGGCCCGGTGGGTTCGGCGCGCTCCCGCATTGCGGCGCGACTCAGAGCCCTTCGGCTTGCCGTTTCTCATCCAGTCCGAGGACCGGGGGCGCGACATTCTACGCCTCATCGACCAAGACGACCCTCGGTATCCGAGCCTGACAACCAAGGCTGCTCGCAACCCGTTCCCGTTCGTGCGCGAACCGGCCGACGAACTGTCGCTCTATCAGGACCTTGCCGCGCACGATCTCATTCCCGTGCCCGCATGGTGTCGAGACGCGACATCCGTCTGGGACCGAGATTTTGATGCGCTTCGCAAGGAACGCGCGGTCGCGCTCGGCCTAGCCCGTCACGAACAGGGCGACCGCCCATAGGAGGAGCAAGAGCTGCACGGCGGCGCTCCCCCACCATGCCTTCGCGAAACTGTCTTTGGCTCGCATGGCCAGCGCGAGTGGAATGAGCGGCGTCACTGCAACGATGAGCCGGATCCCCGACGACACCCCGGGCGTCCAAGCGAACACAGCAATTGCGCTGAGGGTGATCCCACCGATCGCAAGCCGATAGGACGTCTCAACCCCAAAGCGAACAGCCCAGGTTCGTTTTCCTGCGTTGCGGTCGTCGTCGAAGTCGGGGAGCGCGCTCAGTGCGTTCGCGCACACCCCAAGCACGACCGCTGGAACCAGAACCCACCACGGAACGACAAACGCCTCCGACTGCAGGTAGTAGCCGAGCGAAGGGAGCCCGGCGCCGATCCCCAGCCCCTGCAGCAGCTCCCCGCCTCCCCGATAACTCATGCGCGCCGGCTCGAAGCTGTAGAGCCAAAGGAGTGAGATCGCGATCGCGGCGTATGCGGGCGTCCAAGGTCTGTCCATGACCGCGAGCCCAAACGACCACGCGATGAGGCCGAACGCAGCGATGCGCGCAGCACGTGCGACTTGCTTGGGGCTCAGCTTCCCCTCTGGGAGCACACCCGAACCCCCCGAGATCCACGTTCTCGCACCGGAGTCGGCATCCCGATCGGCATAGTCGTTCGACAGAACGATGAACGCATGGTCGAACAGACCCCAGACGAACGCGCCGACCAGCCAGCCCGCGTCGAACCTTTGGTGGACGTGCCACGCGGCCGCTTGTCCTAGAACGAGCGGCACGGCGATGTTGAGTTGAGCGAGAGGTCGAACGGCTTGAAGCCAGTGCTTCGTTCGCGTCACGGCCCTCGATACCATGTTTCTTTCCTGCTAGGGCTCTTCGGTGGAGGCGGACGGCCCGGAGGCACTCGACAAACCGGTTCAGTTCTTCACCGGCAAGGGTGGCGTCGGAAAATCCACCGTGATCTCCGCGGTGGCGCTCCGGGCGGCGCGCCGGGGTTTGCGTCCGCTCATCGTCGAGCTCGGGGCGCACACCTCTTCGGCACACCTGGTCGGAGACACGCCCATTGCATACGAACCCACTGAGATCATGACCGGGGTCCATGCGACGCGCGTCCTGTTCGAGCCGGCCCTCGTCGACTACGTCGCTTCGCGTTTGCGGCTCCGGACCGTTGCCAAGCTCGTGTCGCGAAACGCGTCGCTTCGACGCCTGTTCGTCGCCGCGCCGGGGGTCGACGAGATCGTCACGATGCATCGGGTGGCGCAACTCGGTACCTCTCGGAGTTGGGGTCCGGTACTCGTCGACCTCGAGTCTACAGGGAACGCGTTGATGTTCTTCGATCTCCCCAAGGTTCTCGACGTGTTTCTCGAGGATGGTCCCCTTCGGCAGGTCGTCGACGGGGCGACGCGCCTACTCGGGGATGCCGAGCGTTCCGTCGTTCATATCGTCACCGTGCCCGAGCCACTGATCGTGCGAGAAACCATCGATCTCCATCGCGGTCTGTCGACGCGAGACGGTGTCCATCTCGGTCATCTCTTCATCAACCGAATCCCTCCGATGTGGTTGGACGAGAATAGCCGCGTCCGGATCCGGGAAACGATCCGAACCGTCGCCAACGATGACCTCTCGACCGGAAGGCTCCGATTGGCGGAGCACCTCATCGACCGATGGGAAGTCGCTCAACGGTGTATCGATGGGCTGCGACACGACGTTCCCTTGCCGACCGTGCGCCTTCCAACTCGGCATACACCGACCGAACAGACCGTGGCGTATCTTTGCGATGCACTCGATAACGGAGGCATTGAATGATCGCGGTTCGATCCGACTGCCGGCTCGTGTTCTGTGTCGGTGTGGGTGGTGTGGGCAAGACGACCTTCGCGGCCTCGCTTGCACTCAATGAGGCCGTCTCGGGGCGGTCGGTTCTCGTTCTGACGGCAGATCCTGCCCGACGCCTCGCTGATGCGCTCGGAGTCGGGCAGCTCGTCGACTCCGCTTCGGTGGTCTCTCTACCAGGGGAGTGCGAGGGGCAACTGCACGCAGCGATGCTCGAGACCAAAGCGAGCGCAGACGAGATCATTCGCCGCGCCTCGGCAGACCCGGAACGAGCTCAACGCGTTCTCGATAACAAGATCTACCAGGCTTTTTCGAACACATTGGCGAGGTCACACGCGTACGCCGCGATGGAGCGTGTGCACGCGGCGATCCACGACGACCGGTACGACCTGGTGATCGTCGACACCCCGCCTGCGCAGAGCGCCATGGAGATTCTCGACGCGCCTGCACGGCTCGTCCGGTTCCTCGATCAACGTGTGGTTCGCTGGTTTCTTCAAGGGGCCCAAGGTACGCACGACGCGCGACTTCGCGGTGGTGCGCTCACCCGTCGTCTTCTCACCACCATCGCTGGTCGATCCCTCGTCGACGCCCTCACGGGGTTTTTGTCCGAAATGGCTTTTCTCCGGGAGGGGTTCGCCCTTCGCGCGACCGAGGTGCGCGACATCATGCGGACGTCCGCGACGGAGTTCGTGCTCGTGTCGTCTGCCGACGCCTCGGGAATCGCCGCAGCGCGCTCGGTCGCCCGGGAGGTCGAGGCGCGCGGCTTCGCACTAGGCCATACCGCGATCAATCGGGCATTCATCCCCGAGGCCGAAGGTGTTTCCCAGACGGACCTCGCGTACCCGGACGCGCTCGCCGATCTTCAGGATGCGCTCGATCGCTCGATCGACTGGGTGCTCGAGGACCAAAGTCAGCGACGCGCAGCGACCGAAGGGTTCCAGAGAGGTCGCGCCGAACCGGTGTGGGCACTTCCCGAGTCGGCTCGGCCGCTCGGCGATCCGACCGCGCTCCGAGCCTGGGTCCAGGCCGCACGTCGAGTGGCGAGGGTCTCGTAGCGTTCGGTGGGAACATCGTGTAATCCTCGTCTTCGATGGACTACACGATCAAGCACGACCTGAGCCCGGAGCTCGCTCGCAAGGCCGCACAGAAGGCCGCGGAGTACTACACCAACAAGTGGGCGAAGTACGACGCCAAGACCACGTGGCATGGTGAAGACCGGGCGGAGATCAGCTTTCGGGTCAAAGGCGTAAACGTGGCCGCCACGCTCGACATGCAGCCCGGCCAGATCGTGGTCGCGATGGACAAGGTGCCTCTGCTCCTTCGACCGTTCAAGAGCAAGGCGCTCGACGTGGTCCAGCAGACCATGGTCAAGTGGGTCGAGAAGGCGAAGAACGGAGAGCTCGACGAGTGACTGAGCTTCGAATCGGCACGTTGGGGGAGGGTTGAATCCACGGCTCCCTGTGGTCCTCCCAAGTTGCGAAGATCGCTGCGGTGGTGGCGGCGGGCCCCTCTTCGCGCGCCAAACCCCCTTAAATGCAAGAAGCAGGTACGGACTCGGTCCGTACCCGCCATCTTTGAGCGCAAGCCGAAACTACGCGCTCACGAACTGTTTGAGCGCTGCGTCGCCGTGAACGTTGCGAAGCTTCCTCAGCGCGAGCGCCTGAAGCTGTCGGATCCGCTCGCGGCTGAGGCCGAACTCGCGGCCGATCTCTGCCAGCGTGTGTGATTCCTTCTCGCCGATGCCAAAGCGCATTCGAATGATTCGCTGCTCACGAGGGTTTAGCGTTTCGAGCGCCCTCATCACCGTCATCGAGAGGTCCTCGTCGATCACCGAGTCCATCGGTGTTTCACCCTCGTCGTCCGAGATCAGGTCTCGAAGCTCGCTGTTCCCGTCGTTGCCGACTGGCATCTCGAGGGACACGGTGTCCCGGGAGATCATGAGCAGGTTGGCGATCTGATCGGTGGGGAGCTTCATGCGTTGTGCGATCTCGGCGGGCGACGGCTCGCGGCCGAGCTCGCCCGTGAGCTTTCGGGTCATTCCGGTCACCTTGGTAAGCAGTTCACAAGCATGGACTGGAATCCGAATCGTTCGCGCCTGGTCGGTGGTTGCACGCGCCATCGACTGTCGGATCCACCAGGAAGCATACGTCGAGAGCTTGTAGCCGCGACGGTAGTCGAACTTGTCGATCGCGCGCATGAGACCCATGTTCCCCTCCTGGATCAGGTCCATGAAGGGAAGGCCACGCTTCAGGTACTTCTTTGCAATGGCCACCACCAGCCTGAGGTTCGCTTCGACCATCTCGGACTTGGCTCGCTCCACCGCCGTGAGCGACTCGTTGACGAGCTCCTGAAGCTTGCGGAGCTTGTTTGCCGACATCCCGGCGTCTTCTTCGATCTTCTTTCGCGGTATCGACCCCTCGTCGAGTGACTCGACGTACGAATCGATCGCGCATAGCACCGACTCGAAGGCTGTTTCGATCACGGCTTCCCGCACAGCAAGGCCTTCTTCTTCCACGCGCCGCCGAACCTCGGCGAGCTCTTCCTCGTGGAGCTTGGCGGCCGTGACCGCGTCGTAGATCCGCTGCCGGCCTTTCTCAATCTGTCGTGCGAGTTCGACCTCGCCCTCTCGCGTCAGCAGGCTGACGGCACCCATCCAGTCGAGGTAAGTCTGCACTGGCTCCGCGCTGAGGACGTTCGTGCCCTCGGCGGGCTTGTTGCTTCGCCGACGATCCGACCGTCGGTTCTTCCCCGGCTTGACGGTCACCTCGATGCCCGCGGTCTCGAGTCGCCTCAGGAACTTTCGGACCGTGCCCTGGCTGGCCCCGATGCCGGCCACCACCTCGGAAGCCTCATCATAGGTGATCCACCCCCGTGCTTTCACGGCCTCGATGGCCTCGTTCATCACCGCGGTTTCGTTGGCTTTGTTGGTCTCGCTCATCACTCGATCTCCAGGTCCTGTGCCGGTGTTTCTTCGCCTGGAGTACCACCATGTTGAAAAATTAGCAACCATATGATCAAAAAAATTTAGTTTTACTGTGAACGCGACATCACTGTGAGATTCCTCACGATGGGGTGCCTGACCGCAAACCCATTGATTTCAGTGCTCTAGATGGGGTAGGGGTCTCACTCTCATGTCCGTCTCCGCCGCGTACGACACGCATGACGCCCTTGGCCTGGCTGAACTGGTCCGGACCGGCGAGGTGTCCGCCGCCGAGCTCCTCGAAACGGCGATCGAGCGAATCGAACGGGTGAACCCCCAGATCAACGCAGTCGTGAGGCCGCTCTACGATCTCGCTCGGCGCCAGGCTGCTGGCGGCCCAACCGACGGCCCCTTCGCAGGAGTCCCCTTCCTCATCAAGGACCTGATCCAGACCATTCCCGGCGTCCCAACGGAGAGCGGTGCCCGGTTCTACAAAGGCTTCACGCCGCGCGTTCAAACCGAGCTGCTTCGACGCTGGCAAGCGGCCGGGGCGGTGGTCGTCGGCAAGACAGCCACGTCTGAGCTCGGTCTGCTGCCGGTGACCGAGACCGATCTCTGTGGAGCGACACGCAACCCCTGGGACATCGGTCGCACTCCCGGCGGATCGAGTGGCGGTTCCGGGGCTGCGGTGGGCGCGCGGCTCGTCCCGTTCGCGTCCGGCGGCGACGGGGGGGGCTCGATTCGAATCCCAGCGTCCTGTTGCGGACTCTTCGGGCACAAACCCTCGCGTGCGCGCAACCCGGTTGGCCCGACCGCGACCGAGCATTGGTCAGGCTTCGTCTCCGAACACGTGCTGAGCGTCAGCGTACGCGACAGCGCCGCCATGCTCGATGCGACCCACGGCCCGGACCTCACTGCGCCCTACGCCGCTCAACCGATCGAAGGTTCGTTTCTCGAGGCCACTCAGCGAGATCCGAAGCCACTTCGCATTGCGTTTCACTGCGAGCCCGCGCTTCCCGCGACCGTCCATCAAGACTGCATTCACGCCGCAGAAGACGCCGCTCGCCTCTGCGAAGACCTCGGGCACGACGTCGATCGGATCTCGCCACACCATGATCCGGAGTCCCTCGGCCGAGCACTCGTGGTCGTTCTGGGATCCAACGTTGCAGCTGAGGTCGCGCAGGCGGAGCGGGCCGTTGGTCGGCGTGCGACCGCTAGTGATTTTCAGCTCACGACTTGGATCAGCGGCATGCTTGGCCGTGCGGTGAGTGGGCGGGACTTCATGATGGCGCTCCAGACGTTGCAGGCCGAGTCGCGACGTCTCGCGGAACTCTACGAGGCCTACGACCTCGTGCTCACCCCGACGCTGGGGACGCCGCCTGTGAAAATCGGTGAGCTCGATCCGGTGGGCGTGGACGCAGTCGCGCAGAAGGTGCTCGCCTCGATCGGGTGGAGCAAGCCCCTATCGAATCCTTCGTTGATCGATCGCGCGGCGCAAAGCACCTTCTCTTTCGTGCCCTTTACACCCGTCGCGAACTTCACGGGTCAGCCGTCGATGTCGGTTCCGCTCTACTGGAACGAGGCCGGTCTTCCGATCGGTGTCATGTTTACGGGTCGCCCCGCCGACGAGCCGATGATGTTTGCCTTGGCAGGCCAGCTCGAGCGCGCTCGACCGTGGCGCGACCGCATCCCGGCTATTCACGGATAGACGCAATTATCCCGTAATTTCGACGTGCTTGCGCTGACTGAGCCTTCATTCATAATTCGCCCCGCCGCTTCGAGACCTCCCATCAGGATCCACCAGATGATTCACGAACAGCGCTATCCCGTCCTTCGCTCCAAGGTCGACCCCAACTCCGAAACCTTCGCGCAGAACCGCGAGGGAAACGTCCAGCTCTTGACCGAGGTCCTCGAGGCCCAGGCCAAGGCCAACCTCGGAGGCGGGCAGAAGTACAACGACCGTCACATCGCTCGCGGCCGGATCCTTCCTCGGCAGCGCATCGAGATGATGCTCGACCGCGACAGCTTCTTTTTGGAGATCGCGCCGCTCGCCGGTCACGCGATGAAGGGGGAGGTTACCGGGACCTCCGTCGTCGGCGGCATCGGTCTCGTCAGCGGTGTCGAGTGTTGCTTGGTGGCGAGTGAGGCCACCGTCAAAGGTGGCGCCATCACACCGACCAGCATGCTTCGAAGCGGCCGGCTTGCAGAGGTGTGTGAACAGAACCGCCTCGTCGGGTTGAGCCTCATCGAGTCTGCGGGCGCCGATCTTCCCAACCAAGACAAGATCTTCGTTCATGGCGGCGAGGGCTTCCGACATCTGACTCGCAGGTCCGAACACAAGATTCCCACGATCTGCATCGTGTTCGGCAGCTCGACGGCGGGTGGCGCCTATCTACCGGGTATGAGCGACTACGTGGTGATGGTGAAAGAGCAAGCGCAGGTGTATCTCGCGGGCCCACCTCTCGTGAAGATGGCGACCGGAGAAGAAACCGAGCACGAGGAGCTCGGCGGCGCGGAGATGCACTCGACGTTGAGTGGGGTGTCCGACTACCTGGCCGAAGACGAGATGGATGCGATTCGCCTTGGTCGCGAGATCGTGTCCCACCTCGAATGGAAGAAGGGCGCCACGCCCAAGCCGCGGCCCGTCGAAGCTCCGATCTACGACCCCGAAGAGCTCCTCGGGATCGCCTCGCCCGACGTCCGCGTGCCTTTCGACCAGCGCGAGGTCATCGCCCGTATCGTCGACGGATCTCGATTCAGCGAATTCAAGCCTTCCTACGGCAAGACCATGCTTTGCGGTTGGGCGCACATCCACGGGTTCCCAGTGGGCATCCTCGCGAACAACGGGACGATCTTCAGCGAAAGCGCCAACAAGGGTGCGCAGTTCATCCAGCTCTGCAACAGCAGCGACGTGCCGCTCGTGTTCCTCCAGAACACCACCGGGTTCATGGTCGGCAAGAAGTACGAGCAGGAGGGGATCATCAAGAACGGCGCGAAGTTGATCAACGCGGTCTCGAACAGCACCGTGCCCGCGATCACCATCATGACCGGTTCGAGCTATGGCGCGGGGAACTACGGCATGAGCGGTCGCGCCTACAAGCCTCGATTCCTCTTCACTTGGCCCAACCACAAGATCGCCGTCATGGGTGGGAAGCAGCTCGCGGGTGTGCTCGACATCATCCAGCGGCAAGCTGCGGCCAAAAAGGGAGTCGAAGTGGACGAGAAGATGCTCGGCGTCGCCAAGATGATGACCGAGAAGCAGATCGACGACCAATCCACCGCCCTCTACGCGACTGCGCGCGTGTGGGACGACGGCATCATTGATCCACGGCAGACGCGCAACGTGCTGGCGATATGTCTTTCTGCCGCCTACAACGCACCCTTCGAGGGCACGACCTCGTGGGGCGTCTTCCGGCACTGAGGAGCAGGTTCGAGTGACCCGACCGATCCAAAAGATACTGATCGCCAACCGTGGCGAGATCGCACGGCGTATCATGCGAACCTGCCGAAAGATGGGGATCGCGACCGTGGCGGTTTACTCCGAGGCCGATCGCGACATGCCTTTTGTCCAAGAGGCAGACGAGGGGTTCTTGCTGGGGCCCCCTCCAAGCACGGAGAGCTACCTGCGGATCGACAAGATCCTCGACGCCGCAAAGCGATCGGGAGCCGACGCCATCCATCCCGGCTATGGCTTCTTGGCCGAGAACGCCGAGTTCGCGGACGCCTGTCAGAATGCCGGAGTCGTCTTCATTGGTCCGACCGCCGACGCGATTCGCGCCATGGGTTCGAAGCGCGAGGCGAAGGCACTGGTGGGCAAGGCCGGGGTTCCCGTCATCCCTGGGTACGACGGCGCCGACCAGGATCCAGCGGTCCTTGCCGAACGCGCTATCGACGTTGGTTTTCCGGTTCTATTGAAAGCAAGCGCCGGCGGGGGCGGCAAAGGGATGAAACTCGTGCGCGAGGAAGCGGGGCTTGCTGACGCGATTGCATCGGCTGCCCGCGAAGGGCAGAGCGCTTTTGGCGACGCGACGCTTCTCGTGGAGAAGTACATCGACAATCCAAGACACGTCGAGATTCAGATCCTCGGTGACTCCCACGGTCGCCTGGTTCATCTGAACGAGCGCGAGTGCTCGATCCAAAGACGGCACCAAAAGATCATCGAAGAGACCCCGTCTCCGGCCCTCGATCCGGAGCTCCGGCGTACGATGGGTGAGGCGGCAGTGCTGTGCGGCCAAGCGATCGGCTACCAGAATGCGGGGACGGTCGAGTTCATCCTTGCGCCCGACCGACAGTTCTACTTCCTCGAAGTGAACACTCGGCTTCAGGTCGAGCATCCGATCACCGAGTGCGTGACCGGGCTCGACTTGGTCGAAGAGCAGATCCTGGTCGCTCAGGGCGAGGCCCTACGCTTCTCCCAAGAGGAGGTGAGGTTCGACGGTGCGGCCGTCGAAGTGCGTCTCTACGCCGAAGACCCAGCGACGGGTTTTCTCCCACAGAGTGGCCCCGTGGTCGATTGGCATCTTCCCCCGGCGGACGGGCTTCGAGTCGATAGCGGTGTTGAAGCCGGGAGCGAGGTAGGCATCTACTACGACCCGATGCTCGCGAAGATCATTACCTCCGCAGACAATCGGTCGGTGGCCTTGCAACGGATGCGCGCAGCCCTTCGGTCGCTGAGCGTGCAGGGGGTTGTTACCAACCGCGAGTTCTTGCTCCAGGTGCTCGACCACCCGGAGTTCATTGCGGGCAACTTCGACACGCACTTTATCGACACCCACATGCAGGAAGCGCTCAAAGAGGGGGCCGACGAGGCGAGTGAGCGGCGAGCCGCGGTCCTTGCGGCCCTCGCCAGTCAACAGGGACGCGACCGAGAGCGCGAGATCTTGCCCTCGATTCCCTCTGGCTGGCGAAACAACTTTCACACTCCCCAGTGGGACGAGTATGGCGTCGACGATCGCGTGCATCGAGTTGAGTACCAGCACCTCGGTGACGGCTTGTTCGACGTCACGTGCGGGGAGGATCAGTCCCAGGCGCGCATCGTATCGTACGATGCGCCGATGCTCACGGTCGAGATCGACGGGCACCGGACGACCGCCCGCGTGACACGTGGCGAAACCGAAGTCTATGTCCACAACGCGGATCTCGACGTCGCGCTCCACCCGCTTCCACGCTTTCCGGACAAGGGCGCCGCTCTTCCTGAGGGCGCTTGCATCGCCCCGATGCCGGGTAAGATCATCGAAGTTCGTGTCTCCGAGGGCGACTCGGTCGAGTCCGGTCAGGTGCTACTCATCATGGAAGCCATGAAGATGGAGCACTCGGTGACCGCGCCCACGAACGGTACCGTCGAGCAAGTGAGTGTTCAGGCTGGGGACCAGGTGGATGCTGACGCGGTCTTAGTCGTCGTTGCCGACTAGACCGCTCTCACCTGAGACTGATCGGCTGCGACTTGTCCTCGAAGCCGCTCGCGGCGTTGCTCACCGCTTGAAATAGCGTTGCTATTCCTGCGGGTTCCCGCCTTGCGAGCGACTCCGAGTCCTGCGTCTCGCTCGCT
>JBCCEK010000104.1:0-15155 GCA_039030295.1 Myxococcota bacterium | reverse complement strand
TCAGAGACCCGAGGGTGCCGGCCTCGCCGGGGGAGATATGTGAATATGGACAGTAGTAGAATCGGACTCTCACCGGAGGTGCGGGCGAGTTAGCCCACTGCAGTAACTCCCCCCACACTGGTGGGAGTCCATGATGAAGGGTCAGCGCGATTGCGCTGGCCCTTCTCTATTTGGGGTGTGGATCAGGCCGCCGCCGGGGCATCGGCGTACTCGTCGTACTGGACAACCCGCGACGCGACGAATCGAACGACGACGTAGAGGAGGAGGCCGAGCGGCCCGACCAAGAGGGTGCCAAGGAGGCACGGCACCACTGCGAGGTGTGGGAGGTTTCGCCGCATTGCGTCACGCGCCTCCCAGGCGCCGATGAATAGGTCGAAGATCAGATAGTGAATCCAACCTGCGAGCGCGAGGCTCGGTGCCGAGAACCCCTCCACCACACCGTAAAGCGAAGTCATGTCGACGTTTTCCGGCCCCCCACCGTAGCCAAAGAGCATGTACCCGTAGAGCGGGGCAAGGAGCAGTACCACGACCGGGCCGTGGACGAGCAGCCCTGTCCAGCGCCACCGAGGGGCGACCAACAAAAGGAGCCAGAACGGGAGTACCGCGTAGTTGGCGATGGAGAAGAGCGTTTCGAGGGTCATCTTTCCGATCCTTGGTTCGGGTCGTGCATCGCGCAGTAACCACGAGAGACTTGCGGATTTGGGCTTGCACAATCAAGCTATTGCCACAATTGAATAGGGGTCAATTGACGCCCCGAAGGGGCCGTGCGCGTGATGGCCGCCCTAACCTCCGACCTGACGATCATGCCTCGAGCAGTTTTCCTCTTCACTTTGATGGTTCTATGCGTGGCGGCCGCTGCGTGTAGCGACGATTCGAGCGGTGAGGGCGCGGGGTCCTGCGAGTTTGAGAGCACGTTTGCTGCCATTCAGTCGACCGTGTTCGAAGGTGGCGGCTGCACACAGAATGCTTGCCACGGGGAGAGCTTCGAAGCTTCCGGAGGGCTCGATCTTCGCGCAGGTGCTTCGTATGCGGCGCTCGTCCGCGTTCCCAGCAGTGTCGACTCGGAGATCCAACGGGTCTTCCCCGGCGATCAAGATCTCAGCCTTCTCTACCGTAAGCTTGCCGAGACGACACAGGAGCTCGCCGTCGATGGCCTCGGCCAAGAGATGCCGCTCGGCGGATCGCGACTCAGCGACGACCAACTCGAGGCCATCGCCGCGTGGATTCGTGCGGGTGCTCCTGAGACGACCGTCGTGGAAGGGACACTCAATCTCCTCGGGTGTGAGGGGAACTTCGTTGCCGAGCCGAACAAGATCGTTCCACTCCCCGCGCCTGACCCAAGCGAGGGCGTGCAGTTCTATGCCGGCGGATGGAACATCGACGCCGAGGCCGAAGACGAGGTGTGCTACGCCACCTATTACGACTTCACCGACGTCGTCCCGCCGGAGTACCAGGTCGACTGCGACGAGTTCGGTGAAGGGCGCAAGTGCTTTGCGTTCGGGCGGAACGAGTTGGCGCAAGACGCGCTCTCGCACCACAGCATCATCACGGTCTACACTCCGGAATCGAATCCGAAAGGTGGCGATTGGGGCCCTTGGGCTTGCTTGGGCGGCGACAACGCCGGCAGCCCGTGCGACCCGGCAATTGCAGGCGAATGTGGGCCTCGAAGTGCTTGCACCACCCCCGTCCAAACGAGCGTTGCCTGCGTCGGCTACGCAGGCGCGCCGAACGACTTCTCGCTCGGTTCCGCACTTGGCGCGCAGGACGGTGACGGCGGCACTCAGATCCAGCTCTCCGGCGCCCAGGAGTCCACGTTCATCGATTCTCCACCGCCAGGCGTCTACTCGCGCTTGCCTCTGACCGGGTTCATCGGCTGGAACAGTCACGGCTTCAATCTCACGACGAGCGCAGCGACCATCGAGCAGTGGGTGAACCTCACCTTCGTTCCCGAGGTCAATCGAACCTGGCTCCGCCAACAGATCTTCGAGTCGGGTGACATCTTCGCCATGTCGACCGTCGCACCGTTCACGAAACGTGAGATCTGCAACAGCTTTACCCTCCCGCAGTATTCCCAATTGCTCTCGTTGAGTTCGCACATGCACAAGCGCGGCGAGCTCTTCCGGATTTGGCTCCCGCCGAACGACCCTTGCAGCGTGCAGGATTGCAATCCCCCGGACCGTGACCCCGACTACGTGAGTCGTCTCTACGACGATCCCGTGTACACCTATTACGACCCGCCGCTCGGCTACGAGGAGGGCGACGTACCAAGCCGCACATTCCGGGCATGTGCCGTGTACGACAACGGCGCCGACAACCCGCTGGAGGTGAAGCGGAACACCGAGGCCCCCAACACACCGGTGTGCGACTTCGTCCTCGCCTACTGTGGCTGCCCCGCCCGCGACCGAAGCTGTCTCGGCGGGCCGATGCAGGGCACGTCTTGCGGCGGAGAAGATGCCGCCTGCGGAGACGAAGGCCTCTGCGACGCCTGCCCGGTCTTTGGTGGCGTCACCACCGACGACGAAATGTTCATTCCGCTGGGCTCGTACTTCGTCCAGCCCCCAAGCCCTTAAATCATTGGAATCAAACGATTTTGCGACAATACTGAGGAATCCTCACTTTTCCCCTTGCGCCGATATCCCCATCAGTAAGAATCCCGCCCCTTCCTTCACCCGTTCCCCGCTTTTGGAGTCCATGCACATGACACGCGCACGAGTTTTGTTCCTGTCGATCTCTACTCTCTTGGTCGTTGGCTGCAGCGACGGGGGAGGCGAGCAAGCGGCCAAATGTGAGGTCGATAGCACCTTCGGGCAGATCCAAGAGCAGATCTTCGAGGCGCGAGGCTGCACGCTGTCGAACTGCCACGGGGACGCCATGGCTGGGGCGCTCGATCTCCGCGAGGATGCGGCGTACGACAATCTCGTCCGCGTTCCCGGCATGGCCGCCGATCTCGATCGCGTGTTCCCGGCAGAGCAGGACCTGAGCTTGCTCTACATCAAGGTCGCCGCGAAGGTCACGGGCGCCAACCTCGGTGAACAAGGGATCATCGGGAGCGCCATGCCTCTCGGCGAGGATGTGCTGAGCGAAGAGGACCTCGAGCTCCTTCGGATCTGGATTCGCGGGGGTGCCCCAGAGACCGGGATCGTCTCTGGCTCCGAGCAGTTCGCCACATGCGACCTCGAGGGCACGGTCGTTCCGAACGAGATCAGCCCGCTACCCGCGCCCGACACCGACAAGGGCGTGCAGTTCTACTCGGGCGGTTGGCAGGTCGATGCCGAAGGCGAAGGTGAAGTCTGCTTCGTCAGCTACTTCGATTACTCCGACCAGATTCCCGATCGCTACAAGGTGCCCTGCACGGCGGCCGAGGGCGGTCCTGACCGCGACTGCTTTGCCTTCAATCGGATTCTGCTCCAGCAGACTCCACAGTCGCACCACGCCATCAACGAGTTCTACGTCCCACCGGTCGGCAAAGAAGAGCAGTGGGACCCGAAGAACGGTGCCTGGAAGAACTGGGTTTGCAATGGCGGGGACTCCGACGGGGCCTCTTGTGAGCCTGGCTCGAACGATTGCGGCGAACGTAGCCAGTGCGTGACCCAGCCGACCACCTCGGTGGCCTGCATCGGGTACCGCAATGGGCCCAACGATTTGGGCACAGTCGCTGGCCTCTTCGGGACAGCCGACGTTCGTCAGAACATCGCCACGGCGCAAGAGGCCACCTTCCGTGAGGCCTATCCCGCCGATGTGTTCTCCCTCGTTCCCGTGAGCGGCTTCATCGTGTGGGACAGCCACGCGTTCAACCTCACGCAACAAGATGCGGTGATCGAGCAGTGGATGAACCTCGAGTTCGCCGAACCCGACGATCGGGTCTATCAGAAGACCCAGCTGTTCGACGCGTTTGACATCTTCGGGATGGGCACGGTCGACGCGTTCACCACCAAGGAGGCCTGCACCTCCTTCACGATTCCGCAGTACGGCGAGCTCCTCACGCTCAGCTCTCACACCCACCGCTTCGGCAAAGACTTCCGTGTCTGGTATCCGCCGAATGACTACTGCGAACCGGGTCCCGACTGCGTCGCACCCGATCGCGACCCCGAGTACCGGAGTCGAGACTACTCCGATCCGCTCTACCAGCGGTTCTCAGAGCCTCTGGTCTTCACCAGTCCCGACGAGCGTGATCGAACCTTCCGCTACTGCTCGCTCTGGGACAACGGGGCGACCAACCCAGAAGAGGTCCGGCGGGAGTCGAAGAAGCCCGACGCCGAGACATGCGAGTTCGTCGATACCATCCGCGGTCTGGCGTCACGGGGTGGACTCTCCCTCTTCGGTTGTGGCTGCGCGCCCGAGGAACGTTCCTGCTTTGGTGGCCCGAGCCAGGGAATGGCCTGCGGCGGCGAGGACTCGGTCTGCGGCGACGGCGGGATGTGTGACGCGTGCCCGATGGGTGGCGGCGTGACCACCGAAGAGGAGATGTTCATCCTTCTCGGCTCGTATTTCGTTCGGACGCCGTAGTCGGCCGGTGGGCCTCCTCGGCCGGTTTTTGCAAGACCTGCTCGCGAGGTCCGTGCCCCGAGACGGTTTCGCGTGTAAGTCCAGTAGCCCCCTGGTGCTCTTCGGAGCACGCTTAGATCCCTTATCCTTGGAGAACCATGCGTAGAACGGCACTGTTGGCCTTGTTGGGCGTACTCCTTGTGGGCTGCGGCGACGGGAGCGGCGGCGCCTCGGTGGCGGGGCCGATCGTCGACAACCTCGACTGGGTACCGACCGATGCAGGCGAGGAGTTCTTTGGAGCACCGCCGCCGGGTGCGACCTGTCCGCCTGAGCCCGAAGGGGATTGCCCGACGTCAGACGACGACTGCGTCGTCATCCCTCCCGGGGGAACTTGCGTCACGTCGTACGTCGCCGAGTGCCTCGACCAGTTCACCGTGCTTGCGGTCTACACGCAACGCCCCGACGGCAACCCGCTCTGCAACTGGGTGACGCTCGAGCAACCCTCGCTGAGGCCGATCCGCGCTGGGGACGAGATCGAGGTTCGCGCGTTTCACTTTCCTCTGAACGCACCGTTCGGCGGGACCGCTCGAATCGCGTTCGTCGTCGGCGACGTCTTAGCGGTCGAAGAAAGCGTCCAGATCCCCCAGCCCTTCAACTTCATCAACGCGTCGTGGGTCGCCACGAAGGACTTTCCCGAAGGGACCCCCATCTTGTTCCACGTCGACAACCACGGGAACAACGAATACGGCCTCGTCGAAGCAAACATCTGCGACGAACGCCCCGTCGGCGACACCGACACCCCCTGCTTTCTTTGAGGGCGTCGATCGGGAGCGGGTCGGTCGGATCTCGGCCGTGAGGGCCCGATCTGCGCCCGTCCCCTCACGCTCAAAGATGCGCTGCATCTCCTCGGTTCGCGGACGGCACATCTCGCACCCTCACGACCGAGATCCTCGGTCCCCGCTCCCAATCGACGCCCTCGGGCTATCAGCTCGGGAGCGGGGTCACTCCGCCGTTCCAAAACCCCCATCACTTCCAGTACTTACGGCCCGCACCGCGAAAACCTGGGATGGCCAGCTAGGCTGGGTGAAACGGGTTTTCGCGGTGCGGGTCGCAAACCCGTGATTCGACTGGGGTTTTGGAGGGTCGGAGTGACCCTAGACGTTGAAGGGGTTTTGGGGGGGCGGAGTGACCCTAGACGTTGAAGCGGAAGTGCATGACGTCGCCGTCTGCGACTACGTAGTCCTTTCCTTCGACCGAGAGTTTCCCGGAAGCCTTCACCGCTTGTTCGCTGCCTAGCTCGAATAGGTCTCCGCTCTTCATCACTTCGGCGCGGATGAAGCCGCGTTCGAAGTCGCTGTGGATCTTCCCTGCGGCGGCCGGCGCTTTGGTGCCGCGGCGAATCGTCCACGCGTGCACTTCAGGGTCTCCGGCGGTGAAATAGGTGATGAGGTCGAGCGTCGCGTAGCCGGTTCGTATCACTTTGTTGAGGCCGGGTTCGTCGAGCCCCAGCGACTCGATGAACTCACCCCGGTCTTCCTCCGGCAACTGCATGATCTCCGCCTCGATCGCCGCGCTGATCACCACGACCGGCACCCCGCGCGACTCAGCGAGCTCCCGCACTTTCGCCAGCAATGGGTCGGAGTCTGCGTCCGCCAGCTGGTCGTCTTTGACGTTTGCGACGAAGAACGACGGCTTGCTGGTCAGCAAGAACATGTCTCGAAGGACCTGCGCCTCGTCCTCGTCGGCGGGGGCGATCGTGCTCGCCGGCTTCCCCTCGTTCAAAATGGCCTCGAGCCGCTTGCAGAACACGGCAGCTTTCTTCTCGAACGCGTCCTGGCCCTTCGCCGCCCGCTCCGCGCGCTCCAGCCTTCGCTGCACGGTCTCGAGATCTTTCAGTATCAGTTCGGTCTCGATCGTCTCGATGTCGGCGATCGGGTCGACCTGATTGTCGACGTGAACGATGTTCTCGTCCTCGAAACACCGGACGACGTGCGCCACGGCGTCCGCGTCGCGTATGTTGCTCAAGAACGCGTTGCCTTTGCCCTCGCCCTTCGAGGCGCCCCGCACCAGGCCGGCGATGTCGACAAACTCCACCGTGGCTGGGACGACTTTCTTCGGAGCGAACATGTCGACCAGCTTGTCGAAGCGGGGGTCGGGCACGGTGACCACGCCGACGTTCGGGTCGATCGTGCAGAAGGCGTAGTTGGCCGCCTCCGCCTCTTTGTTGGATAGAGCATTGAAGAGGGTCGACTTCCCCACGTTGGGGAGTCCGACGATGCCAACCGCGAGCGCCATGGGCCGTGCTTAGCGCGCAGCCGCAGACGGGGCCACTCAGAGGAGCGTCGCGCGGGCGATGATGAAGAGAATCGCCGCCAAGATGGCAGTGAAGGGGACCGTGATGAACCAGCTTGCGAAGATCCCCCGCAGCACCTTGAGGTTGATCGCGCCGATGCTTCGCCCGAACCCAACCCCGATGACGGCCCCAACCAGGGTGTGGGTCGTGCTCACCGGAAGGCCGAGCTTGCTTGCGAACACGATTGTGGTCGCCGCGGCGAACTCCGCGGAGAAGCCGCGAGAGGGGGTCAGCTCGGTGATCTTCTTGCCGATGGTGGCCATGATCTTGTAGCCGTAGGTCGCCAAGCCGACGACGATACCGACCGCCCCGATCAGCAAGACCCGGTAGGGCACCTGAACGGTCTCGGTCAGGCCCTGATGCGTGATCGCGCCGAAGACGGCCGCCAAGGGGCCTACTGCATTGGCAACGTCGTTGCTCCCGTGGGCAAACGCGACGAAGCATGCGGTCATCACCTGCAACACCATGAAAGCCCGCTCCGTTCTCGCGAGGCTCGCTTCCTTTCCGCCCTGGTCCCCTCGGGCCTGCTCGCCCTTCTCGGCGAACCGTCGAAAGAGCGGCCAGGCGATGAGGCTCGCAACCAACCCGAGCCCGATCGCGGCCAGGACCGCGGGGACGAATGGGAGGTCCAGTTTCAATGGCTTTAGGCCCTTGAACATCGCGCTCAGCGAGAGGATCGCGATGATCGGAAAGACGAAGATTGGACCCCACCCGCGTAAGGCGAATAGCGGGTTCTCCTTACTGAGAATCGTCCTTCGAATCAGGATGAACACCAAGTATCCGATCACGCCTCCCATGACCGGAGAGACGATCCAGCTGGCGGCGATGTTGCCGATCGTGCCCCAGTCGACCGCACCGAAACCACCCGCGGCGACTCCGAACCCAACCACCGCGCCGACGATGCTGTGCGTGGTCGACACGGGCCACCCTGCGTAAGTCGCCAGGTTCAGCCAGAGAGCTGCCGCCAACAGGCAGCAAGTCATCCCGATCGCCACGAGGTTGTAGTCGCTTCCGAAGGTGCTCAGGTCGACGATCCCCTTACGGATCGTGTCGGTCACCGATCCGCCGACCAGCATCGCTCCGCCAAACTCGAAGATCGCCGCGACGATGATTGCGCCGCGTAGCGTCAGCGCCCCCGAACCGACGGACGTTCCCATCGCGTTGGCCACATCGTTCGCGCCGATGGTCCAAGCCATGTACAGGCCTCCAAGCGAGGCCACGGTCAGGATGACTGTCGTGAGATCCATTTATGCAGCGGCCACGAACAACCTGAATTGGTCACCTACGTTTTCGGCGTGATTGGCGATGTCCCCGATCTTGTTGAGCAACTTCGTCCACATGAAGATCGCGACCGGCGAGAGCTCGTCTTCCGACCGAAAGAGCACCTTGGCGCAGCGGTCTTGGAGCTTGTCCGCTTCATGTTCGAGCCGACCTATCTCGTCTGCCTTGGCGAGGGCCTGTTCGGCCGCCGTCCCCGAGAAGCTTGCCGCCATCAAGTCGTCCATCATGCCGACCAGCTCGGCGGACGCCTCAACCACGGTGAGTACGCTGCGGACGAACGCCCGAAGCGGCTTTTCGAGGTCGCTCGGGACCTGCCACGGCCTCAGCGTCAGCAAGACGCCCATGTCCTCGGCGCAATCGGCGACCGCGTCGATCTCGCTGATCAACCGGAGGAGGTCACGTCGGTCGATCGGGAGGAAAAGCCGGAGGGGCATCTTCGCGCGGAACTCGTTCTTGGCGCGGTCGGCCCTGCCTTCGAGGAGGCTCACCTCCCGTGCCGCTCGCTCGAGGCCGGGCGCGTCTTCGGCGACCAGGAGGTCGATCAGCTCGGGGACCCGTGCGACGCACTGCTCCACCTCGGTCATGAGATCGGCCACCCGTGGGAGCGGGCTTCGGACGAGCAGGTTGGCCAGTGGGATTCGCATCGCGTCGCTCTTCGGGCTGGCGTAGCACAGGGCGGCTCCGCGGGGCCAGGATTGCCCGCGAACTTGCGCCAAAACGGCCAGATTGTGCGACTTTTCATCCCGGCCTCCAGACGACGAGCCAGCATCGCATGAGTCTTCTCCTCGGGGTCGATACGTTGCTGTCACGCTTCCAACGGGTCACAGTCCTGTCACAAACGACTGACACGCTCGCGCCAAAGAAGATGGGCTCTCAAATACTGGTCGTCGAAGACGAAGTCGATCTCGCGGATCTCGTGGCCTTCAACTTGCGCGAGGCCAGCCACGAAGTGACCGTCGCGCACAACGGAGCGAACGCGCTCGCGGAAGTCGCACGGCAACGTCCCGACCTGATCCTCCTCGACGTGATGCTCCCTGACATCAGCGGCTTCGAGGTGTGTCGCCGTCTTCGGCGGAGTGCAGAGACGGCGCGCGTGCCCGTCATCATGCTCACCGCGAAGGCCGAAGAAGTCGATCGCATCGTCGGGTTCGAGGTCGGCGCGGACGACTACGTCGTCAAGCCCTTCAGTCCAAGAGAGCTCACCCTTCGCGTCGACGCGATCCTCCGTCGGGTGGGTCCGCAAGCATCACCGGAGGGCCCGCAGGTGATCTCGATCGGCGACCTTCGCATCGACGTCCCCGCACACCGCGTCGACGTGGCGGGCGAAGAGATCATCTTGACGGCGCTCGAGTTTCGGTTGCTGCTCGACCTCGCCTCTCGCGCTGGACGCGTCCAACCACGCGACTCGCTACTCGAACGTGTTTGGGGGTACGCCCCTGGTGTGGAGACCCGCACTGTCGATACGCACATCAAGAGGCTCCGAGAAAAGCTTGGCGCTGGGGCACGTTACCTCGAGACGGTACGTGGCGTCGGCTATCGCATACAAAAGCCTGCGTAAGTTGATATGATCCGATGGTGGAACGTTGGGGTCTACGTTGGAACTTGATCGCCGCGACCATGACCGCCACCGCGGCGATCGTGTTGACGATCCTCCTGCTCGAAGACCCGCTCACCAACTACCGGCTCTCGCGCACCCAGCGCCTCGACCTCGAGCAGGCCACCAACGTGGCTGCGGCCGCTCTCCTCGAAGGGCGTGACCCCGAGGTCGTCGCCGAGCGAATCGGCGCCGACTACGGCGCATGGGTGATCGTCGTCGAAGGCGGAGAAGTGGTCGGCGACACAGGTTTCGATTCGGTGGCGCTCCGGGACGCGCGGGCGTTTCTGGCGCGCCCCCCCGACGAAGGGAAGCAAGACGTGAACTTCGGCCGCGAGCAGCTCGGCGACCAAGGAAGGGAGTTCTTTGTTTATTGGCAGGACGTCGGGGAAGGGCTCCGCGTTCAGGCGATGCGTTCGACCGAACAAGCCGATGCGATGCGCTCGAGCGTGCGAGAGCTCATGCTCGTTGCGGGCGCCCTTGCGCTCATCATCGGTGTAGCCCTCACGTGGGCGCTCTCCCGTGCGATCGTCGTCCCTGCTCGCCAGCTCACCGAGGTCGCCGATTCGCTCGCGCGTGGCGATCTATCGGTGCGGACCTTCAGCGAACGGGACGACGAGCTCGGCGACATCGGGCGCTCGCTCGATCGGTTGGCGGATGAACTCAACGAACGCATCAGTTCGTTGCACGCCCAAGAGAATCGCATCCGAACGATGCTCGACTCGATGGTCGAAGCGGTGTTCGTCACCGACTCGGTTGGCCGGATCGTGCTCACGAATACCGCCCTCGATCGCATCGCCGTCGGTGAAGCGCTCGGGAAGGCACCCTCCGAGGTGCTCCGGAGTGAAGCCCTTCAAGATGCCGTACGGTCGGCGCGACACGGTGATGCGGTCTCCGTGGATTTGGTCTTCGGCGCGAACGGCAAGGCCCGGAGCTACACGACAGTCGTCGCCTCGCTTCCTGGGAAGACCGGCGTGGTCGGTGTGCTCCACGATGTCACCAAACAGAAGCTCGCCGATCGCGTTCGGCGTGATTTCGTGGCCAATGCAAGCCACGAGCTGCGAACTCCGTTGACGGCGATCCGCGGGTTCGCCGAGACCTTGAAGGCTGGGGCGCTTCAGGACCCGGACTCTGCCAACCGCTTCGTGGACGTCATCTTGCGCCACACCTTGCGACTCCAGGCGCTCGTCAACGACCTCGTGGCGTTGAGCCGTGCGGAGTCGCCCGAGCAAGAGTACGAGCTCGCCGCCGTCGACATCGCGGAGTCAGTCCGTGATGTGGTTCATGGACTCGAGGCACAGGCCAAAACGAGGGGCATCGAGCTGAAGCTCGAGCGCATGGATGCGCTTCCTTCGGTGGTGGCCAATCACCGAGCCCTCGACCAGGTGCTGATCAACCTCATCGACAACGCGATCAAGTATACGCCCGACGGGGAGCAGATCGTGGTCCGCGCGACCTCCGACGAGGACACGGTCACGCTCGACGTTCAGAACACCGGCCCCGGGATTCCGCCCGACCAGCTCGGTCGCATCTTCGAACGATTCTATCGTGTCGATGCAGGCCGGTCTCGTGAGATGGGGGGAACGGGGCTCGGCCTTTCGATTGTCCGCCACCTCGTGGCTCGGATGGGCGGGACGATCGAAGCGCAGAGCGAACCGGGCGAGTGGACACGGTTCCGGCTGCGACTCGGAAGGGCCGGCGCAGTCAGTACCACGACTCTGCCGCCTTTGCTCGGCTGATTCAGAGCGGGTAGTCGGAGGTCGAGACCTCCGTTGCGGCCTCGGCGACCGACGCGGCTGCGGCGGGACGCTGGGCCGATCCGGGAACGCCCCTGCTCCCGAACATCCTCTTCTTGGTGCGGTCGCTCAGCATCTCGACGTCGAGCACGATCAGGAAGTCGACGACGCCGAACTCCCGGTCGATGGCGGGCTCACTGCAAACCTTGGCCCCCATATCGAGGTACACCTTGAAGAGGGGAGGCAGCTCCACCTGTGTCTCTGTCGCGTCCGCGCCGAGGCACGAGCAAAGCCGAGTCGCCCGCGTCGAGAAGCCTTCGGCGATGTAGCCTTGCTCCGCCAGTTGAATCTGCGCTCGAACGCCGACCCCAGGATCGGTCGCCGGTATCGAGCAACAGCCGAAGAGGTAGCGCCGATCGTTCCAGGCGAGATACTGCGCGATGCCTTTCCACAAGAGATAGATGACCCGTCCGCCGCGATGGTCCGGCGCGACGCATGCGCGACCGAGCTCGACGCCTTCACTGAGAAGCCACGCTGGCAGTGTCTCTAGGTGGAACTCGGAGTGCGAGTAGAAGCCTGCGTCTCCGGCCATTTGCTCCGACATCAAGCGATACGTTCCGACGACGCGACCACTTGGCGTGTGCTCGACTAGCAGATGGTGGCAGTTGAAGTCGTACTGATCCTCATCCCGACCGGTGCGGTAGGAGGCCTGCAGGCCTTCGCCGAGCTCGAGGTTGAAGACTTCGAAGCGAAGCCGCTGCGCCGCCTCGAGGTCCGCTCGCGTCTTGGCGAAACGAGCGGTGTACGGACCGCTCTTCAACGCAACGTCTGGGATCCCCCGAGGCTCGATCGGGTACCTGCGGCTTCGGGCCCGCGTCGCTCCTGTTGCTGCATGCTCTAGGTTCATACTCACACCCCCAGTGCAGGGTTGAGCACCGAGATCACCGTCGCGAGAACAGCAAGTGACAGTTCTGCGATGTGCGTGACCGTTACGTGAACCAGAGGTTTACAGCTGATGACCAACAGCGTTCTCGCTGTGCATCCTCGAGAGAAGCCCACACTTCGTGTCCGATCGTGGCGCGATGCAGGAAGTCGATCAGGAGAAGATGACGGCGCAAGGTTCGCTGGAGCCGGTGCCGCTTCACCGGGTTGAACGACCCAGGGAGCGAGAAGAGCTGCCGAGGGTTCTTTCGTACCCACGTCCACGATCCCATCTCCAAGGTCATCGGCAGGAACAGTCGGCCGTCGTCGTTTCGCGACTCGTCGTAGAGGTGGTCCCAGAGGTCGCCGTCGATCGTGTACGCGCGCGATTGGGGCTCGGTTTCATAGATATGATGAGGCAGGGTTTGGTTCAGCAACTCGTAGAGGGCGTACACCTCGGCTGTGTTCGGGAAAGGCCGCGCGCTCCACGCGTACGGGAACCACAGGCGATCGACGAATCCGAAACCCGAGTGAACATCGAGCGCGATCGCGGTCCGAGCGGGGAGAACCCGCGCGCGAACGAACTCGATGAGGGCTTCCGCTTCGGTTTCAAGCCTGCCCTCGTCGCCCATGAACCAGGGCAGAAGCGGCGACAGACGCTGGCCACCTACCAGGAACGAGCCGGTGCCGTTCCCGTGCGAGGGACCGTTCCGCATGAGGTCGACGCCGTTGCCGTTGCAGCGCGTGCCCGCACGCATCCCGACGGGGTTCAGCAGCGGTATCGCCACCACGCGGCTTCGCGCGAGTGCATCTCGGGTGAGCGCATCCCAGTGTAGCTTCTCGGCCAGGGTCCCGAGGTACGCCAGCACCACGCTCGTCCCAATCCGCTCGAGGCCGTGGACACCACCGACCAGCAACAGGCAAGGCGCGGTGACATTCGCACTCCCCATCTCAAGCCCGTAGATCGGCAACCCCTCCACCTTGGCGAGGGTCCGGACCTCGGCCCGCTGCCCGAGCCGTTCGATCAGCGCCTCGAGTTGGTCGAGTTCTGGAAGGCTCACGGTCCGAGAAGACTCCGTACTTCGTTCCGGGCCGCAGCCGCGAGCGACCGCGCACCCTCGAAGTCTCGAGCGTCCAAGGACCGACCGAACCGAAGGTGCGCCAGGACTTGCGGGTGCCGATGGAGTGAGACGAAGTGCGGCACGAAGTCGGTGTCACCCACCCAGGCCGCGTCCCTGACGGAGTACCGAAGCGCGACGGGCACGATGGGCACGCCCTTCAACGCCCCGAGTCCGAATGCGCCCCGCTCGAACGGCAGGACGTCGTCGCCGTACGTCGTCGTCCCCTCGGGAAACACCAGGACGGGCACGCCAGCGTCGAGCGCCCGCATCGCCATCCTGAGCGCAACGGCGCCGCTCCCCGGGTCTCCACGCCTGACGAAGAGCACCCCGAGGCTGTTCAGTGCGCCGCCGATCGCGGGCCAGCTCCGAACCTCGGACTTCGCGATGGCCGTGGTCGGAACGATGGTCGCGACCGCGATCGGATCGAGGTAGCTCAGATGGTTCGCGACGATCACGCACGGTTGCCGGGGCACTTCCCCCTCGGTCTCGACCGAGAGCCCAACGCGCCTCCCGATTCGAGCGCTGACCCGCTGCATCTCGAGCGCTTTGTCGCGCGGGGCGACGAGGCTACCCGTGGCGCGTCGAATGGTGCGTCCGCAGCCGACCACCTCGAGTGCGCTCGCGGCGGCCCGTGTCAGCGCAGGTCCCCAGGAATCGCGAGCCGGCGTGGCTCGGCCGCCCGATTTCCCACCCGACCGCACGTCGGTTCTTGCCACCAACTCCACGGCCGCGAGCCTCGCCGCCAACCGTGTCTTGTGGGCAATTGCGATGTGACGACCCTGCAACACGGGGATCCTCGCATCGAATTCTCACCGTTGCGGCACCGTTCGGACACGCGGTTGTCACACGAGTTCGGGACAAGACGGATCCGATGTCTCCCGAGATCTGCGTTCTCTCATCCTCGCCCGCCTTGGGTGACGAACTCGAGGAGGCGCTCAACGAAGACAAGACCAGCGTCACGTCGGTGGCGGGGGCCGAGGCCGCGGTCAGGCGTGCCTTGTGTGGCTGCGCAGCCGCGATCCTCGTCGACGAGGACCCACCCGATACGACCGCCGCCGAGCTCTTGCGCAGGCTCCGAAGCACGGAACGCGGGCGCGACTGCCTCGTCGTCATGCTCTCCTCTCGTACGTCGGAGATCGATCGTGTCATCGCGTTCGAACTCGGCGCCGACGACTACATCCCGAAACCGATCGGCGCGCGCGAACTCGGGCTTCGACTGAATGCGGTCCTCCGACGGCATCGCGACGAGAAGAGGCGCGAAGTGCAACTGCGCACGGGGCCGTTCGTCATCGATCCACGAGAGGAACGGGCGATCTGCGCGGGGCAAACCCTCCGCCTCACCACCATCGAGTTCCGGCTCCTCGAGCACCTCGCGCGACACGAGGGCATGGTCCAAGACCGAAGTGAGTTGTTGGCGCGGGTGTGGCGTTGGTGTGACGAGGCCCCCGAGCGCACTGGAGGCTCTCGGACCGTCGATACCCATGTGAAGCGCCTCCGGGAGAAGCTTGGCTCGGCAGCTGAATTTATCGAGACAATTCGGGGGGTTGGATACCGGCTCCGAGTTTCCCAATGATGCCCCTATTTGGGGACTTTTTGAGCTTCGCCCAGTCGCCACGCGTGTGTCACACAGCTGTCACAGCAGGATCATAACGATGGGCGTCACT
>JBCCEK010000103.1:0-15247 GCA_039030295.1 Myxococcota bacterium | reverse complement strand
GTCGAGTGGACGCTTGCTGAAGCTCCAGACGACGACCGCGACCACGGCCAGCACCACGAGCAAGACGAACGGCCTTCTCCCGGAACCCTTCGCACTCATGCGCTGGAACTTAACACGAACCGCAGCGTACGGGCGGAATTGGTGGCGATCGGGTCAAACCTGATCCAAGGGCATCTCGCATTCCTCCCTCAGGCGGCATGCGCCGCACTCTGCGCCCCTCCAGATGCGGTCGTAGCGATCCTGAATCTGGTCGATCGTGCCCTCGTCGCCCGTGAGGATTCCCATCTCGAAGTTTCGGCGACCGTCTCCCTTGGCCCCGAGCCCTGCGCCGGTCCAGTTGGCGCTCCCGAGATAAGCGATGCGCGCGTCGACGACGACGGTCTTGAGGTGGACGCGCGGACAGCAACGCATTTCGATGCCGCCCGCGATCAACTCCGGGCGCGCATCGAAGCTCCTTCGAAACGCGCGTGACGGAAATCCGGCATGCAAGAGCCGGATCTCGACACCCCGCTGGGCAAGCTCCGCGAAGGCGTCGAGCACCGACCGGAAACTGCCGCGTCGGCCACGGCGACGCCCGGGGTGGGCCCTCGGATCCTCGACCATGACGTCTTTGAGGTTGGCGGTCGCGATCCAGACGCTGTGCTCAGCCTCGAGGACCGCCGCCATCACGTGCTCGTAGTGGTCGCGGTCGGCGACCATCTGCAGGGGCACTGGGCGCTGCGTAGCCAGCATTCGCGCGAGGATAGGGCTATTCCGCGGGACGCCCCAAATTCGCAGACGACGCATGCAGGAATGGCTCGTTTCAGACCGCCGGACGGCGTGGTAGGAACCCGGATGTCTTACGTCGAGAGCGAAGAGCAGCAGATGCTGCGCAAGCAGGTCGCCGAGATCGGGCGTGCCTATGGCCGAGAGTACTACGTCGAGAAGGCCAAGGCCGGCCTCGCCCCGACCGAGCTTTGGCAGGACGTCGGCCGACACGGGTTCATCGGTGTGAACACACCAGAAGAGTACGGAGGTGGCGGGCTCGGCATCTACGAGCTTCACGTGGTGTGCGAGGAGCTGGCCGCCGCAGGATGCCCGCTGCTCTTGCTGCTGGTGTCGCCAGCGATCTGCGCGACGGTGATCGCACGATTCGGAACCGACGAGCAGAAGCAAACCTGGCTGCCTGCGTTGGCATCGGGCGAGAAGACGATGGCGTTCGCGATCACCGAGCCGGACGCCGGTTCCAACTCGCACCGGATCGCCACCGAGGCGTCCAAAGACGGGGACGACTGGGTCTTGTCTGGAACCAAGTACTACATCTCGGGCGCCGACAACGCCGATGCGATCCTCGTCGTCGCACGCACCGGTGGGGCTTCGGACGGTCGCGGGCGACTGTCGCTGTTCATCGTTGACGGAGACTCCAAAGGCCTCGACAAGACGTTGATCCCGATGTTGGTGCCGGCCGCGGACCGTCAGTTCACGCTCTTCTTCGACAAGGTGCGGGTGAGCAAGGACCGTCTTCTGGGCAACGAGGGCCAGGGGCTCGCTCAGGTCTTCGTCGGGCTCAACCCGGAGCGGATCCTCGGGGCAGCCCTCGCGAACGGATCGGCACGATACGCGATCGACGCGGCCGCTCAATACGCCAAGGACCGTGCGGTCTGGGGGACTCCGATCGGCGCCCACCAAGGGCTCGCGCATCCGATGGCACAAGGCAAGATCGAAGTCGAGCTTGCACGCCTGATGACAAAGAAGGCCGCGTGGCTGTTCGACCGGGGTGAAGACGCCGGCGAGGCTGCCAACATGGCGAAGTACGCCGCCGCCGAAGCTGCGCTCAGCGCGATCGACAACGCAATTCAGGTCCACGGCGGCAATGGCATGAGCGAAGAATACGGAATCGCCGCGCTCTGGGGGATGGCGCGAACGCTTCGGATCGCCCCTGTCAGCCGAGAGATGATCCTCAACTTCGTCGCGCAGCACACCCTAGGCCTCCCCAAGTCGTACTAGACCCGAGTCGTTCTTGGGATACCCTCCAACCCCGAAAGGAACGGCATGCGGATCGACACATTCTGCGCTGAAACGAACTGGCAACGACTTGCGGAGGAGGCCAAACGCGCGGACGCGATTGGTTTCGACGGCGTCGCTGTCCCGGAGATCACAGGGGACCCCTTCATTCATGCCGCGATCGTCGCCAACGCGACCGAGCGCGTAGGCGCGCGAACAGCCATCGCGGTCGCGTTCCCACGAAGCCCGATGGTGACTGCGGGCCAGGCATGGTCGATCCAAGTGAACTCCGGGGGCCGTTTCGCCCTCGGCCTAGGCACGCAAGTCAAAGGACACAACGAGCGAAGGTTCAGCACGCCTTGGAAGGCTCCCCGAAGCAGAATGGTCGAGTACGTCAAGGCGCTCCGTGCCATCTGGCGTTGCTGGGAACTCGGCGAACGACTCGATTACCGCGGCGAGCAGTACGAGTTCACGTTGATGACGCCTGAGTTCACGCCGGCAAAGTCGAACCTGCCGATGGTCCCTGTGTACCTTGCAGCGGTACGCCCGAGGATGCTCGAGTCTGCGGCCGAAGTGGCCGACGGGCTTCGGCTCCACGCTTATTGCACGAAGCGATACCTCGAACAGGTCGTGATGCCGGCTATCGATCGCGGCCTCGCCGCCAGCGGCCGACCGCGCAGTGAGCTCGACGTGTGCGGCGGTGGTTTCGTCATGACCGGCCCAGACGAAGAAACCGTGGCGAAGAACCGCGAGTGGGTTCGGTATCGCATCGCGTTCTATGGGTCGACGCGGACCTACGGGCCGGTGATGTCACTCCACGGCTGGGATGACCTGGCCGCCAAGCTCCACGAGATGAGCAAGACCGGCAAGTGGAACGAAATGGCCGCTGCGGTCCCCGACGACGTCGTCGATGAGTTCGGGGTCTTTGCGACCTACGACCAGTTGCCCAAGGCCGTCGAGGCGCGTTTCGGGGGCCTGACCGACACGATCGAGCTCGGGTTCGAAGCAGAGACAGACCCGGACTTCGCTCGGGAGATCGTGCAGCAGATCCGGGCGATCCCGTCGCCGTTCAAAGCGCACCAGTCAGGTTTCTGACGCGCATAGGCCGCTGATTTTGGAGGGTTTCTACCCGAACCGGGTATGGATCGTGGGGTTCGGCGGGTTGACGAGTTGACCGACCGGTCTACAAGCCTGAGGTGGCGGATGCGGGCACACGGGAAAGGCTCCTCGGGGCGGGCGCAGAGCTCTTCTACGCGAAGGGGTACAACGCCGTGGGCGTCCAAGAAGTCTGTCGCGCGGCAAGCGCGCACAAGGGCAGCTTCTACTACTTCTTCGACTCCAAAGAAGCGTTGATGACCGCGATCATCGCGGAGCGCAGGGGCGTGCCGGGAATCGTTCAGGGAGCACCGCCGCCCGGTGTTCGCGGACGCGACCTCGCGATCATGATGTGGGACGCTGCCACAGCCGAAGTCGAGACACAGCACCGCCTCGAGGGGCACATCAAAGGGTGCCCGGTCGGAAGCGTGGCAGCAGAGATCGCAACACAGAGCGAATCGATCCGGGGAGCTGCCTGCGGCGTGCTCGACTTCATGACCGAAACCATCGCCGAAGTCGTGCGCCGCGCCATTGCCGAAGGAGACCTCGCCGACGACGCCGACCCAGGGGCGATCGCCGAGCGCGTCGTGGCCTACATCCAAGGCGCGCTGCTGTTGTCCAAGACGAGGAACGACCCCAAGGTCTTCGCCGACCTCAAGGCGGGCTACCTGCAGCTCTTGGGGATCGAAAGCCAGTCCAAAGCGCCGAGGTCGCGATGACGGAACCGAAGACCCCCAATGGTGACCCGCGCATCCAAGCCTACGTTGGCTTTTTGTTCCGTTGGCGATGGCTGGTCCTGCTCGGAACACTTGGGGTCGCCGTCGTCGCCGCGAGCGGTGCGCGGTTCACCGAGTTCAAGAACGACTACCAGTACTTTTTTCGCGACGACAACCCCCAGCTTCGCGCGTTCGAAGACCTCCAAGAGATTTATACCAAGAACGACAACATTCTGATCGTCGTCGAACCGGAGTCGGGGAGAGTGTTCGAGCCCGACACACTTGCGGCCGTCGGAGCAATCACCGAGCGCGCCTGGCAGCTCCCTTTCGCGACGCGCGTCGACTCGATTACCAACTTTCAGTACAGCCATGCCGAAGACGACGACCTGATCGTCGACGACCTGGTCGACTTGGAGGCGGAGTACAGTTCGCAAGATCGCGAACGACTCCGCGAAGTGGCGTTGGCCGAACCACTGATTCGGCGCCGTCTGATCTCTCTGGACGGTGATGTGACGGCGATCAACGTCCGACACACCTTGCCGCGAGAGAAGTCAGACGAGGCGACACAGGCCGCGCTTGCGGTGCGCGCCCTCGCCGCGGACATCGAAAGGGAGTTCCCGGGCCACCGAGTGTACCTGACCGGCAGCGTGATGCTGTCGAACTCGTTCTTCGAGGCGTCGGTGCAAGATCTCTCGAAGCTCGTCCCGTTGATGTACTTCGTCATCCTACTGACCGCTTTGATCTTCTTGCGCTCTTTCTGGGGAATGATCGCCACGGTCGTGATCATCTTGCTCTCCGCGACGACGGCGATGGGAATCGCTGGCTGGCTCGGGATCCCGATCACGCCACCAAGCTCGAGTGCACCGACGGTCATCATGACCTTGGCCGTCGCAGACAGCATTCACTTGTTGGTGATCTTCTTTCAGGCGATGCGCGGCGGGATGGACAAGCAGGCTGCGATGACCGAAAGCCTGCGAATCAACTCGGGGCCAGTGTTCCTCACGAGCCTGACGACCGCGATTGGCGTGTTGGCCCTCAACTTGAGTGACGTGCGCCCGTTCAACGACCTCGGGAACATCGCGGCGATTGGCGTGACCGCCGCTTACCTCTACAGCGTTTTCCTGTTGCCGGCGCTGGTCGCGATTCTCCCGTTTCGCTCGGGGAGGCGTACCCAACAGAGCTCCCCGGCGGTGGTTCGGCTCGGCGAGTTCGTCATCGCCAAACGCAAGGGCCTGCTCTGGATCGGAACCGTCGCGGTCGTGGTGCTCGGAGCGATGGTCGCGCGAAACGAACTGAACGACGAGTTCGTCAAGTACTTCGACGAGAGCTTCGCCTTTCGCACGGACACCGACTTCATGAGCGAACGACTCTCGGGGATCTACACGATGGAGTTCTCGTTGAGCTCTGGGGAAGAAGGCGGGGTCGCGAACCCAGAGTTCCTCGCGCAGGTGGATTCGTTCGCAAGTTGGCTGAGAGATCAGCCCGACGTCCATCATGTCTTCACCCTCACGGACACGTTCAAGCGCCTGAACAAGAACATGCACGCCGACGATGCCGAGTGGTATCGCCTCCCCGATGAACGAAACCTCGCGGCACAGTACCTGTTGCTCTATGAGATGTCCCTTCCCTACGGGCTCGACCTCAATGACACGATCAACGTGGAGAAGTCGTCAACGCGGCTGGTGGTGACGTGCGACAACGTGACCGCCGTGCGGATGCGAGAGATTCAGGCGCAGGCAGAGAGGTGGCTCCATGACAATGCGCCCGAACACATGTGGACGGTGCCTTCTTCGCAGAACCTGATGTTCTCCCATATCTCGGAGCGGAACATCAAGAGCTCGATATTCGGCGCGCTCGTCGCACTCGTGCTGATCGCGATCGTTCTGGCGGTCGCCTTTCGAAGCGTGAAGTTCGGCTTGATCAGCATGATCCCGAACATGATGCCCGCGTTGATGGCGTTCGGCATCTGGGGGATCGCGGTAGGGCGCATCGACCTCGGCAACGCCGTGGTGCTGACAATGGCGCTCGGCATCATCGTCGACGATAGCGTTCACTTCCTCAGCAAGTACCTGCGCGCGCGTCGGGAAAGCGGGATGGACGCGACGGAAGCGGTTCGTTATGCGTTCTCGACGGTGGGGTCGGCCCTGATCGTCACTTCGTTCATCCTGGTGTCGGGGTTCACGGTCTTGAGCTTCTCTCCCTTCTCTCTGAACGCCGGAATGGGGCTGCTGACTGCACTCGTGCTCCTCGTGGCGCTTCTGGCCGACCTGCTGTTCCTGCCACCATTGCTGATGCAAATCGACGGAAGGCCTCGCGCGCCTTCCGAATCCCCACTACCCTCCCGCGCGAAGGCGATCGCGCAATGACGCGAAGGAGAATAAGATGATGCGTGCCACGGTATTGCTGTTAGCCAGCCTATTGGTACCCGCCCTGGCGCTGGCCGGCCCAGCAGAGGACAAGGGCCTCGAGATCGCGAAAGAGGCAGACCGGCGGGATACGGGTTTCGGCGACACGACCGCTGATATGGTCATGATCCTTCGCAACAAGCGGGGCCAGGAGAGCAAGCGCGAGCTCGAGATCCGAACGCTCGAGGTACTCGACGACGGTGACAAGTCGCTGACGGTGTTCCACAACCCACGGGACGTACGGGGTACCGCGCTGCTCACGTTCTCGCATGGCGTCAAAGCGGACGACCAGTGGCTCTATCTTCCGGCGCTCAGGAGAGTGAAGAGAATCGCGTCGAACAACAAGTCCGGGCCCTTCATGGGGTCGGAGTTCGCTTACGAGGACCTTTCGTCCCAGGAAATCGAGAAGTACCGGTACAAGTACATCAAGGACGACAGAGTCGACGGCGTAGACTGCTTTCTCATCGAGCGATATCCGGTCGACAAGGACTCGGGCTACACGAAGCAGCAGGTCTGGCTCGACAAGGACGAGTATCGAGTGCGCAAGATCGACTTCTATGACCGGAAGGCACAGCTCCTCAAGACCTTGACACCAAGCGACTACAAGAAGTACGTCGGCCAGTACTGGCGCGCGAACAAAATGAACATGGTCAACCACCAAACCGGGAAGAGCACCGAGCTCATCTGGAGCGATTTCAAATTCAAGAACGGGTTGAAGGAAGACGACTTCACCCGCACCCGAATGACCCAAGTTCTCTGATCCGAGAGACGGCGCTGCCTCAGATGTACCGAGCGGTCTTCTTCTTGGTCGTGGCGTGCGTACTCTGGTCGGGGGCACTCCCCACCCGGGCACAAGACGCAGAACCCGGGGAGGCCGAAGACCCCGGCGAGGCGATGGAGCGCGCAGACCAAGAAGTGATCGAGATCGAGGAGCCGGCCCCTGAGGGCGTGGAGCTCGACCTGACCAACCCAGACGTCGCCAAAGACGCGGCCGAGTGGGACGACTCGGATGCTGGGGAGGCAGGCGTCCCCGACGAAGGCGTCCCTGCCTACGAGGAGCCAGAAGAGGAACCCGAGGAAGAACGTGAGAAGTTCGGCGAGCGCTTTCGACGCGGAGAGCTCTTCGGGTTCTTCGATGCGCAGGCTCGATTCTTCCCGCAGAGCGCAGCACCTCAAGGTGTGCAACGCGACCAGCCACCAGCGAACGACTACTACTTCAACGGCTCGCTGGCGTGGGAGCCCGGGTTCTTCATGAACATCACGGACTACATGAACTTCGAGTTGATCCTGTTCGGTCGGGTCGACCAGCACGACCCGAAACGCACCCACGGGGATATTCGCGAAGCGTTCTTCGAACTCTTCTTCGACGCCTGGAGTTTCGGCTTTGGGGTGCACAAGGTGTTTTGGGGCGTCACCGAGTCTAAACACCTCGTCGACATCATCAACCAGACCGACCTCGTCGAAGACTTCGATGCCGACATCAAGTTGGGCCAGGCGATGATCACCACGTCGTACACCAACGACAAGGCTGGCATCTTCAGTTTGTACGCGATGAGTTGGGCGAGGCCCCTGGTCTTCCCGTCGCTCTCGGGCCGTCCAACGCTACCGATCCCAGTCGACAATGGCGCACGGCAGTACGAATCGCCGTGGAACCAGGGTCAGATCGACGTCGCGTTTCGGTGGTCGCACGCGGTCGGTGGGTTTGACTGGGGGCTCAGTTACTTCTTCGGCACGACCAGAGAGCCCCAGCTCATACCAAACCAGTCGGCGGAGCCGCCCACCAGTCTCATCCCAGTTTACGAGCTCATCCACCAAGTAGGATTCGACGGCCAATACACCGTCGAAGGCTGGCTACTCAAAGTCGAAGCCATCATGCGTGAGGGTCAACCGCAGCTCGACGTCGATGGCCAGCGCGCAGCCGGGTCGCCGAAGATATTTGGCGCGATCACAGGCGGCTTCGAATACACCTTCTACGGAGCGGGCGGGAGCATCGTCGATATCGGACTCATCCTCGAATACAACTACGACAGCCGCGACAACAATTCGTTCATCGTGTTCCAGAACGATTTCTTCGTGGGAGTTCGTCTGACGTTGAGCGACGTTGGCAGTACCGAGTTCTTGGTGGGTTCGTTCATCGATAGGATAGACGGGTCGGTCTTTATCGCGGCCGAGGCGGCACGACGCTTTGGCGACAACTGGAAGATCCTGCTCGAGGGTCGTGGTTACATCCCACAAGGAACCACCGACTTCACTGGTAACATCAATCCGCTTCGGTTCTTCCAGCAAGACGCCGTGATCCAGGTCGACGTGGAGTTTCGATACTGAGCCCCGCTTGGTGTGGCACTTCACAACGTTCCAGGGCTGCCAAGCCTAGAAGTGGGGCGTCGCACCACGCCGCGATCTGGTTCGCAAACAGGCGAGCAGAGGCCGTTTCGATTTGCCAGACTCTGTGAGGAGGCGGGAAGCAAGGATGCAGGAAGCGACGAGGCACGATTCCCTCACCGCGCAGTTGCGGGAACTCGACAGTCTACAAGAGGCTCGCGTGCGCGAGGAAGAAGAAGGGCGGCTCAAGGCGGCTGAGGAAGCACGCCAACGGGAAGCCGAGGCCGCGAGGTTGCGCGCCGAGCAGGCCGAAGAAGCACGGAGAGCCGAGGAGGCCGCGCGTGCACGCGAAGAGCAGGCCGAGCGAGAGGCCGAAGAGAAACGGGTCCGCGCCGAACGTGAGGCCGCGTTGCGCGTGCAGCTCGAGGCAGAGCGAGAATCGAAAGTCGCAGAACAGGAGCGCGAGCTCGAGCACTCCCGCCAGATGGCCGCCATTCACGCCGTCGAGCGCCGCAAGGTGCGGAACAAACGAATCGCGATCGGCGGGCTGGTCACGATCTTGCTCGCCGCTGCGGGTGGCTACTTCTTTGGTGTGCAGCCAGCGATTGAACGCAAGGCGCGTGAGGCAGAACTCGCGCGTCAGGCCCAAGAGCTGGCCGTGGGTGAGAAGCAACGGGCGCAACAACAGCTCTTAGAGGAACAGCAGCTCGCCGCGGAAGCGGAGCAGGCGAAGGTCGAACTCGAGAAACGAATCGCGGCCCAGGACCAACGCAGAAAAGAGCGAGAAGCGCGTCTGAAGGCGAAGCCGGGAACGCGCCCGGCCAAGAGTAAGAAGAAGTCCGCCGACTGTGCGCCGGACGACCCGCTCTGTGGTCTCAAAATCGACTGAGCCAAGAGCGCCTGGTCGCCGCCAAGAGGTTCGACGAGGCTTGCCCAGACAGCGCCGAGGAAAAAGGCTGTCTCGGCTAGCCGCGATGTGGTAGCCAATTGTCGATGTCGATCCCGTTTCGACAGGCCCGCGCCGTCCTGGCGCCAGTTCTCGTGTTTGCGCTGTCCCTATGCGGATGCGGCGGAAACGGGGGCATGACCGGCGGCGATGGCGGAACGGGTGGTGACGGTGGTTCTGCGGCCACAGGAGGAACCGGTGGTGCCAGCGGAACCGGTGGGTCGGCAGCGACTGGCGGGACCGGTGGGACCGGTGGGACCGGCGGCGCGAGCGGCATGGGCGGCACAGGAGGCGCGGCCGCCATGGGTGGACAAGGCGGTGTCGGTGGCGAGGCAGGTGCCGGCGGAATGGGCGGTGACGCGGGTGCTGGCGGCATGGGTGGTGACGCAGGCGAAGGTGGCATGGGCGGTGACGCAGGCGCGGGTGGCGAAGGCGGCATGGGCGGTGACGCGGGTGCTGGCGGCCAAGCGGGCATGGGCGGTGATGCAGGTGCCGGCGGCATGGGCGGTGACGCAGGTGCCGGCGGCATGGGCGGTGATGCAGGTACCGGCGGCATGGGCGGTGACGCGGGTGCTGGCGGCGTGGGCGGTGATGCAGGTGCCGGCGGCATGGGCGGTGACGCGGGTGCTGGCGGCATGGGCGGCGACGCGGGCGCTGGCGGCGATGGAGGCGGCGTGATCCCGAACATTTGCCCGGAGCTCTTCACGCTCAATGCGATCCCCTCGAACATTCAGCCCGGAAACAACTCGGCCCTAGTCGAATCGCGGGCGCGCGATCGCGATGGACCGCAACCGTTGACTCTCATGCTTCGCGCCACGTCGGGTTCGTTCTTGAATGACGAACCGATCCCAATGCCGACCGATGTCCTCGGACAGAACGCGATGTACTTCTGCGATCAGGGAGGCGAGCAGCAAATCTGCGTGGACGCCGACGACGGCGAATGCCTCAAGACCATCTGCATCGAGATCCGGTGCCCGAACTGAGCCGCGTTGATCAGTCCGTGAGCCGGTAGGGCTCGAGTTCGTCTCGAAACTGGGAGTAGAGCTTCGCCCATAGCCAAAGGCTCAGCCGCGGCGACACGCGCTCGAGCCAGTAGAAGAGCCTCCAGTGAACGGGTTCGATGACGATCGGGCGGTTACGATCGATCCCTTTCATCGCCTTGCTCGCAAACACATCGACGTCCATCGGACGAAGTCGCTCCCAGATCTCGAGGACCTTGGGTTCGGCGCCGTCTTTCATGTTCAAGCGCCCGTACTTTCCCGCCGTCAGAATGGCAGTCCGAACGACGCCTGGGCAAAGCGCCGTTACCCGAACCCCGTGCACGGCCGCCTCGAGCCGAAGCGCCTTACTGAGCCCGACGACAGCGTGCTTCGTGGTCGCGTAGCTCGCGGCCTCTCCGGTAGGGATCAGCCCCGCCATCGACGCCGTGTTGACGATGTGACCTGACCCCTGCCGACACATGATCGGATAGGCGGCTTGCACGCCGTGGACGACCCCTCTCAGATTGACGTCGAAGACGTCGTACCAGTCCTCTGGCGAGTAGTGGAGAACGTCGCCAGCCACGCCGATGCCGGCGTTGTTGAAGAGGTATTCGATACGGTTCCCGCGGGCGACTTGATCCTCGATGACACGCTGGAACTCGCCGAGGTCGCGCACGTCGAGGGCGACAGACGTCGCGTCGCCCCCGCCGGAGCGAATCTCGGCCGCAACCGCCTCGGCCGCCTCGGTCTGACGATCCGCCAAAACGACCGACACCCCCCGTGCGCCAAGGAGCCGACCAAAAGCCGCACCGATCCCCGATGCACCGCCTGTGATGAACGCCACCGAAGTCATGGTGAGAGTCTATACCTGCTGACCGATGAATGGGGACTCTTCGGCTTTCGCGCTAGACCTCGCGGCATGGGAAGGCTCCAGTCACTCCGCAAAGCCGTGAGCGCCTATCGCGAAGGTCGAATTGGCGACGCGGCTGCGTACAAGGCCGGACTCCTGCAAGCGACGCCCTACCCCGCGGTCGCGGAAGCCCTCTCGCGACTCGAAACGCCATTGCCGGCAATCTCCCTCGAGACGCTCGGAGCCTTGGAACCAGGAACTCTCGGTCGAACCTACGCGGATCACATGCACAGGGAGAACCTGACTCCTCTGGACCTCAGCGACGAGGCTCGTCGAGATCTCGGAGAACACGTGCTCGGGCTTCGGTACACGCTGCTGCATGACCTCTTCCATGTGCTCCTCGGCTTCGACACCAGTTGGGCGGGCGAACTCGGGGTGTGGGAGTTCGTCGGCGCCCAGAAGTACTGCCCGCAGTACGAACGGGCGGCGCGCTGGTCGTGGCGCGTCTATCCGCTGGTTGCACCGAGCCAGATGAGTGCGTTTCGGGCGAACAGCAGGCGCGCCAAAGCGTTGGCCGCGAACGCCTCTTGCATCATCGCACACGACTTCACTGAGAGTTGGTCGGACCCGCTCGACATCGTGCGCGCCGACCTGGGGCTACGCCCCTAAGAAGGCCCGCCGAACGCACGAAGGCCAGGTGATCGCTCGTTCTTCAACCGCTCGACGGCTTCGTTGAGTGCTCGCGACACGCAGGTTTGATCGCGGATCCTAGCGAGAAGTGGCCAAGTCGCACGTTCGCCTTCGAGGATATGTTTCTCGAGCTCGGCGTGCGAGATGTTGGAAAACGCACGCAGAAAGGCACCGGCCCGGAACCGCGGGTAAATGTCGATGTCACCGCTGTATTGCTGAGACGCGAGCGAGTGCACTTGATCGAGTGGTTTGTAGAGCCGGGTGTCGCGCGCGAGCGTGCGTGCAAGCTCGAGTTGATGCACGAGTTGCCCGCGCACCCCTTTGACCGTCAGGCCAGCCGCCCAAGGGACGATCCCGCGCTTGCCCTGCACGCTCAGGACCGGCGCGACATGCGGATTGACCTGACTCACGATGAAGTGGTTGACGTTGTGCAGGCGGCTGAGCCGCCGCATGGGTAAATCCCCCTTGACGGTGCCGTCCACCCAGCGCTCCGTCGGCGCGTAAGAGATGATTTCGCCTGAGCTCGTCCGTCGTAGGAGTGTGGCGGGCTCGAATACACCCGGGATCGCAGCCGAAGCCACGGCGGCGCTGTTCATGGTGACGTCTGGCGTGGTGTGGTGGCAGAGGACCCGCGGCTTCTGGCGTTCGCGCGTCGGGGAAACGCTCACGTTGACCGTCCGCCCAGTGCGAGCACGGGCCTCTGCGAAGGTGTAGTCACCACAGTTGTGGGCGACGACGTCTTTGAGCCTCTGCGAGTCGTAGATACCGCGACCGGCGCTCACCTTACTCGGCGGGAGCGGTTTGATCGCATCCGTGCGGATCTGACGGGGGTCAGCGAAGAGTTGACGAAGCTCTTCGTCGGTACGCACCCCGACGCCGCAAGCCACGATGGCGCCCATCGACGCGCCCGAGAGCACCTGCGGAAGAAGGCCCTGCTCGAACATCGCTTTGACCACACCGAGATGAAAGAAGCCGAGCGTTGCGCCGCCGGAGAGCATGAGCGCCGATCGCCCAAAGATATGGCGAGCACGTTTGAAGCCGGCAAGCGTGTAGTCGAGACTCAAACCCGTGGCCGCTGGGTCGGCCAGGTAGGCGATGCAAGCGAGGGCCTCGCTGTAGAAAGCTTCGACGACGTGCTTGGTGCCGAGCGGTGTGACCTCGTAGAGATGGGGGTCGGCGAGCTCGCCGAGGTGCCGGTATAGGACGTCTTGGAGCACGCCGACCAACGCTTGTGCATCCCCCGCCTTCCGGACGGCGGCTAACTCTGCCGTATGGCTCGTGAGGAGGTCCGCGTCGTAGATCGACGACTCAGCTTTCGCCCGCCACGCGGCAGCACCCTTACGCTCGGCCGTCTCTTCGGCTTCCGACTTCCATTGTTCGTAGGTCAGCGCGGTCGTCACCGGGGCGAGAGTACCCCACTAGGCCCGATCGCGCGCAACGATCCGAGCGCAGGGCTTGTGGACAGGAGGACGAGCGCCGCGATCGATGCTTAGGGATCCTGCTCGTGAGCGGGTGCAGGACTCGACGCGATCGCTCTGCGATGGTAGGCCTCCACCCTCGATGACCTTGTCGAACGACATTCGAATCGTGACGCAGTCCGATCACATCGAGGGTCTCCTCGCGCGGTACCGCGAGGCGATCGGCGACGACTTCGACGGATATCGCGGCCACATCTATCGAGTGCTGAGCTACAGCTTGCACTTTCTAGGGGGCGACGAGACGCAGCGGCCAACGATCGAAGCGGCCTTGGTTTACCACGACATCGGGTTGTGGTCGGACAAGGCGCTGGCGTACCTCGAGCCCTCGATTTCGCGCGCCCAGCAAGACAACGAGGCGGAAGGATGGGGGCACGATCCTCAGCTCCTTCACGACATCATCTACTGGCACCACAAGCTCACCCCATTCCGAGGCCCGAACGCGGACGTCGTCAACGCGGTCCGGAAAGCCGATTGGGTCGACGCCTCGGCGGGGCTCGTGAGGATGGGCATGCCGAAGGCATGCGTCGCGGAGGTTCGCCGCACCATCGCGGACGCCGGCTTCTACGAAACGCTCAAGCGGATTGGCCCAGAGCTGACGGGGAGCCTCTTCAAGTCGATCCCGGGCCTCCTACGCGTATACAAATTCTGAGTTATTTCGGGCATCTAGATACACAGTGGCAGTTTTTTCGCTTGACTGACCAGATGGGTCATTCAAAAAGGCGGGCATGCCTCGCGTTCGTGACCCGGACAGATTCTCCCGCATTGTCTCTGCGTCGATCGGTGTATTCATCGACAAGGGGTATCGGCAGACCCAGATGAGCGACATCGCAGAGGTGATGGGGATCGCCAAAGGCACGCTCTACCTCTACGTCGAAAGCAAGGAGGCGTTGTTCGACCTCGCGGTTCGCGCCGCCCACGCAGGCGTCAAACAACCCGAGAGCCTTCCAGTGCCGACGCGCCCCGCGAGCGACACCCTCGAGTACGTCCGCACGAACATGACGAAGGAGCTACAGATGCCCCGTCTCGAGGCGGCCCTACGGCGCTCTGACACCGAGGACGTGCGCGAGGAGTTCACGGGGATCGTTCACGAACTCTATCAGTTGATCTACCAGAACCGGGTCGTCCTCAAGTTGATCGACCGGAGTTCGACCGACTATCCGGAACTAGCCGCCATCTTCTTCGACACCGCGCGCCAAGGGATCCCTCAGTTGTTGCTGCAGTACTTGACGTCACGGCTGCCGCGGGAACGAAGAGACGACCCTGTGCTTCAGGCACTTGCACGCGGAATCGTCGAAGTGGCTGCTTTCTGGGCGATGCACCGGCACTGGGACCCAGCACCCACGCAAGTCGACGAGGCAGACTCCGAACGGGCCGCCGTACTCTTTGCATTAGGAGCGTTAGGACGATGAGAAGTTCACTGGCTTGGATTGGAGCAATGACGCTAACCGGGGCCCTCACGGCACTGACGGGTTGCAGCGGTGGCGAATCGACCGAGGTCGCCGAGGCCCGGCTCCTCGATGCGTCCACCGCGGCCTGTCGCGCGGCCGCGGAGTTTGAGCGGAGTGCGTGCGTGCGAAACTGTGAGCGGTTCCCGGACGAGTCGACCGTGGCGTCGTGCACGGCGACCTGCGAGAGCGAAGTCAGCGATAGCGCCGACGGATGTAGCGCGGTCGAAGGCGTGGTGGGACTCGGGTGCGAGGCGCCCAGTGCTTGCGCGGACGCTGCCGAAACCTGCCGCGAAACGGCATCCGACGCGTATGAGGGGTGCAGTGAGTCATGTGG
>JBCCEK010000102.1:0-15298 GCA_039030295.1 Myxococcota bacterium | reverse complement strand
GAACTCGTCGCGTGGTCGGCGCTCTGACGAGGGTCGGTGCCTCGTCGACGACGTCGAGCGACCGCTTCACCCGCGCTCGACCTCGAGCCCATCGGCCTCCCAATGCAGGAACCCACCGGACAGGAAGCCCACTTGGACACCGTCGCCTTGGAGCTTCTCACCCCACTCTTTGGCTTCGTCGCTGCGGCCGTAGAGAACCCGGATACGGCCATCGAACGGTTGAAGTTCGTCGGTGCGGCTCGCCAACTCGCTGGCTGGGATGTGCACCGCGCCGGGGATGCGATAGCGGCCGAATGAGCTTTCGTCTCGGATGTCGACCGGGAGCGCTTTTCGCTGCGCGATCCAGGCCGCGAGTTCCTCGGTCCTCACTTCGGCAGCCGACCTTGGCATCACCGCTTCAAGGAGTTTCAGGATACCCGCTTTGTCGAGTGCCCCAATATGCTGTTGGACGACGCGCCCCTGATGCAGCACCAGCAGCATCGGAATCGACTGCGCGCGAAAGGTCTGAGCCACCATCGGACTTCGGTCGACATCGACCTTGGCGACCTTGATGACGCCGGCCAGCTCTTGAGCGACCTGTGCCACGATCGGCGAGACCTGTTTGCAGGGTTGGCACCAATCTGCGTACAGATCGACGAGCACGGGCAGCTCGGATCGGATGACCTCAGCTTCGAAAGTGGCGTCTGTGACCTCGTGTACCGTCATATCAACTTCCCTCGGAGGGTATCCTGGATTCTGTCACGATCGCGACTCCGGCGCTCGTTCCGATGCGACTCGCGCCGGCGGCGACCATCGCGTCGGCCGTGGCCGCGTCCCGGATTCCACCGGATGCCTTCACGCCCACCGCGTCCCCCACCTCCGCGCGGAGGAGTCGCACGTCGGCCGCAGTCGCGCCCGAAGGACCGAAGCCCGTGGACGTCTTGACGAACGAGGCGCCGGCCTCGCAGACCCACGCCGCGCCGCGACGTTTCTCATCGTCTCGAAGCAGGCCCGTCTCCAGGGTGACTTTGACCAGCCGGCCCGCCGCGGCATCGACCACCTCTCGAACGTCCGTGATGAACGTCTCTCGGTCTCGGCTCTTGAGTGCCCAGAGGGCTCCTACCATGTCAATCTCGTCGGCCCCGTCCAGGATCGCCTGCCGGGCCTCGGCCGTTTTGGCCTGAATACTTGCGGCTCCGAGCGGGAAGCCCACCGTCGCGGCCACTTTCGCAGGCGAATCGCGCAAATGGTGTCGGCAGCGCCAGACATGGGTCGAGTTGACACACACGGTGGCCAGGCTGTAGTGAGCAGCGTCCGCGCAAAGGCGTTCGAACTCCAGGGGGAGCGCTTCGGCGCGGAGCAGGGTGTGATCGATCAACGCCGCAAGATCGGACCTCATAGACGGGCATCTCCTAGCAACAAACCCGGAAAGGACCACCGCACCGCCGAACGAACCTTGAGCCCCTTTCGACTTTCCGAAAACCTCGGGTAGACTCCGGCGATTGTTCAGAGCTGATGGACGTTACTTGCGAGCGCTGCGGTACTGAATACGAGTTCGACGAAACGCTCCTATCGGCGCGCGGAACGAGCGTGAAGTGCACCAACTGCGGGCACGTGTTCAAAGTGTATCCGCGAGGTCACGGCGATGCCGAGTCGACGAGCACTTGGCGGCTCCAACGTCGCGATGGGACCATCGATACCATCGAGTCGCTCCGCGAGTTGCAGCGACGGATCGCCTCTGGTGAGTTAACGCCCCACGATGAGATCGCGCGGGGCAACGAAGGCATGAAACCGCTCGGGTCGATCCCCGAGCTCGAGACGTTCTTTCAGGCTGCAGCCGGAGACGCACCGACGGCGCCGTCCCCCTCCCCCTATCCTCCCGCGATCGAAAACGAGCGACCGGACGGAGCCGCCGGCGACGGAGGGGCCTCTCGCGCGAGGACGCCGTCGAGCAATCCCCCAAAGCGTCGCCCTCGTCAGCCCACGCTCCTTGGTGTGGTTCCCGTGCCTCGCGCGCCTGCACCCCCGGGCTCAAGCGAACCTGAGCCCGGGGGTCAGGCCCAACAACCGGAAACGCCCGTCGTGATCCAACCATCCGTCGGCGAGCATCGCGTCGACGAGCTGCCCGTGGCCGAACCCGCCGTATCGGGATCGCCGGTCGTCCAACAGCCCGCGATCGCGGTCCAGCCGAGTGCCGACTTCGGAACAGAAGATGAGACCCCACCGCGGACGTTCACAGAGCGAACGGAGCGCCTGCCTGAGCAGTCTGAGCCACCGGGCGTCGTCGTGGTCCCCGCGGACGATTCTCTCCGGCTTCCCGAGGCGCCCGAGCGGGCCACGCCAGTCCCGAGCCCAATTGCGCAGACGGACAGTGGGGCGATTCAGGACGCCGACTTCGAGGAGCCTCAACGGCCCGCCCGCGGTCGAAGCACGCCACCTCCCGCGTACTTCGAGGACGATGACGACATCCCTGAACTACCAGGGCGCGGCTGGTCACCGATGCGATGGTTGTTGGTCGTCACCGCGGCGGTCGTGATCGGCGTCATCGCGGCGAACTTCGAGCAAGTCCTCACATTGGTTGGGCTCGGTTCGGGGTCAGGCGAGGCTACCGGAGACGCTCTCGCCGACGGGGATGCCGCCATGCAGGGTGAGCACCTCGCCGCGTACGAAAGCGCCATCGAGGCGTATCAGAAGGCGTTGGAGGAGGACGAAGCCGAGGACGAGACGATCTACGTGAAGCTGTCGCGAGCCCACGCGCTCGCGGCCCAGGCGCTCGCCGATGGCGCGACCCAAACCCCGGCTGGCGAGACGCTCAAGGCGCACGCCGCGGCGGCGTTGAACTACGCCGAGCAGGCGTTGATGATGGACCCGCAGTCCCTTCCGGCGCGTCTCACGGAAGCCGATGGGCTCCGACTGACGGGTGAGACGAAGCGAGCACGAGCTTCCCTCGAGCGGGCCCGTTCGATGCCGTTTAGCCGGACCGCGGAGTTCTACCGGATCGACGCGCGGGTCTCCGAGGCCGAACACGACGACCTCGCCAAAGGGCTGCTCAGCGCGAGGCAAGCCACCGAGATCGCGCCCGACAGCGTTCGGGTGCGCCTCTTGCTCGCGCGGGCCGAGCTCGCGTCCGACGACTATGAGGGTGCGCGTGCCGAGGTCGATCGCGTTCTCGCAACCGACGCGAAGCATCCGGCCGCATTGGCGCTCGCGGGGTCGATCGCGAGGGCGACTCCCAGCGAGGATGCTGCCAAAGTCGAGGAGTCGGGGGGCGATAGTTCCGATCAACCCGACGGCGACGCGGAAGCCGCCGCCGACGGAACGGGCGAACCGCAAGAGGCTGAGGAGCCTCCGCCTGAAACCGAAGCGACCCCGGAGGTCGACGTGGCACCTCCATCCCCTGAGAAGGCGACCACGAAGCCGGCGGCGGTCGATGCAGAGGGTGCGGAACCCGCGAAGCCAACACCGAAGGCGGAGCCGCGTCCCGCGACCCGACCCAAACGCCCCAAACGGCCCGAGTACGACGAGTACGACCGTCTTGCAGAAGCGGCGGGCTCGGACGCATTCGTCGATGGACGCCCTCCCATCCGCGACTTCGGGTGGTACATGCGCGAGGGCGAAGCCTCCCTTGCAGGACGCGACTACACCAAAGCCAGGGCCTTCTTCGAGAGCGCGCTCGAGGCCCGCCCGGGTTCCGGAGATGCGACCGACGCGCTCGGCCGTGTCGCGTTCGCATCCGGCGACTACGCGCTTTCGGTCCGGTATTTTCGGAGCGCCGCTCAGCGAGGCCATCCTGACGGGTATTTCAGCTTGGGAGAGGCCTACGAGCGTCTCGGCAAGCGTGATGAGGCGGTCTCGGCGTACTACACCTATCTCAAGCGGCGGCCATCCGGGACGCACGTGTCCGAGGCGCGCGCCGCGATCAAGCGGATCGAACCGCGCGTCCAGTTGCCCGAACCCGAACAACCCAACCCATCCACGCCCGAAGAGCCTGAAGCGACGCAACCATGAACAACACCCGACGCCTCCGAGCCTTGCTGACCGTGTCCATCGTGGCGCTTCTCGCAGCGGTGGGCTGCGACGAAACCGAGGCCACACCGAGCGAACCCGAGGTGCGCGAGCTCCGGATCCTCGAGCCCTACGTCGACGGATCGGAACACGAGCCGTTCGCCCGGCCGCGGCCGACGCTCTACGACATTCTCGAGCAGGTCTGGACCGCGCGCGATGACGACCTGGTTCGGGGTCTACTCGTCCGGGTCGGGCCCCTTGGCGGAGCCTATGGGAGCGCACCCGACTTGGTGGAGGCACTCAACAGCTTTCGGGAGTCAGGCGAACGGCCCGTCCATTGTCACTTCGAGACCGCCGACAACGTCGCGTACCTCGTCCTGGCCAATGCGTGCGACCGAGTCAGCATGACGCCGGCGGGCGTGCTTGACCTTATCGGGCCCGCAGCGATCATGGTGTACGCCCGTTCGTTCCTCGAGAAGATCGGCGTCCAGGCCGAGATCGTTCACATGGGGCGTTACAAAGGTGCTGGCGACATGTTCATTCGGGACGACATGCCGCCAGAGGCCAAAGAGTCGATGGACGCGATCCTCGACGACCTCTACAAGTCGCTCGTCGACGCGACGGCGAAACGCGCTGACGGGGACACGACCAAAGCCAAGGCACTGATCGACAAAGGACCCTACGACTCGGCCCGGGCGGAGAGCGCCGGGCTGATCGACGCGGTGGAGTTCCTTGGGGAAGCCCGTGACGCGATCCAAGACGCGGCCGGGGTCGACAGCATCAACCGAGTACGGATGGTGCCGGCGCAAGAGAAGCTGACGGTGCGCCAGTTCTTCGAGCTGCTGAGTGGCGACGAGGATAAGCCGAAGAGCCGTGGCAAGCGTGTCGCCTTGGTGTTCGTCACGGGGAACATCGTCGACGGGGAGCACAGGTCGATGGGCGAGGCCGTGGCGGGCCCGTTCATTCGTGAGATGGAGCGGCTCGCCGAGGACGACGACGTCAAGGCGGTGGTCATGCGCATCAACTCACCTGGGGGTTCGGCGTTGGCCAGCGACCGGATGTGGCATGCGGCTCGCCGACTCGCCGAAGCCAAGCCCTTGATCGCCAGTGTGGGGGACATGGCCGCGAGCGGCGGCTACTACATCGCTTCGGCGGCGGACGAAATCTTGGCCCATCCGGACAGCATCGTCGGCTCGATCGGCGTGGTTGGCGGCAAGTTCAACTTCGAGGGGCTGGCCGACGACCTCGGAGTCCATACATACGTGCTTCAGCGGGGCGAGCGGGCCGCCTGGTCGACCCCCGTCCGCGCCCTCACGCCCAGCGAGCGCAAGGCCTTCGAGGGGCTGCTCAAGGACACCTACGACCGATTCATCGAGCGCGTCGCAGAGGGTCGAGAGATGGACCGCCCCGCGGTGCTGGCCGCCGCCGAAGGGCGTGTTCTCACGGCGCGGTCCGCCAAGGCCAAGGGCTTGGTCGACGAGATGGCGGGCCTGAGCGATGCGCTCGACAAGGCGCGCGCGAGCGGGGGACTCGGGAGCGACGCTCCCGTCGAGATATGGCCCGACACCAAAGGGGTGCTCGACGCCCTCAACGAACTGCTCGGCACCGACGGGAGCGATGACGTCGACGTCCTCACCAGACTGTGGCTCGCCCGGCAGGCCGGCGTAGACCAGCGACGACTTCTCGATCCTTGGCGGAGCGCGCTGATGATCCTGGGCGCCGAGCACATCGCACTCGTTCCCCCATTCACGTTCTCCGTCCGCTAGCGACGGGGCGTAACGAACCTGCGGTGGTGACAGGCCGCTTTTCGGGTTTTCGCGGTGCGGCCGCTAAGCCGATGGAAACAGTGGGGTTTTGGAGGGGCGGAGTGACCCTACTCTTCGGTGGGGGTCGGGGGGAAGGTGCAGTAGGGGTAGATGTCCTGGCCCGGCTGGCAGGAGGCGTCGAGGCGGGCGATTTGCTCGTCTGTCAGGTTATCGGCCGCCTGTTGGGTGGGGCAGAAATCGAGGCAGCCGAAGCAGAAGGTGACGGGCCAGAAGAAGGGGCCCGACTTCTGTGTGAAGCCACCCATGGTCGTGCCGACGGCTTCCATCACCACGATCACTTGGTTGAAGCCCGCGGCCTCGACGGCGTCGGCCACGATCAGCTCGTAGTCCTGCGGGACACCCACCGACCGGGTGGTTCCTGAGGTGAATCCATCGTCGACCGCGGCCGGAAGCACGGTTGTTGCGGTCACGCTGTAAGGGTTCGGAAAGCCTTCCGGAAGCACGAGGTTGACCCCATCCGGCGTCTGCAAGGTGATCTCCAGGTTGGTCACCTGAAGGTTGTTCTGCTCCGCCTGGATATCCAGGGCCCGGCTGACGATGTAGTTCTCGAGCAGCGGAGTCACAATGTAGTTCCGGAGGACTTTCGTGTCCCAGAGCCCGCTCGACCGGCGAAGCTCGGTGGCCGGGTCGACCGTGCAATCGTCCTCGAGCGGGAGCATGCCGCCCACTTGCAATCCGTTGTCGGGAAACCGGTCGCAGCTCGCAACCAAGAGAACCGCCAAAGCTACGATGATGAATCGATGCATAGAGCCCCTCCAAAGGGTGCTTTCATGGTATCGAGGCCGCGATGGAACCGCCAAATTTCCGGTAGTTACCCGGTGGCGAGGGCGTTTCGGACGTCTTTGAGGCCGACCAATCGGATTTCGGTCTCGCCGGGAACCCCCGGAATTATGAAGTGAATCTGGTCGCCTCGGCGTTTCTTGTCCGAGCCGATGAACTCCAGCACCCGCGGACCGAGACGCTCGTCGAGGTCGATCGGGAGACCCAGTCGCCGAATCAGTTCGGTCAGACGGTCCGTCTCTTGATGTCGCCCGCCTCCGAGCCTGGCCGCGACGCGCATGGCGGCGATCATCCCGAGGGCGACGCCCTCCCCGTGCCTGAGTCCTTGGTAGTCGCTCGCCGCTTCGAGGGCGTGGCAGACCGTGTGACCGAGGTTGAGAAGCATCCGGCGTCCCGACTCGAGCTCGTCCTCCTGGACGATCCGTGACTTCAGCGCGACCGACATGCGAACCGCACGAATCGTCGCCTCGGGGTCCCCCTCGAGCAGGGCGTCTGCGTCGCGCTCGAGCATCGCCACGGAGGCCTCAGAGTCGAGCCACGCACTCTTCACCACTTCGGCAAGCCCCGACACGCGTTCGGCGTCGGGAAGCGTCGACAACGTGTCGACATCACACAGCACAAACCGTGGTTGGTAGAACGTGCCGACGAGGTTCTTGCCGCGCGCGCGGTTGAACCCGGTCTTGCCGCCGACCGAACTGTCGACCATCGAGAGGAGCGTCGTCGGAACCTGGCCGAGGGCCACGCCGCGAAGAAGGGTCGAGGCGGCAAACGCGGTCAGATCCCCAATGACGCCACCGCCCACCCCGATCACGATCGCGCGTCGGTCGACCTCTCGCTCGAGCGCGGTGTCCCAAATCTTCTCGACGCTGTCGATCGTCTTGGTCGCTTCGGTGCCGGGCAGTCGGACTTCGATCGGGGTCTTGCCGACCGAAACCAAGTCCGCAGCCGCCTCTTCGGGCCACGGCCGGTCGTCTTCTCCGTCGAAGACCAAGACCGCGTCCCCTTCGGTCTGTGCCGCCGCATAGGGACCGACCCGGTGGCGAATCCCGCGACCGACCTCGACCCCGTAGGTGCGCAGCCCGAGCGGCACGACGATCGGCGCGCGGTCGCGAATCGCGAGGATCTCGCGGACGATGTCACCGGTGTCGCCCGACGTCGTGTCGACCGTCCCGTGGGCCTCCGCGTATGCCGGGGCCCGCACTTCAAGGAGCCTGGAGATGTCCGCGTGCGGGTCCGCCCCAAGTAGGGGTCGGCCGACGCCGTCCCCAACCCGGGCGGCAAGCGTGGTCGGTGGCGCGGTGAGGGTCACGACAATGCCTTCTCGGAGGAGGGACTGACGGGTCGCGTTGTCGACCACGGTTCCCCCTCCAAGCGCCACGACGCCCACCGTCTTGGGTAGCGCATGGAGCGTCTCTCGCTCGAGCTTTCGAAACCCTGCCTCGCCACGTTCGGCGAAGATGTCGGGAATCGTCTTCCCGGCGCGCGTTTCCACCTCGGCATCGAGATCCACGGCCTGGGTGTCGAGCGCTTGGGCAACGGCCGAGGCGACCGTAGATTTTCCGGCCCCCATCGGGCCCGAGAGGTACACACGCACGGGGGGAGCATACGAGGCGCAGCCCATGGCGGCTACTCTGCGGCTATCGTTGTCGTGTCGGGGCCTCACCCCGGGGCGCGTGTTTCTTAGTGCTATGCTCCGAGCGGCATGCCGGTCGCCGATGCCTCCCCGACGCCCGCACGATGGACCGTGCGAGAGGTCGTGCCTCTGTTCGTCGCCGCAGGCGTTGGGCTCCTCGTCGCCGACGGAGGGTTCGTGTTCGACGATCGGCACGCGTTGCACGAAAACCCCATCGTCAACGGCGACGCGCCCCCGTGGGAGGCCTTCATTCGGGACTTCTGGGGCCGGCCGGCGAGCGTCGGCTTCACCACATGGCGCCCGTTGATGCCCTTGGTGTGGCGAGCGTTGTGGGGCCTGTCGCCAGACACGCCATGGGCGTTTCGCTTGCTGAGCGCCCTCCTCCACGTCCTCGCCGTCGGCGCGGCAATGCACCTGCTCCGTCGCCTTCGAGCCTCGGCCGACACGACATTCGTGGTCGGACTCCTCTTCGCAGCCCATCCGCTCAACACCGAAGCGGTGAGCGCCATCGTCGCCCAAGCCGACCTGGTGGCGTTCACCCTCACTGTGATGGCGTGTGCTATTGCGCTCCGTGCACCCGCCGCAAGGACTGGGTGGGCCGCCGCGACGACGCTGCTCGTCGCATCGCTCTTCAAGGAGTCCGCGCTGATTTTCGCCCCGCTGGTAGCGCTCCTCGGGGCGCTCCGAGCGACGACGTCGGGTGAACGGTGGCGCACGGCGTTCCCCGTGATGCTCGTCCTCGCATGCGGCGTCGTGTTCCAGTTGTCGCTGCCCCGCGCACCAGGCATTCAGATGTTCACTGGCAACTTGGCGCACCAAGCTGAAGGCTGGATGCGGTTCGTGCTCGGCCTCCACAACATCGGCCAATCGCTGTTGATGACGGTGTGGCCCTTCCCGATCGCCCCCAACCACGGCTACGCGGCGGTCGAGCTCGTCAGCGCGCGCCTTCTTCCTTACGCCGTCGTCGGCGCGGCTCTCCTTGCCGTTGGCATCCTCGGGGGCGTCACCGCGATCAAGCATCGCCGGCTCGACTGGGTCACCGCCCTTTCCTTCCTTTACGCGCCGGCACTCCTGCAATCGCACTGGTTCGCACGCTTGATCACGGATCTCGCGGAACGCCTCCTCTATCCATCGATTCTAGGCGTCTCGATGCTGATCGCCTTCGGCGTTGTGCGACTTGTGCAGCCACGCGCTTGGCGGACCGCTTCGGCGGCACTCCTGGCCGTCGCGTTCTTGGCCGTGAGCGTCACCGCCCGACGCGCGTGGACCGACACCGATAACCTTTGGACCCATGCGGTTCACGTCGAGCCCCGCGCCGCCCTTCACCATCACAACGTCTCCAACACCCACTTTCGCGCGGACGACGTCGTTCGTGGGGCGTACCATCGGCTCCGCTATACGCACCTGATTCGGCAGTTCCCGACCCCGGTGGACTGGGCGGCGATCGAGGAGAATCTCGCGCTGCCACTCGACCAGAGGTTTGTCGCGTTCCCGGACCACGTGAGCGCGAAAGATCCCTGCCCACTCGTGCGAGCGTTCGTGAAGGACGCCAAGCGTCACCCGCCGCTCCACGAGTACACGGTCGCGCAGTGGTCGACCCGCTACGGTCGCTGCCTCAACGGGCCCAAGGACCCGTGAGTCGCGCTATTCCGGAAGCGCGAGCGACCGGTTGACGATCCGAGGCGTCAGGAAGATCAGCAGCTCGTTCCGACTCTCGTTGAATCGGCGGCGCTTGAAAAGCACACCGAGCACCGGAATGTCTCCGAAGAACGGAACCTGGTCGATGTTGCGACCCGTGTTGCGCGTGTAGATACCGCCGATGACCGCGGTGTCCCCGTCGTCGACCAGAAGCTGCGTCTGCGCTTCGCGCTCGAGAATGGTCGGGTCGCCGTTGGCGCCGGTGTTACCAAAGTCAGGCTCGTTTCGGGTGATTCGAACGTTCATCGCAACCGAGCCATCTGCGGTCACGTGCGGCGTGACGTTGAGCTCGAGCTTGGCCTCCTGGAAGGCGGTGTTCACACCCTGAGCGCTCACCTGCGAAAACGGGATCAACGTGCCCTGAGAGATCGACGCCTCTTCGTTGTCGAGCGTCAAGACGCGCGGTGAGCTGATGATACGCACCGAGCCGGCCGCTTCGGCCGCGCTCAGACGAACGTTCAGGTTGACGGCCCCGCTCAAGCTGCCGAGCGACAACCCAAGAGCACCACCCGAGCCGTTACCTGTGACGGCAGGCAGGTTGACCGCGAAGTTTGGATTGGCGACCGTCGGCGTGAACGGTGAAAGCCCCTGGGTCGGTGCGTTGTCGATCGGGACGCCACCCGCGATGCCGATGTCGGATGGGAACCGAAGCCCTGTCGGGTTGCCGGTTGCACTACTGAGCGTCGCGGAACCGCCCCACTGAATGCCGATGTCGCGCGAGTAGGTCGACGCCGCTTCGACGATGCGCGCCTCGATCAAGACCTGCGGGGTCTGCGTGTCCAGACTGCGCACGAGGTCCTCGACGTTGTCGAGCTGGCCGACGATGTCCCGAACGATGAGCATGTTGGTGCGGTCATCCACCGAAACCGACCCTCGCTCGCTCAGGAGCTCCCGGACTCGCGGCTGAAGGTTCTGGGCTTCCGCGTAGCTCACCGGGACGAGGCGCGTCTCGAGCGGCGCGAGTTGCTCCTGCTGCTTCTGGCGAGCGATCGCGGCTTCACGTTCCTGCTCGAGCTGCGACAACGGTGCGACTCGAATCAGATTCCCCTGGCGAACCATCCCCAGACCCTTGGCCTGAAGCACCACGTCGAGCGCCTGATCCCAAGGCACGTCCTTCATTCGAATCGTGACCGTGCCCGCGACGTTGTCGGCGGTCACCACATTGACGCCTCCGACCTCAGAGAGGAGTCGAAGGATGTTGTGGATGTCCGCATCTTTGAAGTCGAGGTCGATTCGCCGACCGGAGTACTTGCGGTTCTTGGTCCCCAATTGAGCTGGCATCTTGCTCAAGAACCCGGCTACCTCGGGGCCGTCGACTTCTGCAGCGTAGTCTTTTTCGCGCGCAATCGTGCGGCTTGGCGGTCGTTGCTCCACGACTTTCGGGGAGAACATCCAGACGATGCGTTTGCCGGACCGAATCGCGGTGCCAGATTCGCCATTCAACCCGAATGCTTGGATGACGGCACGATCGCCGTTCTGGGAAAGCTCGATCGATGCGACGCTGGATCCGCTAGGCGCTTCGATTCGTCGCTTCGACCCCGACGAGAAATGCGCTCCCAAGACCTCGAGCCTCGGCGCTTGTCCGTCGCGAGTCGACACGCGAAACTCGACGTCACCGTCGACCTCGACCACCACCCGGTCGCGACCGTTCTTCTTCTCGAGATTGACCGATTCGATCTCGGCGCCCTCGCGTTTCGTAGGACGACCCTTGTGACCGGAGTCGGACACGCCCTCGCCTCGTTGAAGCTTGACGGTGATCCGGCCGCGGGTCGCACGGGCGTGGTAGGTCGCCTTGCTGGTGAGGCTGAGCTCGATTCGCGCGCCCCTTGCCGTCGTGCTCGCGACGGTGCGGGAGACGAGCGCATTGCTGCCAAGCGTTTCGATTCCGTTCGAGGGAAGTGCGGCTCGGTCCACATCGATCACGATGAGACGCCCGCCTTCGCGCGCGCGAACCGCGTACTGCGGATCATCAAATGCGCCTTCGATCGAAACCTGCGCTTGATCGCGGGCTCCGTTGATTTGAACTCGGTTGATTTCGGGTCCGAGTGCCTGAGCAACGTTGCCCGACGCGATCGTTGCCCCCAAGGCTATAGCGAGACCCCAATGAATACGCATTCCTGACTCCTCTGCCAGCTCGTTAATCATCGAACGGCGGAGAGCGCCGGCGCAAGAAAACGACCGGATTCTTTCCGGTTTGTTTTATTGGGGGTCGCTTGTCTGAGAAGCGAGCGGCATGGGTTGCCCACCTTCGTGCAACGGCATCACACGAGTGAGCGGCGGCTTGTCCGGAGAAGACGGGTCTTCGCGCGTCAAAACCACCGAACCTGCACGGATCCTATCCACACGCCAGTTCAGTGTGACCGCCATTCCCTCTCCGCCTCCGGTCTGAACGACTTCGGGGCGACCGATGTAGTCCCCACGGCGCACCACATGTCCTACCGACGCGGTGTCTGTAAGCATGGCCCGCGGCGTCGCAATACCAGTGACGATGGCGATGAGCTTCATCTCGTCGAGACTCGTGCTCGGCATGAGTACGCGACGTTGTGCGGGTGCGGCCGCCTGCGCTTTGAACGCTCGCGCGTAAGACCGGAACGGGTCTCGATTCTGCACGTCGAGTTCGCTGAAGTCGTCGTCCGAGAACACATGCGACTGGGCTTCCCTTGCGGCGGCAACTTTGGCGGCCTGGACTTCTTCCGGAGTGGGCGGTTTCTTTTCCTGAGTGTTCCCGGTCAAGAACCCTTTGAACTCCTCTTCGTCTTCTCCGTCTCCGCAGCCCACTGCGCCGACCAGCGTCAGGCACGCTACCAGGAACCAGAATCTCATGAACACCCCCGTCACCATGTCACTCCCTTAGTTCGGAGGTCGTCGGTACGTCGTCGCGCGAACGTCGACGTTGACGACCACCTCCCCTGACGGCAGCTGCCGCGGTTGGGTCATTCGGATGTTTTCCATGCTGATCGCGCGATCCAGCTTGCTTACGTTGTAGAAGAACTTGCCGAGCTGGTGGTATCGGCCTGTGAGCGCCAGAACGACCGGGATCTTCGAGTAAAGCTCCTGCCGCTGCTCCGGTCGGGGCTCGACCAGCCGAATCGTCAGACCGCTCAACTCCGCCACGCGGTTGAGATCCTGAAGGAACGCTGCGATCTCCGCGTCCTCCGGGAGGATCCGGCGGTTCTGACGGTCGGCGACCTCGCGGTTCGAAAGCTCCTGCGTGAGCTCGAGGTACTGCTTCTCTCGTCGCTCCGCGTCCTGAATCTGGCTCTGGAGCTGGGCCTTTTGCTGCTTCGATGCCTCGAGCTGGCCACTGATGCTGCTGTACACGATGGCGTAGTACGCGGCGCTCAACAGCGCGATGACGAGCACGACCCCGAGTGCCTTCGCCCACACGGGCAGCCCGAGGAATGTATCTTCGAAGTCGGCCATATCAGTACTTCACCCTGCAGGTAATATCGAAGCCTACGGTCTGGAGGCCAGTTTCCGGGTCGAGCGCCGAACGGGTCCGCTGCAATGTCACGTCTTCGTAGATTTCACTCAGCGTGAGCCGGCGAAGAAACTCAGCCACGTCTTCATTCGAGCGCCCCATCCCCTCGATCTTGCACTCGCGCTCGATTTCCTCGAACCGCGTGAGCCACAGACGCCTCACGTCCCAAGATTCGTTGTAGCCTGCGAGAGGGTTATCCTGCCGCATTTGTTCGAGCTCTTCGGGGTTGATCGTCGGTCCCCCGGGGTCACTCAGCACCCGCGAAAGCTCCATCACTGCCCGCGTTGGACCCCGCCGAGCGCGCTCGAGTTCCTGTACGACTTGCTCGAGCCGTCGGCTCTTTTCGAGACGCCCTTCGACCTCGGCAAGTCCACTCGTCTTGCCCTGCAACTCGTTGCGCCGAGCCTCGAGCGTCTTGTTCTCTTCAGACAGCGTGCCGAGGTCAGCGCTCTGCACGAAGTAGAGAACCCCGAGCACTGCGAGCCATACCGCGATGGCTCCGCCATAGACCGCGCCCCACATCCCCAGGCTGAGGTCGGAACTCGGCATGGGCGCAGCGGCGGCGCGACGCGCGCGGCGCTTCTTGTCGGTGGGCAGCAGATTGATGCGAACCATCAGTTCCGCTCCCGTTCTTTGCGTAGCGCGAGGCCGATACTGACCACTGCCTGTGAGCCACGGCCTTGAAGGTCCGCGACCGCTTGTTCGTCGACATCGGCCACCCGAGTGGGGTCCAGGACCTCGACCGGCACCTGCGAGCGCCCCTCGATGATGTCGAGGAGTGCCTGCACATTCGCCGTACCTCCGGAGACGTAGACCCGCGACAGCTCACGGTCTCCGCTCGTCGCCAAGTAGAAGTCGAGCGAGCGCTGAATCTCGCCAGCGAGCTGTTCGACCGCTTGATTGACGATTTCGGGCACCTCACGGGGCACGATCCCCCGGCCTTCGCCCCCGCACTTGTAGGACTCGGCCTCGTCCCGGTTGATGCCAAGCTGCCGCTGAATCTCCTCGGTGATCCCGTTTCCGCCGTTCGCAATGTCGCGGGTGAAGGCGGTCGTCCCGTCGGCCAGGATGTTGACCGTGGTCGTTGCCGCGCCGACGTGAACCAACACGATGGTTTGGTCGGGCTGAGCCACCCCGTAGCCCATTTCGTACACGTTCTGGACCGTGAAGGCGTCGAGATCGACCACCATCGGACGGAGTCGAGCTTCCATCGCTAGGTTCGTGAGATCGGTAATCTCTTCCTTTTTGGCCGCGACCAACAGCACGTCCATCTGGCCGTGGTCGGTGCGCTCATGAAGCACTTCGTAGTCGACGTGAACCTCTTCGAGATCGAATGGAATGTGCTGCTCGGCCTCCCAGTTGATCTGTTCTTGCAGCTCACCCGCGGTCATCAGCGGCATGGTGATCTTCTTGATGATCACGCTGTGCCCGCTCGCGCGGAGGGCGATGTTCCGCCGCTTGGAGCGGGAGAACAGCTTCTCGAGCCCCTCGACGACGGCGCCCGAGTTGATGATGTGCCCGTCGACGATGGTCTCGGCAGGCAATGGGTGGAAGCCGAAGCGCGTAATCGTACGCGCTCCCTTACGCCCCTCTTTGATTTCACAAACTTTAATCGAGCTCGAACCGATATCGACGCCGATTAAGTTCTTCCCCTCCGCCGCCATGCAGGTGCATCACTCCTCCTCGCCGAACACACGTACACGGTCGGCGAGCCTCAGACCCAAAGCTTCGAGAATCTTTCGTTTTGTGTCCATTCGACATCCAAAACCCTTCTCGACGCGATCGATCGTCAACACCGATAGGTTCGCGCGACGAGCCAACTCCGCCTTCGACATCATGCGCTCGATCCGAATCTTGCGAACATTGTTTGGCTTGTTGCCACTCTTCTTGCTCGCT
>JBCCEK010000101.1:0-15306 GCA_039030295.1 Myxococcota bacterium | reverse complement strand
GTCGACGTCCCGATCGACGAAGACGTCGCAACGATGACCGGGGTCGTTCCGGTGGGCGAGGCCACGCCCGCCACGCCGCTCCTGCTCGACGTCACGCCGCTTTCACTCGGCGTCGAGACCGTCGACGGCTACTGCGAGCACATCATTCGCAAGAACTCGGCGATCCCGGCGGGCCAGACGAAGATGTTCACCACGGCTCGCGACAAACAGGAGACCGTGGTCGTACGGATCTGCCAAGGCGAGTCGAGGAACATTCAGGGGAACCAGCTTCTCGGCGAAGTGGTTCTCGACGGCCTGAGGCCCGCGGCTCGAGGCAAGGTCCAGATCGCGGTTCGCTTCATGATCGACGCCGACGGGACTCTCAATGTCCGAGCCCAAGATGTGGGCACCGGGCAGCAGCAGCAGATCGCGATCCGGCTCATCGGCGAACTTCCAGATGACCAGGTAGCGGCACTTCGGGCGCGGCACGAAGCCAAGATGAGGGCGTAGCGATGTCCGACGGGGCCGACTCCAAAGACTACTACACCGTCCTCGGGGTCATCCGCGCGGCCACCCCCGATCAGATCCGTTCCGCGTTCCACCGATTCGCGCGCGAGCACCATCCCGACAAGTTTGTCGGCGCCCCGACCGAAGAGATCGACCTTCATATGTCACTCTACCGGTTGGGAAGCGAGGCGTACCGAGTGTTGCTCGACCCCACCAAGCGCAAGCTGTACGACGAGGGGCTCGAGCAGGGAAAGACTCGCTACACGGCAAGCAGGGCCGACGAGACCCGACGAACCGTACGACCTCCCGGGGGGGTGATGGTGCGGTCCAGCAAGGCGCGCGTCTTCTTCTCGCGCGCGCACAGAGCGATCAAGAACGAGGACTGGCCGCAGGCCAAGTTGAATCTACAGCTGGCCCTTCAGAGCGAGCCCGACAACGAGGATCTCAAGGGCAAGCTGGACGAGGTTCTTTCTCACATGAAGTCCCGATAGACGGACGCGCTTTACGGGCTATGGTTGCGCCGTGATGGGACGCATGGCGACGATCGAACGTCGGACCCAAGAGACTGACATCTCGGTCGAGGTGAACCTCGACGGATCCGGCAAGTACGAGGTGGAAACCCCGATCGGGTTTCTGAGCCACATGGTCGAACAGATCGCCAAGCACGGTCTCATCGATCTCCGGGTCCGTGCGACCGGCGACACACACATCGACGGCCATCACACCACCGAGGACCTGGCCATTGCGCTCGGGCAGGCCGTCGCGCAGGCGCTGGGCGAGAAGGCGGGCATCCGGAGGTACGGCGCAGCGACGCTGCCGATGGATGAGGCCTGCGTGACTTGCGCGCTGGATCTTTCTGGGCGGCCGTTCTTCGTTTGGGCGGTTTCGCTTCCCAAGGCGAAGATCGGTGATTTCGACTCCGAGTTGGCCGAAGTCTTCTTCGAGGGTTTCGTTCGGGGCGCGCAGTGCAACCTGCACATGCGCCAGCACGCGGGGGACAACCTTCACCACGTGGTCGAGATCAGCTTCAAGGCGTTCGCGCGCGCCCTTCGGCAGGCGACCGAGGTCGACCCGAGGGTGCAGGGCGTGCCCTCGACGAAGGGTACGTTGACGGAATGACTGCGACGCGCGTCGCGATCGTCGACTTAGGGCTCGGGAATCTGCACAGTGTCGCCAAGGCGTTCGAGCGTGCGGGTGCCGTCCCGGTGCTGACCTCCGATCCGGACACGCTCCAGAGCGCTGACCGGCTCGTGATGCCCGGGCAAGGGGCGTTCAAGGAATGCGCCGCGGCGCTCGACACGGGCATTGGCGAAGCGGTGGTTTCGTACATCGCGACCGGCCGCCCGTACCTCGGGATCTGCCTCGGCATGCAGGCGCTGTTCGAGTCGAGCGAGGAGGCGCCAGGCGCCGCCGGGCTCGGTGTCTTCGAGGGTGTCGTCCAACGGTTCTCGAACGACCTACGCGATGAAGCGGGTGCGCGCCTGAAGGTTCCTCACATCGGATGGAACCGGGTTAAGAGCGTTCACCCCGTCTTTGAGGATGGGTCCTGGTACTACTTCGTCCACAGCTATTTCGCCGTCCCCCGCGACCCCTCGCTGACCGTGACGACGGCCCATTACGGTCACGAGTTTTGCGCGGCCATCGCGCGCGACAATGTGTTGGCCTGTCAGTTTCACCCGGAGAAGAGCCAGCACGCGGGTGCGCGCCTCATCGGGCACTTTCTTGGAGACGTGGCATGGAGCTGATCCCGGCGATCGACCTGCTCGACGGCAAAGTCGTCCGCCTCCACCAGGGGCGTTACGACCAGGTGACCGTGTACGACGACGATCCGGTCGCTGCCGCGGAGCGATTCGAGCAACAGGGCGCCGCGCGCCTTCATGTGGTCGATCTCGAAGGGGCACGGTCGGGCCGCCCGGCACACGTGGACGCCATCGGTGGCATTCTGCGCGCCACTTCGCTGCAGGTACAGGTAGGTGGCGGCGTGCGGGACGGCGATGTCGCACGCGAGTGGATCGAAGCGGGTGCGTCGCGGGTCGTGCTCGGCACAGTCGTCGTCAAGGCTCCCGACAAGGCGCGTGCGATCTGCGCGACGTACCCCGACGCGGTCGTCATCGCGATCGATGCGCGCGACGGTCAAGTCGCCGTCGAGGGATGGCAGGAGCAGAGTGCCCAGACTGTCTCGACGCTTGCCGCTGAAGTCGATCAGTGGAGGATCGCGGCGGCGCTCTACACCAACATTCAGCGTGACGGCACCAAAGACGGCCCGGACGTCGCCGGCACCGCCGAGCTCCAGTCCCAGATGAACGCCACGGTGATCGCTTCGGGCGGCATCGGGGCGCTCGACGACCTTCGTGACCTCGCCCGAGCAGGCGTACGCGCCGCGGTGTGCGGACGCGCGCTCTATTCGGGGGCGTTTACGTTGTCTGAAGGGTTTGCGGCGCTAGAGGAGGGTTGATGCTCGCCAAGCGGATCATTCCATGTCTCGATGTTAAGGACGGCCGCGTCGTCAAAGGCGTGAACTTCGTTGGGCTCCGCGATGCCGGAGACCCCGTCGAATCTGCCCAGCGCTACAGCGAGGGTGGCGCCGACGAGATCACATTCCTCGACATCACAGCTTCCCACGAAGGGCGCCGGACCCTTTTCGACCTCGTGGACCGAACCGCGAGCACCGTCGCGGTGCCACTCACCGTGGGTGGCGGCGTCCGCGAGCGGCGTGACGTTCAAGAATTGCTTCATGCTGGCGCCGACAAAGTCTCGATCAACAGCGCAGCGGTCTCGAACCCGGACTTCGTGGCTCAGGTGTCCGAGGCGTACGGCGCTCAGGCGATCGTGGTCGCGATCGACGCCAAGCGGGTTCCCGGCTCCGAGGGCACCTGGCACGTCTACACGCACGGCGGGCGGCGCGACACAGGCCTCGACGCGATCGCCTGGGCCAAAAAGGTGGCAGATCTCGGCGCGGGTGAGATTCTCCTGACGAGCATGGATCGCGACGGCACCCAGGATGGCTACGATCTCCAGTTAACTCGGGCAGTTGTAGACGCCGTCCCCATCCCGGTCATCGCGTCGGGTGGGGTCGGGGACCTGGGCCACGTCTACGAGGGTTTGGCGTCCGGTGGGGCGGATGCGGCGCTTGCGGCTTCTATCTTTCACGACGGTCACTACACTGTCGCCGAGGTCAAGGAGTACTTGCTGGCTCAGGGCGTGTGTGTACGTCCGCCCGGGGACTAAAGGGGGGAGCGATGAACGTAGACGTGGGCGTGGGGCAGCTGGTTCGGGAGCTCGAGCAGCGTGGCGACCGTCTACCGTTCGAGATTGGCGCGTTCGTCGCTCTAGAGGCGTGCGAGGGCCTTCTCCAGGAGTCTGTCACGCTTCAAGCCGATGACGTCCGGGTTACCGCAGAAGGTTCGGTCGTCGTCGCTTCGTCGGCCAAGCGTGCCGAGCCTGACGAGGCCGCCCGCTCGCTGGTTTCCGTCCTCCAGCAGCTCCTGGTCGCCGCAGGGCCGGGCGTTCCTCCCTATCTGCTTCAGCTCGTGCGCGAGAGCGCAACGGGCGAACCGCCCCGAGACCTGAAGCACCTCCATGACGCGATCGAAGCCTCACTCATCCCACTCAACCGCGGTGCGTCTCGGAGGGTGTTGGCGCGCTTGGTGCGCGAAAGCGAAAGGCCGCCCGCACCCGAGGCCGAGGCGATCGATCCGGAAGAACTCGACGCGGAGCTGGACGAGCTTCTCGGCGATCCAGGTTCGCGCTCGCTCGACGACGCAGTGGAGAGCAAACCCGGTCTGCAGGGTCCCGCCGAAGAACCCGTTACCGCGCGGATCACAATCCCGAGGCCCATCACCGAAGAGCTCAAGCGAGAGGCGCGACCAGAGGACCCACCCGAAGCTCGGCAGCCCGAACCCCAAAAGGAACACCAAGTCGCAGGCGGCGACCCCGATCCGGAGTTGCAGCCGGTGACGACGCCGCCTCCCGAGGAGGAACCCGAGCGAGTTTCCGCGCCGGCGCCAAGGCGCTCCACGGTTCCGCCGCCCCTTCCACCGGCCGCTCAAGGCTCGGTTGTCGTGTCGGAGCACGTGATGGTCGATTCGGCGCCGCCTCCGTCTCAGGTCTCCGTCGCCGCAGCTGCGGCTCCCGTTCCGCAAGACCCGGAAGAGGCTGTGACGGCGACGATCCGCGTACGGTTCCCTGAACAGGAGCCTCAGACGGCCAAGGTTCCGATCGATCATGACCCGCCTCCCGTGGAGGATGCGCCGACCGGCGCCCTGGAGGGACTGAGCCCTGCTTCGGAAGCGGTGCTGCGTTCGGCGACCGAAACCACGCAGCAATGGGCTCTCACGCCCCCTCGAGACGGTGCCTCCGAGGACGCAACGCCCGCAGAGCGATCAAGCGAACCAGCCTCGGCGCCGGTTGAGGTCGCGTCCCCGACGCCTTCGCGTCCTTCGCCAGCGGGCGCTGCACGAACCTCGTGGATCCCTTGGCTTTTGGTGCTCACGGCCGCCGCGGGCCTTTTCGCCCTCTTCATGACCGGCGCGATCGAGCGCCCGGCGCCCGCCGCGACCCAGCCCAACGCGACACCGCTCGGCACAATCACGGCCAATATCGACCCGGCCGACGCGCAGGTCTTCGTGTTCGTCGGTCGTGGTCCGGCGCGTGCGACGGGGCTCGCGCCGTCTGCCACTCACGAGTTCGTCGTCTTCGACAACGGTCTCGAGCCCTCGCGCACAGCGGTCCCGAGCGAGGCGCCGTGGCAGGAGACCGACGACGGGCCTCAGTACGAACTCGCGGTCCAGGCACGGGCGGCCGGGCCTGAACCGGCTGCGCTGTCGCTGGGCGTCCCTCTCCACGACGAGGCCGTCGCGGCGCAAGGCGATGGTGTGGTGCGGGTGATCACCAATCCTCCGGGGGCCAAGGTCTACCGCTATCTTGGGCAGGGCCCTCAAGTGTCACTCGCCGGGGCTCCGATTCACGAGGGCACCGAGCTTCTGGTCTTCCACCCCGAGTACTCCCCGACCCGCGCAGTCATCGGCCCAAGCGATTGGCGGAACGCGGCCTCGGAGGGTAGGGACGGTAGCTACACCGCTGACGTCGACGTTTCACTCACGCCGCTTGATTCACAGGCCGTCGCGGACCCGAGCGACGACTGACTCCACCTCTTCGCGGATCGCGTCAAGCCTCCGCTCAGAGTTCGCTTCGAATCGGAGGACGAGGACGGGCTGCGTGTTCGACGCGCGGACCAACCCCCATCCCTCGTCGAACTGAATGCGCGCGCCGTCGATGTCGACGAGTGCGTGTGTGGGCCTGTAGTGCTCAACGATCGCGTCGACGACTCCGAACTTCAGCGCATCGTCGCAGGGCACGCGGATCTCCGGTGTCGCGAAGGTCTCCGGAACATCGCTCAGCATTTCGTGGAGCGGAACGTTCGCCTGAGAGACGATCTCGAGGATCCGAAGAGCGGCGTACGTCGCATCGTCGAAACCGTAGTACCGGTCTGCAAAGAACAGATGGCCGCTCATTTCTCCGGCGAGTAGGGCCGCCTCTTCTTTCATCTTCGTCTTGATGAGAGAGTGTCCCGTCTTCCAGAGGATACCTCGCCCGCCGTGAGCCTCGATGTCATCGTACATCGTCTGAGAGCACTTCACCTCACCGATGATGGTGGCCCCCGGATGCGCGGCCAGCAGAGCGCGCGACAAGATGATCATGAGGCGGTCGCCCCAGATGATCTCGCCGCGGGCGTCGATCACGCCGAGCCGGTCCGCGTCTCCATCAAACGCGAACCCGAGCTCGAGCCCGTCCGAGAGCACCCGGTCGCGAAGCATCGACAGGGTCGCAGGCTCGGTCGGATCCGCGTGGTGAACCGGAAACGTCCCATCCATCTCACACAACAGCGGTACTGGGTCGAGTCCAAGCGCGCGCATCGTTTGGATCCCGAGCGGACCGCCCGCACCGTTGCCGGCGTCCAGCGCAAACCGGACGTCCGTCCGCCCAAGCTCGATATCCTGAGTGGCCTTCGTGACGTAGTCGCCAGTGGGGTCGAAAGACTCACACGAGCCACCCGGTTGTCGATGAAATGCCCCCGACTCCATCGTGCTCTTCAGAGTTTCGATGTCAGCGCCGAAGAGCGACGCCTTGCCCACCATCATCTTGAAGCCGTTCTCATCGGGCGGATTGTGGCTCCCCGTGATCTGGACACCGCCGTCGAGGTCGAGGTGGTGCACGGCAAAGTAGAGAAGCGGAGTGGGCCCGACGCCGATGTCGGTGACCCGCAGCCCGGTCTCGACGAGGCCATCGACGAGGGCGGCGTGGATTCGGGGTGAGCTCAGACGACAGTCCTGTCCGACAGCGATGTGACGAAGCTTGCGAGACGCAAAGAAGGTGCCGAGGCTCAGCCCGAGGTTGCGCACGAATGCGTCGTCGAAGTCGCGCTCCGCGTGGCCACGGATATCGTACTGCCGAAAGACGTGTGGGTTCACTCGATTACCTTCTCGGGTCGTCGCGGTCCTTGAGCTTGGCCACGACTTGTCGGACGTCTTGGGCCCTGGACCTCGGAACCACCATCAGCGCGTCTCCCGAATCGACGACGATCAGATCATCGACGCCGACAAGTGTGACGAGCTTGCCGGGAGGCGCTTCGACGAAATTGCGGTTGGCGTCGATGCATACGGCGTCGCCGGGAACCGAGTTGCCCTGCTCGTCCTGTTCCGAAAGCTCCCAGGCCGATGTCCAACTCCCGAGGTCCGACCATGGGAACGAGCCCGGTATCACGCTGACCGAGTCGACCTTCTCCATGATGCCGTGGTCGATGCTAACGGCAGGGAGGGCCGGGTAGCCCGCGCGGACCGCCTCGGCTTCGTTGCCTGCGCGTGAAGCCTCCTCGAACTTGGCGAGTTGCTCCCCAAGACCTGGCAGGTGTTGGTCGATCGCGCCGAGGATTTCCGACGCGACGAAGAAGAACATCCCACTGTTCCAAAGGAACTTGTCCGATGCGACGAACTGTCGAGCCCGCTGATCGTTGGGCTTCTCGACGAAGCGTCGTGCCCGGAACACACCCGGGTCGAGTTCTGCGCCCACTTCGATGTACCCGTAGCCGGTTTCGGGGCGGGTAGGGCGAATGCCGATCGTGACGAAGTCGCCGTGCGTGGCAGCACCAAGGCCCCGGCGAAGGCTCTCGACGTAACCTGCCGAATCGCTGATGTAGTGGTCGGCCGGCAGCACGGCCATGATGCCCTCGGGATCCCGTCGGCGAACGTGGCTGGCGGCCCATCCAATGCAGGGGGCCGTGTTCCGTCCCACCGGTTCAGCGAGAATCTGATCGGCCGGGACCTCGGGCAGTTCTCGTTCGACCTGCTCGCGTTGACTCTCGCCCGTGACCACCCAGGTTCGCTCGGGAGGGAGCACATCCCATACCCGCTCTGCCGTGGCACGAATCAGAGTTCGATCGTCGGGCCCGAGCGAGAGGAACTGCTTGGGCCGCGTGGTTCGCGACAGCGGCCAGAAGCGAGTCCCAGACCCGCCAGCCATGATCACCGCGTGAGCTTTGTCGATTTCAGTCATGAGCGGACATCCGCGATCAGCGGGTCAGGAGCACCAGGCCGAGCGGGACGAGATAGAGGGCGAACATCCACAGGCGACCTACCACGATGATACGGCGAAGAATCACAAGTGCCAGGTATCCCGTCACGAGGGCTGTCGCTCCCCCGATCCATGCGGATGCACCGAGCGAGCTCATCCCCTCGCTACCGCCCGCCTCGAGGATGGCCGCGCCCACGATGGCGGGCAGCGAAATCAGAAACGAAAAGCGAAACGCCGCGGGCCCACGGAGGCCGAGGAGCATGGCGGTCGCGATCGTGATCCCGCTCCGGCTGATTCCGGGCAGCACGGCGATCCCCTGGGCGACACCGACAGCCATTGCCATCGACCATGTCACGTCGTTCACCCGGCCATGGGCGGCGCGGCTTGCCACAAGAACCGCCGCGGAGACGAGGAAACCGCCCCCGACCAGGCGCAGATTCGCCGCGAAGGCCTCCGCGGGACCTCGGAGGGCCAGACCGAGCACAGCCGTGATGAGGGTCGCGATTGCGATCGCGACGATGAGGCGCCCTTCGGTGGTTTCCCGCAGACGGCTCGGGTGCCGGATCGACTCGACCGTCTCTCGGAGGAGCGCGCCGACGTCTCTGTGCAGGAGCAGAACGGTCGCGAGAAGGGTGCCAAGGTGCAGTGCGACCGTCAGTGCCAACGACGGGCTACGGATCCCGGCGAACGCGGCACCCACAGCAACGTGTCCGCTGCTCGACACGGGGAGGAACTCGGTGAGGCCCTGGAGTGCGCCCAGCGCCGCAGCGGTGATCGTGTCGATCCCGTCGGACAATGTGGGAGGCCATAGCGGCTCGACCCTCGCTCCGCAAGCGGTAGCGGGTTGCTGGTGTGGTTGAGTCGATGGCTGTTTGGTTCCGCTTCGGCTAGGATTCGCCGGGCCCTATGCGAGAGACTTGGAACGCGGCGCGAGTCGGCCTGATGGTGGTCCTCGGGCTGATCGTCACCGTGGCGGTCTATCGCTATGTCGACGAACGGGCGTCGACCGATTCCGGCTACAGCGTGCATGCGTACTTCGGCGACGTTCAGGGTCTGATCACCAAGTCGCGAGTGCTCGTCGCTGGGATACCGGTTGGCTATATCCAGCGCATTCGACTGGAGGGCGACCGCGCTCGTGTCGATATGCGGATCGAGGGCGAGGTGCCGGTCTACGAGGACGCGCAGGTCGTGATGCGTAGTCTTTCGTTGCTGGGAGAGCGAGTTCTGGTGATCAGCCCCGGCAACCCTGAGCTTCCCCGGATACCCGATGGCGGCGAGATTCGAGTGGCGTCGGAGGGGGTCAAGACCGACGACATCCTGGTGACCGTGAACGACATCGCTCAGAGCGTTCGTCGAATCACCACGCAGTTGGAGCGGGCGTTCGGCACCGACGAGGCTGGCGAGCGCATGGAAAGCGCGCTCCGAAACCTCAGCGACGCGCTCGAGAACATCAAGGTCGTCACCGATGAGGCCGGCCCGCGGATCGTCAACATCATGGAGAACGTCGAGATGGCGACCGGCGACCTCAATGACATCATTCAGCGACGCAAGGGCGACATCGATCGCGGAGTCGCCGAGGTCGACGACACCATCGCGTCGATTCATCGCGCCGCTGACCAGCTCAATCTCGTCCTCGAGGACATCAAGGAAGTATCTGGCCGCACCGCACGTGGTGAGGGTACCATCGGCCGACTCACCCAAGACGAAGCCCTGATCGACGAAGTGGAGGGTGTCGCTCAAGGTCTCAACGCCTTCGTCGGGGGGCTCAACCGGCTGCGAACGATCGTCGAGCTCCGGAGCGAATACAACGTCCTGTCGAGCGCCTTCAAGACGTATTTCTCGCTGTACCTGAAGCCCAGAGAGGGGCGTTACTTTCTTTTCCAGGTCGTCGATGACCCGCGGGGCACCATCAACGTGACCGACACGATCATCCGGCAGAGCCCTCCGCCCCTGTTCGAGCCCAACGAGTTTCGCCGAACGGAGATCTCGCGTTCCACGCGGCTGAAGTTCTCTGCCGAGCTCGGCAAGACGATCTCGTTTGCGACGTTTCGCTTTGGCATCATCGAGTCCACCGGCGGCCTCGGCATGGACGTCAACGTTCTCGATGACCGAATGGAGTTCAACATGGACATCTTCGACATCGGGCGGTTCGCGTTCCCGCGTGTTCGAATTCGAGCCAGCTACGAACTCCTCCGGAGGTTCTCGATCCTCGCGGGTGTGGACAACATCATCAACGGGAACCGGGACTACTTCTTTGGCCTTCAGCTTCGCTTCGACGACGAGGACTTGAAACCGCTCATTCCACTCGGAGCCGTGGCGCTTTGAAGGAGGCACGAGGCGCACGCGCGGTCATCACCGCCCCGCTCGGGTTCGCGCAAGGCGTGTCCTACGCCTTTGCGGGCATGAGATTCGTCTACTTCAAGCATCCGGGCCTGGTTCGCTACTGGGCGTTTCCCATTCTCATCACGGCGGCCGCTCTCTTCGGCGTGTTCTACGGCTCCACCCATCTCTACCAGGAAGCCGGGGAGGCCGTCTGGGCCTGGATGCCGGAGAGCTGGAACGAGGCGACGGGATGGACGGCAACGCTGGTCAAATTCCTCCACGGTTTCATCGAGGTCGTTCTCGGCGTGCTCTTGGCCGTGATCGGTCTCGTGCTGGTCGTGGTGCTTTCGAGCATCGTCGCGGCACCGTTCAACGACTCGCTCAGCGAGGCGGTCGAGAGTCTCCTCACCGGCGAACGCGCTCCACCGTTCTCGCTCGCCCGCACGTTGACCGACCTGGTTCGGACCGTCCGGCTCGAGGTTCTCAAAGTGCTCGTCTACGCCTTCGTCGTCGGCCCGCTCTTCTTCTTGTCGCTGGTCCTTCCTGGGATCGGCCAGCTCGTTTCGGTGTTGGCGTTCGCGCTGACCGCGGTCTACCTCGGGATCGACTACATCGATTGGCCTGCCGCACGGCGCAACTGGTCGGTCTCGGATCGGCTCGCCTTCGCCCGTCGACGCCTCGCGGCGGTCGCGGGGTTCGGGACCGGCGTCTGGGTCCTTTTGTTCATCCCCCTCGTGAACCTCTTCTTCATGCCCGCCGCGGTAGCCGGCGGGACCATGCTTTTCTTGGCCCTCGACGACCGCGAATCGCGTTTTCCCAAGGGTTAACACGATAAGTTTTGGGCCAATTGGGCTGGGTGCTACCCTGATTCCAAGGGGTTTTCCTATGCAACGTTCATCGACCGTCGCGCCTTTGGTCGGCGCGGCTCTCCTGTTGGGTACAGTTGCGTTCGCCGATCAAGGCAGCGCGAGCAAGAAGTCTCCCACCGCGCTCGAAGACTCGATGGGAGCCATCGAGTGGGGTTGGTCTCCAAAGCAGGTCTACCGCCAGCTCAAGAAGGAGATCGAGCAGAGCTATCAAGAACCGATCTCAAAGACGACCGACGCGATCGAAGAGGACCGGATTCGGCACCGAATGGCCCAAGAGACCCGCCAGATCCGCGACTCCTACTTCGAGTTCGATGGAACACCGAGCGCTTACGATTCGAGCTATCTGAAGGGTGAATTCACTGCAAATAACGGGGAATCCTTGCTCCGAGTGCGAACGAAGAACACCCAAGATTTCTTCTTCTTCATCAACGACAAGCTCTGGAAACGGTATCGAGCGTTCGATACGTCCGTCTTCGAAGGGGCGTCGTTCGACGAGTTCGGCGCGGCGCTCCAGAAGCGCTACGGCAAGGCCAAAAAGAAGAAGGGCGAGCTCACCCCCGGCGCAGCTTCGACTCAATGGCTCGAATGGAAAGAGCCGCGCGTGCAGGCGCGCGCCGTCGACAACAACGAGTTCTACGGATTCTACTGCTTGGTGCTCGAGGACCCACGGGTCGCGGCGCGAATCGATACGCTCCGCAAGAACAAGCCTGCGAAGGGCAAAGACAGCGGTGCGTTGGTGAACATGGTGGCCGAGGGCAATGGTGACGACCAGAACGCAGACATTGCGGATCGAATCACCGGCGAAATCCGGCGCCAAGAGACGCCGAAGATCGACGACAAGTAAGCACCGAGGTAGGGGCGGGTAGGATTTACACCGCCGTGCGCCGTTCGCTAGGTTGATCGAACCCGGGAGGGGTCTCGTTGCGATATCGGCTGAGATTTCTGCTTCAAGAGTTTGACCTCGACCGAGAGGTCGTCGTCATTGGTCGTGGCACCAGTTGCTGCGTCACCATCGATGACCCGATGATGTCGCGTGAGCATGCGCGGATCGACTTCACTGGCGACAAGCCGATACTCGAAGACCTCCAGAGCCGAAACGGCACGGTGCTCAACGGTCGCCCGCTCATCGGAGAAGCCGTGCTCGAGGACGGCGACCGGATTCGAGTTGGGACGCAGGAGCTGGTCTTTTTGGCTCTCGGCCGAGAGAACCGGGTTCAGCGAACCACTGGCGCACTGACCTTCTGCCCCGCGTGCGCGATTCCATTTCCAGGGACGAGCAGTTCTTGTCCGCATTGCGGTGCGGTGCCTACGGGCCAACGCGTGACCACGGCCGTTCGTGACGTCGCCGAGTCAGGCTGGACCTTCCATCTCTTGTCTCAGGTCGTGGAACGCGCCCTAGGCCAGAACCGACTTGCCGATGCGGAACGAATGATGGCTCGCGGTGTGACGGAGCTCGAGGAACAACTCGATGAAGGAGTCTCGGTCGAGACCCACCGCGTCGTCCGGTTGGCGGAGTGCGCCACCCGTCTGGGCTGCGCGCTTCGGACCGTCCGTTGGCTCGAGGTCGCAGCGCGCCTCTACGACCGCGTCTTCGAGCCTCCGTCGGACGAGATGCTCGCTCTCATCGAGCCCGTCGGGGATGATCCGGATTTGCGAGACGCGGTCGATCGCCTGAAGCGAGTGGCCGGAGAGTCTCCAGATCGACCGAGTCGCCACGCGGTCTAGATCGAGACCGCTCTCACCCGAGACTGACCGGCTGCGACTTGTCCTCGAAGCCGCTCGCGGCGTTGCTCACCGCTTGAAATAGCGTTGCTATTCCTGCGGGTTCCCGCCTTGCGAGCGACTCCGAGTCCTGCGTCTCGCTCGCTCACTCTCGGGTGAGAGCGGTCTAGTGCGCGGCAACGACCTGCTCGAGCCCTTCGAGGCGTCGAAGCAGGAAACGCTCAGAGGCCCCGTAGTCAGACGACCGTCCCTGGATCGTAGAGAGATAGTTGCGGAGATGCTGGGGCTTCGAGTAGTTCGTCGTTCGCACCAAACGGTGAAGCTCTTCGATCGTCTCTGCGCTCATGAGACGACCGGTGGCGGCGTGCATGCGAAAGACCCAGTCGATCCACTTCGTGTCGCGTAGGCCCTGCGATAGCTGTAGCGCGTATCGCGTGGCGCCGGCGAAGAGCGCATCGGGATCGTCTTTGTCGGAGTCGCTGAGTGCTCGATTGTGGAGCGCGCGCTCAAGAAGCCCTTCGAGGTGAGGAAAGAGCATCTTCTCGGCCTCGTCGAAGCGTCCCATGGCGATGGCCTTGCTTGCGATGCCACCGATGACGTCGAGCGCACGCGCGGTCCGTGTGTCTTCGGCGCCCCATGCATGCGACGACGAATCGACGCTTCCTTCGGTGAGGGTCTTGCCGCCAGTGGAGTTGAGTCGTTTGCCACATTCGCCGCAGCGACGCTTCGCAGTTCCATTGATCGCGCCGCACGAGTCGCACACCACGTAGCCTGCCGTCTCGCGCGCACCTTCTTTGAGCTTGGCCGCGTCGATCAGGACCAGCTCCTGGGATCCGATGTACACACGGTCCATGTGTGTGATCCGTCGTGGACCGTTGATCCGCACACCGTTGACGGCAACCCCGTTGCGGCTTCCCAGGTCTTCGACGACGACTTCGTCAGGCCCTACGTGGATGACGGCGTGCCGACGCGAGACTAATCCATCCGCCAACGCAAGGTTGCATGACGAACTCCGACCAATGGCAAACTCCCCGAGAGGCATCTCGAGGTTGGTCGACTGATATCGCAATCGAAACCGTGGCACCCCACGCATTAGAATAGCATCCGGTAACGCCTAACGTCGAATGTTGAGCAGCCGAAACCCCATGAGACCAAAGCGGAATTTCAGCTCTGCTAGAACGTCGCGATCTCGTGGAGACCGGCGACCGCGCCAAGGCCCTTCTCGAGCGCCCCCTGGGTCTCGAGGGTGCTGTTCATCAGCCGCGAAAGTTCTGCGAGGTCCCGTCGATACGACGAGAACGCGTTCCGACGCTGCCCGAGGACGCCCTCGGACTGCTCCGGATTCGTGAGAATCACGTAGCTAGAGGCGTTCTGGCGAAGGTCCTGACCCATGTAGATCTGCTTATCGAACGGGCGCCCGCTCCGGGTGGTACGAACCTTCAGCTTGGTCGTCCCTGACCCCATTTCTTCGGGCACATCCACGTACACGAGGCCGCAACGAAAACCGCCTTCGCCAAGGGTTGGCACGCAGCCGGTAGGAGCGGTCGTGAGCGCCGTTTCGTCTTGAGCGGCCTCATCGAGGTCGGCGCGCCGAGCATCGGGCAGTACCCGCCCTGCGAGCTTGTCGAACCCATCCCAGAGCTCGTCGACCTGGCGAGCGTAGAGAAACAGCGCGTTGACGGTCTCTCGGTTGAACTTCGTGTACTTCAGACCCGCGAAGTCGGCCGCGGTGAACGGAGTCGAGAGGCCGCGCAGCTTCTCGATGGCTTCGTAGTCGACGCTCGGCCCCTGACCGGGTCGCGCCTTGGCTGCAGCGACTGCGCGATCCAAGAGCCGTTTGGCTTCTGCCACTTCATCGGCTGCGACTCGGACGCCTTCGTAGACAGCAGTGCCGTCGCGCACAGCCTGGTTGTACTCGCGTCGGTCGAGCGTGACGGCCGTGGCCAGGATTCCAAGAAGGATCCCGACGAACGCGGCAGCGCCACCGGTGATCAACATGAGTTTGCGTGCGCGCCGGCCACTCCCCTCGTGCGCGGTGGCGACCGCCTGCTCATCGACGACGATCCGAACTTCTTGTTGGGGCGCGGGCGCTGCGGCTGCCGATCCGCCAAAGGGCCCCGCCTTCTTGGCTGCGCGTCCCCCGACGAAGCCTGGCGGCGGTGCGACACCTCCCAGCGTAGGCGGGGGAGGGGCAAGACCGCCTTCCTCGGGGTCCGGTGGTGGCGGTTGCGCCGTGGTTCTGCCGAGGCGTTCGCGGATATCGCGAACTTTCTTAGGTTTTTGTAGTTCGTCTGACATTTCAGCCTCTCCAAATTTATCCGGTCTTGGCCGATCTTGT
>JBCCEK010000100.1:0-15790 GCA_039030295.1 Myxococcota bacterium | reverse complement strand
CTACACGTTCTGTGCGACCGACTTGATCGGGATGTCAGAGGGAGACTTCAACACCATCGGAGTCATCCTCGCCGGAGGGAACGTCTCCCGGCTTCAAACGATGTTCGATCGGCTGCACCAAGGGTTCTTGAACTACGTCCTTTTGCTTCGGATGATGAAGACGACCTTCGCCGAAGACCCGGAGTTCGGGAAGTACATCAAGGGCGATGAAGCGTACTACTACGGCATCAGTCAGGGCGGGATCATGGGCGCCGTCGTCATGGCGCTCAGTCCGGACATCGAGCGAGGCGCCCTCGGCGTGATGGGGCAGCCCTACAGCATGCTCCTTTTCCGTAGTGTGGACTTCAATCAGTTCCTCGACGTCATCAAGATGACCTACACCGACTTTCGCGAGCAGCAGTTCTTGGTCGCGCTCTTTCAGATGCTCTGGGACCGCGCCGAACCAACCGGGTACAGCCACCACGTGACGAGCAACCCGCTCGCGGGCACCAACGAAAAAGAAGTGCTCGCTCGTGTCGCCATCGGCGACCACCAAGTGTCGACCTACGCAGGCCACATCATGGCGCGCACGTTGGGCGCACCCCACCTCACCACGGGCCTCCGTGACATTTGGGGGCTCGACCCCGTCGAGTCGACCACGAGCGGGAGCTTCTACACCGAGTACGACTTCGGGCTCCCGGGCGAGCCGCTGTGCAACGTCCCAATGTCGCTCTGTCGCGACCCGCACGAGTGGCCGCGCCGGCGAGAATCGGCGCGTAGACAGCTCGACGCATTCCTGAGGAACGGGACCGGCGACAACTTCTGCATGCCCGGCGACGGGGACGAGCATCAGGTCCCTTCGGTTGGCGTGTGTAGCTACCCCTCACTCAGCGAATGCGACTCGGGCGAAACCCCCGAAGACACCCAGCTGCTGTGTACCCCGGGCTCGGAGTAGGCGGGGTGGCGTAGCCCACGTGCACCCGCAGAAGAAAACCTGGCTCGTCATCAACGTTGTGGGCGGCATCGCCGTCCTCGGGAGCTACGTGTATGGGCTCGCGACCCATCCCGACACCCGTCAGATGCTGTGGGGCACCATCCCCGAAGAGTTGAAGGCCGTGTACAACGTCACCATGCTGCTCGCCGCAGCCGGCTACTTCTTCTTCTCGTACCACTTCGCCGTTCGAACCGACCCCGCCGCTTGCAGGGTGGGCCCATTCGGGTTCGGTTTCATCAACGCTTGCTACGCCTTGATCATGGTCACCTCGGCGTTGTGGATGCCGTTGACCTTCGCCTATTTCGACGAACCGACCCGAGGACTGTGGATGGTCATTCGGATCGATCTCCTTGCCGTCGGGGCGGGTTCGCTCGGGCTGCTGACCGCACTCTTGGTCATGGAACCTCGAGCCCGCGGCGTCGGAGGAGTTCTAGCCCTGCTTGGCTTGGTGCTCTTCGCCCTTCAGACGGCCTTCTTGGATCCGATCGTCTGGCCGGCGTTCATTCCGGGAACCTGACGTCGCGCTAGGCGCCCTTGGGAAACCAGGGCACCAAACCGTTGACGCGCTTCATGTGTTCGGCGTACTCGGGGCGGCGCTCGCAACTTCGTCGGTCCATCCAGGGTATCGACACGCCGAAGAACATCAGCGTCATGGCGATCGGGCCGGCCACGGTCCATACGTAGCTCGGGTCGGCGGCAAGACCGAAGAGGTAGAGCCCCCACCAGAACATGAGCTCCCCGAAGTAGTTGGGATGGCGGGAGTACTTCCAAAGCCCAGTCTTGATGATCTCGCCTGGCTTCTTGGTCTTCGCGAACGCGACCAGTTGTTGATCCGCGACGGTCTCGATGGTGATCGCCCCGGCGGTCACCACCAGCGCGACGAGGTCGAGCCAGTTGAGCGGGCGAGTCCCGACCACCAGAGCGACCCAGGCGCCCGAGAGCGCAAAGAACACCTCCACCGTCGGAAACATGTGAATGCCGAACAGATCGCTCAAGAACCAGATCTTTGGGGCCTTGGCCCGCGTCTCTTCGTACCGCCAATCCGTGTGATGGAGGCCGGGCCAGCTCCGACACCAGTTGTAGGTCAGACGAACCCCCCACCAAGTCACGCAGAAGAGCACCGCACCCGCGCGAATCGGGTGAATCCCCGGCTCGGCGTGGAAAACCCAGTAGAAGACGATGATGATTGGCGCGACTGACCAATAGGCGTCGTACATGCTCGAACACCGGAGGCCTCGCGAGAAGCCAAAGATCACGAGCGTCGCCGCGACGTCAGCCGCAAAGACGGTCCAGAGCGCCGACCAGTCTTCGGGTACCAAGATCACGGTCAACCAGGCGACGGCGAAGGCCGCAACATAGCCTCCGGCCACCCAAGCGAATGACGCTTGGCGACTCCAGCGGGGGTCGGACACCGGACTCAGCCGCTGAGGTTCTGATTCGCGAAGTCCCAGTTGACCAGCGAATCGAGGAATACCTTGATGTAGTCGGGGCGCGCGTTGCGGTAGTCGATGTAATAGGCGTGCTCCCAGACATCGATGGTGAGCAACGGCTTGGCGCTGGTGGTGATGGGCGTCTCGGCGTCTTTGCTCTTTTGGATGGCAAGCTTGTCCCCTTCGGCGACGAGCCATGCCCAGCCCGAGCCAAACTGCGTGGCCGCCGCGCTGGCAAACTCCTTGGCAAACGCGTCGTAGCTGCCAAAACTGCCGTTGATCGCGTCGGCAACCGCACCCGAGGGCGCCCCACCCCCGCCGGGCTTCATGCTGTTCCAGTAGAACGTGTGGTTCCAGATCTGAGCCGCGTTGTTGAATGTCCCGCCGCCAGCGCGAATGATATCGACGAGTGACTTGCTCGCGAGGTCGGTCCCCTCGATCGCAGCGTTGAGCTTCTTGACGTACCCAGCGTGGTGCTTGCCGTAGTGGTACTCGATCGTCTCGGCGCTGATGTGCGGCGCCAGTGCGTCTTGGGCCCACGGAAGGGCGGGCAATTCGATCGCCATGTCTTTCTCCCTGATAGCTTGGGGGCTGCTCGTCAGCCCAGGGGGAGGTTCTACGGCCGGGGGAATGGCGAATCAACCCCTAAAACGGAAGCATTGGCGCGGCCACGGCTATGGCGCGAGCGGCGGCGTGTCCGGGTTCTCGGCTTCGGGCCCGGTCATCTCGCTGATGCGCGTCTGGCCGTCCATCGTGGCCCAAGACGGCCCAGCCAGCTCTGCCCCTTGGCCCTCGCCGATGCCGTCGACGAAAAACCAATCGGCCTGGGCCTTGTCTTGCTGGAGGTCCAGGACGAGGTAGCCGCGGCGCAACTCGCCATCGAAAAAGCGAATGTGGGGGCTATTCCGCTCGATCGCCTCGGCAACGCCGCCGAGCTCGAACGGCGAGGTGATCCCCGGTGCCACGAACTCGACGGCCACTGCACCGTCTTGAGAAGCGGGATCGTAGCTCCCGTCCCCGACGGTGACGTCCATCGCCCAGGAGCTGTGGACGTCGCCGGTGACGACCACGACGTTGGAAACGTCGTTGTCTCGAATGAAGCCTGTGAGCCGGTTTCGGGAGCCGGGGTACCCGGTCCACTGGTCCTCGTTGGCGACTCGGTCCTCGGAAAACTGCCAGATCCCCATGACCACCTGGTTGCCGAGGACTTTCCATCTCGCCGTGCTCGTGGAGAGCTGCTCTTGAAGCCAGGCCTCCTGTTCGGCGCCCAGCAGTTCGTCTGGAAGGGTCGGGTCGTCGATAGCGTAGAGCGCCGCGCCCGACTGCTCCTCTCGCCCTTCGATCCGGGTGTCGAGCATGATGATGTCGGCGAGGTCTCCGTACTTGAGCGTGCGGAACAATCGCTGCCCTGGGTTGTCGCGGATGGGAATCCACTCGAAGAACGATTGGCGGGCGGCGGCGACGCGATCGTCCCAGTCGCCTTCCTCGCCGGGGGTGTGGTTCTGAGCGCCACCGACCCACGAGTTGTTTGTGGTCTCGTGGTCGTCCCACACGACGACAAAGGGAAACTGCCGGTGAAGCTCTTGGAGATCGGGATCGCGCCGGTACTGACTGAGCCGCATTCGGTAGTCTTCGAGCGTGACGGTCTCAGTCGCGGGCTCTCGCAGCCGGAGTTGCTCCGATGCGACGGGGAACACCCCGTCTTCGTACTCGTAGTAGTAGTCGCCGAGGTGGATGATCGCGTCGAGGTCGTTGCGCTCCGCCATGTTGCGGTACGCGTGAAAGAAACCGAACGCATAGTTCGAGCACGAGCACACGCCAAAACGAAGCTGGCTCGCCTCGTCGGCTGCCGGTGCAAGTCGCGTTCGGCCGGTCGGGCTCTCTCGGCCCTCTGCGAAGAAACGAAAGAAGTACTCTCGACCCCAGATCAGATCGGTCGCGTCGAGCTTGACCGTGTAGTCGACATCGGCGTTCGTGGTGAGGGTGCCCGCAGCGACCCGGTCGTTGAACGCGGTGTCGAGCGCCATCTCCCAAAAGACCTCGACCTCACCGTCGCCGGCGGGGCTCACGCGGGTCCACAGGATCACCGCGTCGGGGAGTGGATCGCCGCTGGCGACCCCGTGCTCGAACAGGTTCTCGGGCCCGGGCGTGCCATCGAACTCGTAGGTCGGAAGGTCGTCCGGGAGCGCGGGCAGGCCGCTCCCGTTGCCACCATCACCACATCCGGACGCCTGAACCAACAACGGTGTGAGGCCCGCCGCCCCCATCCCCTTGATGACCTCTCTTCGACTAAACTTCATGGTTCCCTCTCACAAACTGCCGTAGGCGGCGTTGTCGCATATGGAGGAGCACTTCGGCTGTGACGCTCATGTGACAACGGGCGAAACGCTTTCGGAGCGAGGCTATTCTCAATCGTCAGAAAGTGCTACCGATGTGTCCTACGGTTGAGGAAGAACATGCCCACGAGAAAACTCATTCGATCCGCCGACGAGAGCCGGCGACAGTTCCTTCGCAAGAGCTTCGCAGGCGCCGGCTGGATCGCCGCGGGCGGTATGCTGAGCCGGTGTGGTGACAACAGCGACAGCGGCGGCACCGGTGGTTCGGGCGGCAGCGGGGGCGCAGGCGGAGTTGCGGGAACGGGAGGCGCAGGGGGTACGCCACCCCCGAGCAACATCGCGACGCTTGGCCCTCTGCAAGACCCTGACGAGAATGGGCTTCGGCTTCCTGAAGGGTTCACGAGCCGCATCATCGCGCAGGCCGAGATGGAGGTCGCGAGCACTGGGCACATTTGGCATTCGTCTCCCGATGGCGGCGCCGTCTACACCGCGAGCGACGGGGGCTGGGTCTACGTCTCCAACTCGGAAACGCTCGCACCGCTCGGCGGCGGCGTCGGCGCTGTTCGCTTCTCCTCCACTGGCGATATCGTCGACGCGTACCGGATTCTCGCCGACACCAACCAAAACTGCGCGGGCGGTCCGACGCCGTGGGACACGTGGCTCTCTTGTGAAGAGCGTCCAGACGGTCGTGTCTGGGAGTGTGATCCGTTCGGTATGACAGATGCCGTGGTCCGGGAGGCGCTCGGCGTCTTCGAGCACGAAGCCGTCGCGGTCGACCCGGTGACGCAGAACCTCTACCTGACCGAAGACGAGGGCGACGGACGCTTCTATCGCTTCGTCCCCGACGGTCTGATCGACGGGATGGCGGATCTCTCGGCAGGAACGCTTCAAGTCGCCGAAGTCATGGGCGGCGGGCCGGAAGGCACGATCGAGTGGCGAGATTTGTCCGACCCGAGCGCCGCGAGCGGCCCCACACGGCTACAGGTTCCGTCGAGCACACCGTTCGATGGCGGCGAGGGCATTTGGTACTTCAATGGCGTGGTCTACTTCACGACGAAAGGCGACGACCGGGTCTGGGCCCTCGAGACCGCGAGTTCCGAACTCACGCTGCTCTACGATCGCGCGACCTCGAGCAACCCGATCCTAAGCGGGGTCGACAACGTGACGGTGTCGCCGAGCGGTGACGTACTTGTCGCCGAAGACGGCGGCAACATGGAAATCGTGGCGCTGACGCCCGACGGGACGATTCTGCCGCTCGTCGAGGTTGTCGGCCAAGATAGCTCAGAGATCACGGGTCCTGCGTTCAGCCCTGGCTTCGATCGCCTGTACTTCAGCTCGCAGCGAGGCTTCAGCGGCAACCTGACCGATGGCATCACCTACGAGGTTTCGGGGCCGTTCGGAGGCTAGCGAAGCTTCTAGACCGCTCTCACCTGAGACTGATCGGTCTAGGGCCCAAAGGCGCGAACGACCAACGCGAACGTGCCGATGACGGCGCCCGCGAAGGAGCTCCATTCGACGAGCGGCGCACCCCGCCCGCGACGTCTCAGCCACTGGATCACCGGCCAAGCGATCGCGACCATGGCGAGCTGCCCGAGCTCGACGCCAAGGTTGAACCCGAACAACGCCTCGACGAGCGCTGCGCGGGGAAGGTCTTGCTCGAGCAGCACGCCGGAGAAACCGAGCCCGTGCACGAAACCGAAGAGGCACGCGAGCGCCCAACGTAGCCTCCCTGCGCGATCAGAGCCCCAGAGGAACCCAAAGTAGCAAGCCGCAAAGAGCGCGAGACCCCAAAACGCGGGCACGCCGCCGACCGAGGCGGTCAGCACGAACAAGCCCAGCATCGCGATCAGCACCCACCGGCCGCTGCGAGTGCGCTCGGCGCCTACGTTCTCGACGGCCACCACGAGAATCGAGGCGGCGATGATCGATTCAACGGCGCGTGGGTTTGGAACGATGGCACCGAGTGACGCCGCAGCGAGCGTGATGCTGTGGCCCACGGTGAAGCCGGTGACGAGCAAGACGACTTCGCGAAGGCGGCTCGCGACGACGATCAGCAGAAGGAGGAACGCCAGATGGTCCCAGCCACTCAGGATGTGCTCGACGCCAAGGCGCACGTAGCTCAGGACACCGGTGGGTTGTCCTCGGGTAGACGAGGAAAGGGTTGCGGACGGCGTCGCGGACGACAGCACGACGTCGGTGCCGATGTCGCCCAGCACAGTCGCGAAATGCACGTGGTTTGCGAGACCTGCAAAGAGGTCACTTCGAAGGGAAGTCGGTTCACCATCGCACGTCACGCGCCACTCCACCCGCATCCAGCCTCGTTCGGCGGGCAGGACGGTGGAAGTGGCATCGATGACGTCACAGGGGCCGTGGTCGGTGCGGAGGCGCAGGTGCTCCTGCAAGTAAGAGATGAAGGTCGACGAATCGAAGTCCTCCTCGCGCACCCCTTGGGCCTCCGGAAGGGACGTGAGATCAAACCAGCTCACCTTGGCTTGCACCAACGCGCCCTCGGCGAACGGAGTCCACTTGGAGTACGAGACACTCTTCTGGTGGGCAGCTGCCGGTGCCGCGAGCCCCAAGCACAGCAAGGCCACGAAGATCCGATTCACGGCCCGCTCTCTCGTCGGATATCGCTGTCCGCCCGAGCCCGATCGAGGAACGCGCGGACGGCCTCCTCACCCTGAGCACGAAGGTACGCGGCCCGAATCGCCTCCCTGGCTTCGTCGAAGGGCGCAACCCCCCCACCCCGCCGTTCCAGCAGCGTGAGGGTCCCGCCGCCTTCAAGCTCGAGGATCTCGCCAACGCCAAGCTCGGCAAGCTCTCGCGCAGCCGTGGGCCCCAACCGCTGTGCGATCTCTTTTTCGATCAGGAAACCCTCCGGTAACGGGAGTGCCGTACCATCGACGCGGACGCGGTACTGCGGGTTTCGCTCGAAGCGAAAACGCTCACGTTCGTAGAACGCCTCGAGCTCTTCGTCCGAGACGTCTCGCGAATCGTCTTCGGCTTGCCGCACGAGGAAGTCGATCATCGCGGTTGCAAGTTGGTTGCGAAGTTGAGGGTCACGCTCGTGGAGCCCCAACTCGATCGCCCGGCCAACCAGGAGCTCTTGATCGATGAGGCGGCCGAGCACGCGCTCACGATCATCGTTGCGAAGGGTCCCGCCTTTTCGGTCGGCCGCGACGGCAGCGAGCGCCCGCTCGTACGAGTCCCGCGAAACCGGGCGGTCGTCGACCCACACGATCACGTCGGCGACCGGAAGCGGCGCGTCGGGGACACGAACGATCGACACGATTGCGAGGCCGCCCCCGACGATCATGCCTAGCGCCAACAGCCAGGCGCGCATCACTGATCCTGGCGGGACAACAAGAAGATCGGCGAAGACCACGCACGCTCTTCGTTATCGACGAGACAGTCGTCAGCTTCATCGGTGCGATAGTTGCCGTAGCAGGGCTCGCAAGCCTCTCCTTGGCAGCGCAGGCCTCCGCCGTTTACGGTGGGCGTCGGTTCTTGGATGGCGCGAACGTAGTACACGACATCACGGTCGAGCGCAGTGAACGTGCGGTCCTCGAAGTCTACCTCGCAGAGCTCGTTTTCGTCGGGACAAGGGATGCTGAGCCATGGGTCCTCGATCAACTCTGCAACGCGCTCGTCCTCGGTTTGCTGACGCTGAATCCGGACGACCTCGATCCGAGTAATCCGGCGCCGTCGGTCCCCGGGGTTGTAGCATTCGCCCGCGCAGATCCGCTCCACGCGAGCCTCGCCGAGCGCGCGGATGACGTCAGGCGGGCACCCTGGCTTCTGTTCGAATGCACCGGCCGCTCTCACCCTGAACTTCGGCGCGTCCGAGAACTCGAGCTCGCTCCCCATGTGACGCACGCCACCCGGTGCGTTGTCGAGATCGAACCAAAGTAGAATGCGATCGCCAGACGTGCCGTAGACGTTCCGCTCCTGGAGCGCATCCCAGATCGCTTCGCGGCTGCGGGCCTGCGCGTGAACCGCGACCAGCCCGCCCGTGATGAAGAACGACGCCTGTCGTTCCTGCCACATCAACTCGAATGGCGGACGATCCATCAAGTCGTCGATGGTGAACGACTTCGACGAAGGATCTGCTTCGCCACGCTCGCCGAAGATCGTGCTTCGGAGGTCCTCGCTCGGAGCGCCGCGCGCGTCGGTCATCCTACGACGTGCGAACTCCTTGTACCCGGTGCCGGGACGAGCGCTGTGATTGTCGCTCGAGGCGATGAAACCCATCGTGGTGTGCCGTGGGTTGTCCGGGTTCTCGAAGTCGCCTTTGGCGAGAATGTACTGCACTGAACCGCCTGGCCGATACTGAAATGCCGGCAGGTAGCAGTCCGTGCATTGGCCGCAGTCCTGCCAGTCGGGGACGTCTTCTCCAGGAAGTGTCACGTGCCCCGCGAGGGCGACACGCATGTAGTCGTCGCGCGCCTTTTGGACTCGCGCTTCGCAGGCGTCGGAGTCGGGATCGTCACAACGATCGCGAATCACTTCCCCCGCCCGCCAACAGCAAGCCTCGTAGCCCTCGGTGGGCTCGGGGCATTCTCGGCCCTTCTCTGTCAGGATCGCCGAACGGAAGTCGCGGTACTCCTCCGAGTTGCCATGGCCTGAGAAAACCTCGATCAGCCGCTGCAACTCGGGATCGTCGAGGTCGGCCCGGAGCTGCTTGTCCCACGTGTAGCCAAGCGGCGTATAGAAGCCCCACGTGGTGCCGTGCGGAATGACGAGCGTGTCGAAGCCCCACTGGTGCAACTTGTCGAAAAGGACGTCTGGTGACCCCGCGCGCTCTCGACAATCGAGCGGAAGGTCCTTGGTGTCGACTCCGTCGGCGCAGAACGGGTGCCTGCCGTTCTCGCGAATGTGCCGCGCGAAGTCGAGGTAGCTTTGCTGGTTTGGGAACTCCCGAGCCGGCAAGCTCAGCAGTGGCCACAGCGCGCTGAGCTTGGACATCGCGCGAGACGTGATCCCGGGGGCGGCGATGGGGCGCGGGGGAAGCTGGTCTTCTTCCTCGTGCTTGAAGATGACGTTCTTGTGCCCGTAGTGGGTTTCTGGGGTGAGTCCGACCTGGGTCCATTCGAAGCCGGTAAACGCGACCGTGTCCGGCTCGTCCTCGTTCGCGTGAACCGCATTGCATTGTCGCACCGAGTCCTTGGTCATCTGCCAGGTCCGAGGGTTGAGCGCCTCGGCGTGGTCGGTGAGGGCGTAGAAGTCGAGTTGCGAGCAGAACCGCGCGAAATCACATGCGTCTGCGGGCGGGTGGACGCCCTCCCCACCCATGAGCGGCAGGCTCCACATGAAGGCGTCGACCGAGAGGGTCGTGTGGACGTGCAGGTCGCCAAAGAGAATCCGGTTGTCGGTGTCGGGGACGGTGACCTTCTGCTCGGAGACGCGAGCGGCGACCCGGTCTGCTGGAAGTACCACCGCGGTGATCTCGCCGTCCTGCTGGGGTTTGGCGCCCCCGTACACAACCCAGAACGCAGACGCCAACACCACCACGCCCACAACGAAAGCAAGGCAGCCCTTTTTCAACCAAGTCACTCGGGCGCTAGCATAGGGCCCGGGCGTCGACTGTCCAAACGGTTGACCACGGCAACTTTGGAGGTGAGCGGACCCGTGTGCTACCTCAGGACGCAGCGTGGGGAGCGCTGATGAGGGCGAGCGGAACACAAGCGGGCAAGCCACGGGTGGCACATGTCACCACAGTCGACCTCTCGCTTCGCTACCTGCTACTCAATCAGCTTCAGCGTATTCAGAACGAAGGCTACGAGGTGTGTGGTATCAGCGCCGACGGCCCCGATGTCTCGGTCGTCGAAGCCGCAGGGATTCCTCATTTCGCGGTGCCAATGACGAGGCGCTTCACCCCGATTGCCGACCTCCGGGCGCTCGTCTCGCTCATCCGCGTCATGCGACGTGAGAAGTTCGACCTGGTCCACACCCACACGCCGAAAGCCGGATTGCTCGGACAGCTCGCTGCTCGGTTTGCGGGAGTCCCGGCCGTCGCCAACACGCTTCATGGGTTCTACTTCCACGACGACACCAAGCCGGTGCCGAGACGGTTTTACATATGGATGGAGCGGATCGCGGCGTCGTGCTCCGACATCATCCTCTCGCAGAACCGCGAAGACATGACCACGGCGGTGGCCGAGCGCATCGCGCCCCCGGATCGGCTCAAATGGCTCGGAAACGGCATCGACCTCACGCGTTTCGATCGCCGGCGACTCTCCGAAGATGCCCTCGACGCCCTGCGCGCCGAGATCGACATCGATGCAACGTCGCCCGTGATCGGGTTCGTCGGCCGTTTGGTCGAAGAAAAAGGCATCCTCGACCTGCTCGAGGCGGCCAAGCGCATCGTGCGCGACGCCCCGACGGCCCAGTTCCTGATCGTCGGCCCCTACGACGAGGAGAAGCCCGACGCGATCCGTCCCGACATCGCGGACCGTTACGGCATCGCCAACCGTTGTCGTTTCGTCGGAATGCGCAACGACATGCCCGAGCTGTACGCCCTGATGGACGTCCTCGTGCTTCCTTCGTATCGAGAGGGGTTTCCAAGAGCACCGATGGAGGCCTCAGCCATGGGCGTCCCGGCGGTGGTAACCGACATTCGAGGCTGTCGGGAGGCCGTCGACGATGGAGCCAACGGCCTTCGGTTTCCTGTCGGCGATACGAAGGCGCTCGCGATGGCCGTCCTCAGACTCATCGAGGATGACACCAAGCGCGACGAGATGGGTAAAGCGGCAAGACGCATCGCCGAAGACCGGTTTGACGAGCAGAAGGTCTTTGACCGGGTCCTTGGAGAGTATGAGAGGCTTCTTCGATGAGCCTCTACAGACGGTTCGGGAAGCGCGCGCTCGACCTCGGGCTGACGGTTCCCGCATTGGTGGTGCTCGCGCCGGTCGGATTGGCTGTCGGCGCGGTGGTCCATGGGAAGCTCGGGGCGCCAACCCTCTTCCGGCAATCGCGCCCAGGACTCGGGGGCACGCCTTTCGAGCTGATCAAGTTTCGTACGATGCGCGAAGAGTTCGGGCCCGACGGGAAGCTCCTGCCCGATGACGCTCGGCTGACCCCACTTGGCCAGCGCCTTCGCAACCTCAGCCTCGACGAGCTGCCGACGCTCTGGAACGTGGTCAAAGGCGATATGAGCCTCGTCGGACCGCGGCCCCTCCTAATGCAGTATCTCGACCGGTACACCCCAGAACAGCGACGTCGGCACGAGGTCCGGCCAGGGGTCACCGGTTGGGCACAGGTGAACGGCCGAAACGCCATGAGTTGGGAAGACAAATTCGAGTGCGACGTGTGGTACGTCGAAAACGTGTCGCTTTCGACCGATCTGCGGATCATTGTCAGGACGGTGGCCCAGGTCCTGCTGCAACGGGGGATCTCGGCCGATGGGCACGTGACGATGCCAGAGTTCATGGGGAGTGATGAAGAGTCCACCAGATAACGTCGTCGTGATCGGAGCTGGCGGGCACGCCAAAGTCGTGATCGCCACGGTGCGAGCCGCAGGGGGCGAGGTGGTCGCGGCCTATGACGACGACGAGACGAGGTGGGGCGACACCGTGCTTGGAGTACGGATCGAGGGCCCCATCGACGCCGAAAAGGTGGGGCGTGCGCCCGCGATCATCGCGATCGGCGACAACCGCGTTCGTCAAGCGATCGCCGCGCGCCTTCACGCCACCTGGATCTCGGTCCGTCATCCGAGCTCGACCATGGACCGATCCGCACGAGTCGGGCCTGGTACCGTGATCTTCGCAGGGTCGATCATTCAAGCGGACGCCCGGATCGGGGCGCACTGTATCCTCAACACGCTGGCCAACGTCGACCACGACTGCATCGTCGGAGATTTCGTCCACGTGGGCCCGGGTGTCACCCTTTGTGGGGGCGTCACGGTAGACGAAGGCGCCCTACTTGGCGTGGGCGTCAAGGCTGTCCCGAACGTCGAAATTGGAGCGTGGTCCACCGCTGGTGCCGGGGCGGTCTGCGTCGTCGATGTTCCGCGGGATACGACGGTGGTGGGCGTCCCTGCCCGCGCAATCGAGGCGGCTCCATGAGCTCGCGCATCTACCTTTCGCCCCCGGATGTCGGCGACGACGAGAAGGCCGCGCTCGTTGCCGCCTTCGACTCGAATTGGATCGCTCCACTCGGGCCGGATGTCGACGCATTCGAGGTCGAGCTTGCCGCTCGAGCCGGCGTGAAAAGCGCCGCCGCCCTCAGCAGCGGCACGGCAGGACTTCACCTCGCCCTGGTGTTGCTCGACGTGGGGCCCGGCGACGAGGTCTGGACGGCCACCATGACGTTTGCGGCGACCGCCAACGCCATCCGATACGTGGGTGCGACGCCTGTCTTCATCGACAGCGAGCGAACGAGCTGGAACCTCGATCCTCAACTGTTGAGCGAAGCCCTCGAGCAGGCGGCACTTCAAGGACGGCTTCCGAAGGCTGTGATCGCGGTCGACCTCTACGGGCAGTGCGCAGACTACGACACGATCCTGCACGCTTGCGAAACCCATGGCGTCCCACTCATCGAAGACGCCGCCGAGGCGCTGGGCGCGACCATGGGCTCCCGTGCCGCGGGCTCATTCGGCGCGATCGGCGTGTTCTCCTTTAACGGCAACAAAGTCATGACGACCAGTGGGGGCGGTGCTTTGGTGAGCGACGACCGGGCACTCGTCGCGCGTGCGCGATACCTCGCATCGCAAGCTCGGCGGCCGGTCCCGCACTACGAGCACGACGAGGTCGGGTACAACTACCGTCTCAGCAACTTGCTCGCAGCCCTCGGCCGCGCTCAACTTCGACGACTCGACGCGATGATCGAGGAGAGACGCCGGGTCAACCAAGCTTACCGTGCCGCGCTTGCACCGCTCGATGGGATCAACTTCCTGGAAGAGGTGCCCGGCCGCCGCTCGAACTGTTGGCTCACGTGCATCCTGATGGACGAAGCGCGCCTGGGCGTCGGCCCAGAGGCGGTCCGCCAACACCTAGAGACCGAGGACATCGAGGCGCGCCCGGTTTGGAAGCCGATGCACCTCCAGCCCGAGTACCGTGGATGTCACGTCGTCGGCGGCGAGGTCGCGGCGGACTTGTTCGCGCGCGGCTTGTGCCTTCCAAGTGGATCGAATCTCACCGCTTCCGAGCAGCAGCGTGTGATCGATGCCTTCCTGGCGACGCCCGGACTTCGGCCAAGCGAGCGATGAACGAGCACCAGCCACTCGTCTCGCTGATGATGCCGTGCTTCAACGCGGGCAAGACCCTCCGTTTCGCGTTGGCGTCCCTCAAAGCCCAGACCTACGAGCGCTGGGAGGCTGTGATCGTGGACGATGGATCGACCGACGAGACACAGAAGATCCTGCACGAGCACGACGATCCCAGAATCCGCGTGGACCGGTTCGAAACGAACCGAGGTCGTGGCGCGGCAAGGCAGCGGTGCCTCGAGATGGCAGAAGGGTCGTTGCTCGCCTTCCTCGACTCGGACGATTGGCTATTCCCCGCAAAACTGTCACACCAAGTCGACCTGATGCGGCGGCACCCGAACGTGGTGGTTCTAGGCGGGGCTTGCGTGATCACGGGACCGAACGGCGAGGCCGTGGGCGAGACCCGGACCGGACTTCCGGCCGGAGTCCGCTACCAACTAGCGCGCTTTGACCGTCTTGGGCCGCCGCCGATTGGCTTTCCACCTTGCATGGTGCGGATGGAAGCCGCCAAGCAGGCACGATTCAACCCCGAGTATCGGCGCTCCCAGGATTCGGACTTCCTATTGCAGGTGATGCTGGGGCGCGACTACGCCGTGTCGGCGACGCCTGTCTATGCCTACTCGCAAGCCGAGGCGGCGAACCTCGATAAGACCCTCGAAGGCTACCGGTACCGACTCCGGTGCTACGCCCAGTACCTCGACCGCCACCCCGTGCGCGCGCGAACCAATATCGCCAAGACAGTCGCGCGAATGGGCGTCTACCGTGCAGCAGGCTTTCTGGGCGCCGAGCAGCGCCTGATCAATCGCCGGTGGGCGCCACTCCGAGCGCAGGGCCGTGCCGCCTTCGCAGAGGCGGAGGCTATCGTCGAACGCGAAGCGGAGCGGATGAAGGGAGCGGCATGAGTTCGACGGCGACGCAGCCAGCGACCTCGTCGCCTACGTCGTGGATCGATCTCAGCGGGAGCTGGCGCGAAGCGCTGTGGGCGTTGGTCATCCTGTCGCTCCCGTTCAACCTCTATCAGCCAGGCAGCCCGCAACCGAGCGACTTCTTGCTGGTCGCGGTGTTGTGCGTCCCGATCCTCATCGTGAGGTTCAAGATGCCTCCGGCCATCGCGGGGCCCGTCTTCGCGCTCGCTGCGTTCGTCCTGTACGTGGCCGTCTGCAACTTCACATGGTCGGCAATCACCGGAGAGTACGACTTCTTCAAGTCGAGTTTGTTCTACGCATTCAACTTCGCGGTCTTCCTTGGGTACCTCGTGATGCTCGGTGATCGCGGCGACGATTGGATGCGATGGACCCTCTACGGTTTCGTGGCAACCCTCGTCATGTTGGCTGTGTTGTCCATTCCGTTTGCGGACCGCAACGAGAGCGGAAGGCTCCAGCTGTTCTTCTTCAACGCAAACCAACTCGCCTATCACGTACTATTGTGCGCGACAGTCGTGGTGATCATCGCGCCGCGCTATCGGGTGCCGCGCCTGGTGATCTATGCGCTCTTGTTGTGCGCGTTCTACCTCGAGTTTCGCACGTATTCGCGCGCGGGCATCCTCGGAATCGCGCTGCTGGCGGGGCTCCAGCTCGTCCACCGGCCAACCCTTCTCACCGTCGTCGCCCTCCCCTTGCTCGGCCTCGCACTCTACCTCGACCTCCAGAATCTCGATCCCGATCTGCTCCAGAACAGGTTACAGACCGTCGAGCGGTCTACCACCGAAGACTACCTCCGGGACCGCGGGCTCGACCGTGTCTTCGAGCACCCGGAATACCTGTTCGTCGGCGCTGGTGAGGGGCACATGTTGCGCTTCCATCACCACAAACAGGAGATTCACTCGAGCGCGGCAAACTTGGTGTTCTCG
>JBCCEK010000099.1:0-16022 GCA_039030295.1 Myxococcota bacterium | reverse complement strand
CGTCAGGTGCTCTCGAACCTCTTGAACAACGCCCTGAAGTTCACCAACGAAGGTGGGGTGGCCGTTGGTGTTCGCGTACTCGATCATGACGGGACGCACGTGGAGCTCGAGGTGACGGTCGCCGACACCGGAGTCGGCATCTCGTCAGAGAAGGCGGCGGACATCTTCAGGCCGTTCTCCCAAGCCGACGCATCGACAACGCGCGAGTACGGGGGAACGGGTCTCGGCCTCCCGATCTGCACGCAGCTCGTCGAACTCATGGGGGGGACGCTTCGCCTCGAGAGTCCGAAGACAGGCGGAAGCAAGTTCTACTTCAACGCGCGGTTCGAGCTCGAGGAGCAGCTCAGCGACGAGCTCGCCGCGGTCGCCGAAGGCCTCTCCGGGATGAAGGTGCTCTTACTCGAGAGCAGCCACCGCGCCCGAGAGACCCTCGACGCCCAGTTCAACGCATGGGGCGTCTCAGTGTGGGCAACGACGACGTTCGATGGCGCGATGCGCACGCTGCGCGCGCCCCCTCATCCGGACGTGACTCTGATCGACCTGCGGAGCCTCGGCAAAGACTGGCGGACCCGCGCGCCAGACCTCGCCACCGCAGCCAATGCGGTCGGTAGCTCGGCAATCGCGATCTGCGAGCACCGACACGAGGTCGGTGAGATGGTCGACGCAGGGGTGGACGTCTGTGTCGAAAAGCCGGTCCGACGAGCGAAAATCATCGCTGCGATGCTCCGGGCACTCGACAAGTCGCCCCAGGACGACGCCAGCCACGACAACCCCGAGCGCCTGTCGATCCCGTCGCTCGCGCCGGCCAACTCGCAGTCGACGGGGATGCGCATCCTGGTCGCGGAAGACAACACGATCAATCGCACCGTCGTCGAGGCGCACTTGGCCGCCCTCGGCTACGAAGTCGACAGCGTCGAGGACGGTGAGGCAGCGCTCGACGCGCTTGGGTCGGACCATGGCTACGCCGCGGTCTTGATGGATGGGCAGATGCCAAAGATGGACGGCTATCAAGCCACGAGGGTCCTTCGCGAGCGCGAAGCAGGCACTCGACAACGCCGCGTCCCGGTGATCGCGCTCACCGCCCACGCGATGGCCGGAGACCGCCGCACTGCTTACGCGGCAGGCATGGACGACTACCTCTCGAAACCGTTCACGCGGACTCAACTCGGAACGATTCTACGGCGCTGGGCCTCACGACCCGACGCCCGGTCGTCGACGTTCCCTTCGAACGTCCTCGACACGAGCATCACCTCGCAGCTCCTCGACCTCGAGAAAGAGGAGCCCGGGTTTCTCTGCGAAGTCATCGATAGCTTCTTCACGACTGCCGAAGACAGCCTTGCGCGGATGAAGAGTGCCACCCTGAGCGGGGACATCCAAAGCCTTCGCGAGGCGGCACACATGGTGAGAGGCAGCAGCCAGCAACTCGGCGCACACCGGTTTGGAACAACCTGCCAAAAGCTCGAAGAGCTACCGAGTACCGAGGCGGCGCCCGCACTTCTGGTCGAGCTCGAGTCGGACCTCGAAGGCGCACGAGAAGCCCTCATCGGCCTTGCCGATCGCGCCCTCGACGCGGCATCGTAACCGCTCGTCAGTTGCCAGGGGGCGCCCCGGACAAACGCATCGCGTCGACGATCCAGCTGTCCCGAATCGTTTCGGCCGGCAAGCCTTCGACGTGCTCGGCCAACCACTCCACATCGGAGGACTCGAACCGGGCGATCTGATGGTAGTGATAGATCCCGAGTCGGTTGAGCGTGCGTTCGAGGATCGGGTCGACACCTTCGAGCCGCTGAAGGTCATCGCGCGCCCCAAACGGCTGGACCATGACCCAAGCAGGAGGACGCGACTCCCCACTGCTCTTGACCTCGAGCTCGCTCTCGCGGAGGCGGCCCTTGAGTGTCTCGATGTCGTCGAGCATGCGCTCGTGGATCCCGTGCAGCACCTCGAGTTCGGTTCGAAGCCGCTCGATGCGCGCTTCGGCATCACGGAGAGTCGACTGCGAAGCGTCTCTCTCTTCGACGGCGAGACGAAGCTCGCGTCGAAGATCCTCGGCCGATTCCCTCGAACTCGGCTGTGTCGCCTCGGGGACCTGCGAGAGCCTGGTCTCGACTTCGCGCATGGCGTGGTTGCGCGCATCAAGCGTGGCCGTCAACTGACGCTTGGCGCGCCGAAGGGTTTCGACTTCGTCGTCCGCCTTCTTGAGTTGTCGCCGAAGAGACTCGATCCTCTCGTCCCGGTCGGCCATGTCGGTGCGTGCCTCGTCGAGCTCGTACTCGAGGGTCTTGGCCCGGACGGGGGCACCCAAACGGCCCCACAGTGTCTGAGCGAGCCAAAGGATGACCGCCCCGAAACCGGCCGCGATGAGCAGCGCCCCGACCATTTGCACTACGAGATAAGTCATCGGTCCCCTCCCCCTTGGCCCCGAGGAGCCTCACCGGCCACGACGATCGCCGATCGAACCACTCGCACCCCACCGACGTTCCGAACGATCCGCTGTGCCCGCACCGCGTCAGCTGCGGAGGCCACCTGCCCCTCGAGCTCGACATCCCGGCCGTCGATGACCGGCATGACACCGTCGAACCCCGTGTGCTCGAGGACTTGGCCGACCCTGGTGGCCACATCCCACTCGATCTGGTGCCTCGTTGGACTCAGAAACGCGACCCATGCAACGTAGCCGAGGAACGCCGCCACAACCGCGCCAAAGATTCCCTGCTTCCACATACTCGCGTGACCTAGGGGGATTGAAACCGATTTGCGGACGAAAAGCCATGTTCCGGCAACGCGCAGCGTCTGACGCGCGAGGCAGCGCACAAAACCGGGGCATCGCTCGCCCGATCGGGTGCCGATTCGGGGGCGTTCAGACCTCGCACGGGTGCTCCTCGACGATCTGAAAGAGGCGGTGCGCCCGATCTTCGGCCCAGGTGTAGAGCCCGAGCGACCCGACGCGAAACGACGCGTGCCGAACGTCCAGTGACTGAGCCCAAGAAAGGGCGGCGCGACGTTCGTCGGGGCCAGCGCGTCGCTGAATGCGGGCCACGGTCATGTGCGGCAGAGGCGGTCGCGCGTCGACCCGGGCACCCACCGCTTCTGCGACCGGCCGACGCGCACGATCGATCATCGACGCAAGAGGACGGGAACCGTCGCCAACGATCGCGGACAGCGCCGAAGGCTTCGAGGGATTTCCGAGTGCCCGAACCTCATCGAACCGGCCCTGCACCGGCTCGAACGCCATCTCGCGTGCCACCGACCACCCTCGTTTGGCCTCGTCCGCGCCGACCGCCCCGAGGAATACCAAGGTGCAATGGAGGTCCTCCTCGGCGAACACACGCACGCGCCGCGGTGGATCGGGCAGAGGCCAGAGGCCCTCGACTTGCATCGGGAAACCGATGAACCAATTAGGGGTCACGCCGCGAGTCTAAACGTTACTCGGACACGCCGCGACAGCCCATGTCGGTCATCGAAGCGTTCAACGAATCCGCCTCGGCCCATCCGCTTTACACGTGGACCATCGTCGGCGTCGTCATCCTCGGGGTCTTGGCGTTTTTCATACTTCTGTTCATTTCGGCTCCCTATGGGAGGCACCTCCGCGATGGGTGGGGCCCAACCATGAACGCAACCGCGCTCTGGGTGCTCATGGAGGCGCCGTCGCCGATTTCGTTCGCGGTCGTCTACTTCATGTCCGACAACGCGTTCAAGCCCGTGCCGCTCGTGCTCTTCGCGATGTACATGGGCCACTACGTCTATCGATCGTTCATCTACCCGTTTCGCATGCGCGGCGGCCACAAGCGAAAGCCGATTCTAACGGGCGCGCTCGCGTTCGCGTTCAATACCGCCAACGGCTCCACCAATGCGTTCGCGATCACGGAGCTAGCGCCGCACCTGCTCGACGTTCGTTGGTTCTCGGACCCGCGCTTCATTGCGGGGGCGATCATCTTTGCAACCGGCTACGCGATCAACCAGCAGTCGGACGCCATCTTGCGCAACCTTCGAGGGCCCGGGGAGAGTGGCTACAAGATTCCCCACGGGGGCTTCTATCGTTGGGTATCGAGCCCGAACTACTTTGGCGAGCTGGTGGAGTGGAGCGGCTTCGCGCTCTGCGCCTGGACCGTACCGGCGCTCGTCTTCGTCTTCTTCACGGCCTCGAACCTCGTCCCGCGGGCGTTTTCGAACCATCGCTGGTACCTCGACAACTTCGAGGACTACCCAAAAGAGCGCCGTCGGGTGATCCCGTTCCTGCTGTAACGCCGGGGGCTTGCATCGAGAGGCCGATTGACGCGACAATGTCCGACCAGGGCGACTGTCGTCGGGGAGGGATGCGCGTTGGCCGACAAGAACTCGAGCGTGGGGAATGAACCGTCCGACCTGTTTCAGGTAGAGGAAGCAGGCACGTCGATCTCACCGGTCGACAAGATCGTGCTACCGCCTGAAGAGCAGCTCAAGCGGCGGATCCAGCGCTTGGTGATCGCAGCGCTCGTCGCCCTCGCGGTCCTTTACTTCATCTATCTCGTACTCGGTTGGATCCACGCGAGCCGAGTGTCGTCCGCACTCGACGACGTCATCGAGGTCGCCACCCCTCAATCGATCGACGAAGCGCTGACCCTCGTTCGCAGTGACGCCGAGGATGGGGGCGCCAACGCCGTCCGTGCTCGACTGCTGGCGACGGCCGCCCTCGGCGGCAACCTCGAGCGCCTCGAAGAAGCCAAAGCGATGCTGGCGGACGCGCCACAAGACGACGATCCGGACCGACGGATCGGCCGGATGTACGTGATGTTGGCAGAGGGGAACCCGCGAGCGGCGCTCGCCGAGTCCGAGAAGCCTGCCAAGTACGACGACCAGAAGGCGGCGTTCCTTCGAGGGCGGGCGATGATCGCCATGGCGCGAGGCCAGTGGCCCCAGGCAGTGGAAGACGCCAAGAGCGCGGCTGCGATCGCACCAGACGCCCCCGCCCCAGCCGCGCTGCTCGCGTTGGCCACGGCAAAGAGCACGGGCACCGAAGACGGGCTCGCGGTTCTCGAAGGGACGACCGATACGCCCGCGGTGCGCATTGCACGCGCACGCATTCTCGCGTTCGACGATGGAAACCCCGAAGAGATCCTGCAGCTCACGGCGAGCGTGCTGGGAGACGACCAGGCAACCCCGCTCGAGAAGTCATGGGCGTCCCTGATCGAAGGCGTGCTCGCCTACCAGCGAGGGGCCATCGACTCGGCCTATGGGCACGCGCGCACGGCGGCCGAGCTCGATCTTCGCATGGACGAAGCCTTGATCGTCAGCACCGCACAGCTCTTCTTGGCGCTCGGGCAACCGGGGGACGCGCGGCGCCTACTCAAGCGGTTGTCGACAGGGCCGTCTTCTGACCTGGCGTCGCGCGCGCATGTCATCGCTTGGTGGTACGCGGGCGCTGGCGACGACAAGGCGGCGATTGCAACGCTCGAGGGAGCCGGCCTCGAGCCCGAAAAACCAGTCGATTCCGCGTTCAGGGCACTAACGCTCGCCGAAGTGTCGAAGCTCTCCTCCGGCACCAGACCGAAGGCCGAAGCGCTCTACCGACAGGCCACAGACGATCCCGCTTGGGGTGTGGCGGCGTCGAATGCCCTCGCACAGATGCTCGCCGAAGACGGCAAGCCTGATGAGGCGCTCACGGTTCTCGAGGCAGGCCTTGCCGCCCACCCGAATCACCTCGCGTTGGTCGACGCCGCGACCGACGTGGCACTGAGCACTGGCGACATCGACAAAGCGGACACGTTGACGCGTGAAGCGCTGGACGCTTTCCCGGAGGAGGGGTGGGCGCACGGAAGTCGTGGACGGATCTTGCTGGCGAAGCGCGAGGCGACCAAGGCGGTTGCCGAACTCGACCGCGCCGTCGAACTGAGCCCGAAGGACGCGAGGCTCCTCGCCCTCCGAGGCGACGCGGCGCGAGCGGTCGGCGACGTCAATCGCGCGAAAGCCAGCTACGAGAGCGCCCTCGCGATCGACCCGGCACAGCCCCGGGCACTCTCGGGGCTTCTGGCACTCCTGATCGACACCGGTGATTTCGCGCGAGCGGGCGAGGTGATGGAGACCATGGATAGCGCCAAGGTACGCGGCCTCCGAGCCGACGAGCAGCGCATTCGCTACCTTGTCCGAACCGGCGCAGGGCAAGCTGGCCTCACGACGCTACGCAATGCGGTCGCGCGCCATAGCCAGAACGCGGGGCTACGACTTGCAGGCGCCCGCGTCTATCTGCAGGCCGAGCGATACGCGAGCGCCGCAAGCTACTACCAACAAGCGAAGCGCCTGGGCGCGGATGCGCGCACTGCCGAGACCGGCCTCGCGCTCGCCCAGGTGTACGATCGCCGTCGACTCGGCGCCGAGAAGACCCTCGAGCGCGCCGCCGAAGTTGGGAAGGATGCGGAGGAGCCTCCGCCACCGCCGAGCACCCTCGTCCAAGCTTGGGAGCTCGTCGTGAAAGCGCACCTCGCCTTGGCCGACCAAAAGCGGGGCCTGGCAGTACGCTACGCGAAGCGCGCCGCCGAGCTCGTGCCCAACGACGCCGACGTGTTTCTGTTGCAGGCCGACATCGAGGTGGACCGCGATCGACCTGCCGAGCGGCCGCTCCGACTCGCGGCCATCGCCCCGATCCCGATGCCGGTTGCCCTCGGGCGCTTGGCCTACGAGCTTGGGCCCACCGAAGAAGGCTGTGCGCTTGCCGCCTCCTATTTGAAGGCGAATCGAACCGGGAAGTACGCGAGGAAGGCTCGCGACGTCGCGCGCAAGTGCGAAGCGCCACCCGAGTCACCCTGAATCACTCCTTTGCGGCGCCAGGCGGCGAGACGGCCGTCCGGCGCGCGGCCTAGTGGCCTAGTCCGAGTTGGACAGGAGCGTGGAAACTCGCTCGACGGCGTCGATGTACTCGCTGACCATCTCTTCGACGACCTGGCGAGCCGACTTGCGGGTGTTCATCTGACCGACGACCTGCCCCACCGGTGTCCCGAGCAGCGACGCCGACCCCTCGGCACCAGTCTGTGCGAAACGCGTAATCCGCTGCGTGGCCTCCGCGGTGGCCATGAACTGAAGCGGCATCGGAAGGTAGCCGGGGCACTCCGGGTCTTCGTCCCATGCCCGGGTGTAGTCGGTCTTGAGCTGCCGTGCCGGCTTGCCGCTGATGCATCGTGAGCGCACCGTCTCGGTGGAGTCGGCCACGAGGAGCTTGTCGACGAGGGAAGGAATCGAGTCCGACTCTTCGGTCGTGAGCCAAATCGAGCCGGTCCAAACCCCCTGCGCGCCCATGGCGAGCGCGGCCGCCATCTGACGCCCAGAGCCGATGCCTCCAGCGCCCAGCACCGGAGTGGGAGCCACCGCGTCTACGACTTGGGGCAGGAGCACCATCGAGCCGATCTCGCCCGTGTGTCCGCCGGCTTCGAACCCCGACGCGATGACGATGTCGACGCCCGCGTTCTTCTGCTTGATCGCTTGTCGAACGGTCCCGCAAAGCGCGGCCACGACGACGCCGCGATCATGGGCTTGGCTGATGATGTCCTCTGGTGGCGGGCCCAGTGCGTTGGCGATGAGGGCGATGGGGTGATTCATCGCGACATCGAAATGCGCCCGACCGCCACTGGCCGACCAACCGAGGAGGCCTTCGATCTGTTGGACGTCGTCTGGAAGCGGCGGCACGCCATGCCGGCTGAGTAGATCGTTGATCCACTTCCGATGGGCCGGGGTGATCATCTGCTCGAGCTGGTCCTTGGTGATGTCGCCTTGGTCGCGGCCGATGTACTTCGCCGGGATTACGGTATCGACGCCGTAGGGCTTCCCGTCGACATGCTCGTCGATCCACTTGAGTTCGAGCTCGAGTTGCTCGGGGCTGTAGGCGACCGCGCCAAGCACCCCGAGCCCGCCGGCCCGACTCACCGCCGCGACGACGTCTCGGCAGTGGCTAAACGCGAAGATCGGAAACTCGATCCCTAACCGCTCGCAAATCTCAGTCTTCATGGCACTCCCAGGCGTCACGCCGTGCGACGAGGGACGATTTCCCAGGTGCCGGCCCAAAAATAGAACGCGTTCTAGTTTGGGCGAAAGCGCACCCAGGGTCAACGCCAAAGTGCGCAAATCCCGGGCCAAGAACGGATGTTCGCGCTACTCGACGCCGTCTTCGACCAGGTTCTGCCAATCGTCGGTGCCGTCGACGTACGCGGAGAACCAGTCGAGCACCGAGGTGCCGTCGATGGCGGTCTCGAGGCTGCCAATCTCAAGCCCACCGAGGACAGGGTCGCCTGGCTCGGCTCGAAGCAAGGTGGTGTGCGCAGCCCCTTCGGCGATGAACCGGCGATAGCGGTCCGGGAAGTTGTCGGTGATGCGACCCGTCTCCGCCAGGAGCTCGGTCGTGAAGTCGGTGGCTGGGATCATCAAGAACGTGGTCGCGATCACAAAGTCTGCGCTGAAGCTCATCGCGCTCATGGTCACGTTCGGGTCGGTCTCGAGCTGCCACTCCACGAACCGGGTGACGTGACCGTTGCTCGTGCAGTCCGGGCAAGACTCTGGAATCAACCCATCGGCGTTCCAGCCCGCGAGGAGCGTGTCGTTGACGAAGTCGGGATCGTCCTCACCCTTCGCGACGCCAATCCCCGAGTCGTTGAAGACGAGGATCTCGGCATCCGGGTAGTAGAAGCGGACGAGCGGAAGGGCGACGATGGTGCCGAAAGCGCCGCCGCTGACCCCGGTCAACACGATGCGTGGCGGGTTCGGAAACTGAGCTGCGGTGACGTCCAGCGCGGACGTGAGGTTCTGAAGGCCTCGCTGGTAACCTTGCCCGCCGCCGCCTTCGCCGATGATGCTGCCTGGGAGATCGCGGTCGACATCGCCCGCGAAGAGCGACCCGTCGCAGTACGGAAGATAAGACACGTTCCAATCGGCCAACGGGTTGCCAGCGAGGTCGGGATCGAGAATGCCCGCCGCTGCCAACGGCCCGGCGTTCTCCGCGGCCGAACAGAACTCGGGCCAGCAGGCGCCGCCGCCCTGCAAGAAGATCACGAGATTGTCGGAGGCCCCCTCCCGGGTGTCCATCGTCCACTGCCCACCGCGAATGCAAACCGGAACGCGCGGCCCGGTGCTCAGGTCATCCGGGACGGCAAACTCGTAGTGCCTCACGCCTTGGTCGTCGGGCGCCGGGTCGTTCGATGGCGAAAACTCGCCCACGTAACGGGTCAGGCCTTGGTCGTAGAGTTCCTGGAAGACGGCATTGCTGCCACTGCCGCCGCTCCCACCGGTTCCGCCGTCGCTAGTGCTATCGTCGGAGCATCCCACCAGCACCACACCGCCCACCATGGCGATGGTCCACATCAAGCTAGTCGTCTTCATTCGAGCCTCCTGCCGCCGAATCGCGTCGGCGGCGCCTATTGGTACGCGCGAGTGCGGCGTCCGTCAATGGCGGTATCGCCGAAAACCGAGCGTGCGACAGGGCCGGACATGGTTATCCGACCGAGCCAGCCGACGCCGGCTTGGAACTAGAAGGCAGGCGGGGGCGGCGGCGTGCACCCGAAGGGAAGCTTGAGTTCTGCACTCTTCCGGGCGTTCGGAACTGTGTCGACCATGGCCGAGACCACCTCTGCAGGCTGTGCCTCCCAGGTCGCGAGCGCAGCATCGCTCTCGGCGGCGATGACGAACGAGTCTTCACCGTCCACGACAGCGCTCCAAAAGACATCCCTCGGGGACTGCGCGATCGCTTCCTCCATGAACGAAGCGTCGGCCGCAAAACGAATACGCCACACGGCGACCACCTCGGAACCGCTTTCGAAGATGCCGAGGCGATCTCCACGCCACGCGAGGGCGTTGGCCCATGCGTCCTCCTCGTCGACTCCGGAACGGAGGAGCGTGGCGTACACGTACCAGGCCCCCGATCGATCCTCGAGCGCCAGCGCTCCGCCGTCGGGGACCTCGGGCAAGACCGCAGCCGGTTCGTCGACCGACGCGAAGCCATTTGCGACAAACGCGTCGTAACCCGCCATCGCGTCTCGGGCGGAACTCGGAGGGGCGATGAAGAGCTCGGCGCGACCCTGAAGCCCACCGCCTTGGGTCGCCCTACCAAGCATCTCGTATCCAAAGGCGTACGGGAAGAACGACGCCGAAGCGTCGATCGACGTTTCGATGTCGGCCGCGTCGTCTTTGGCGAACTGTTGAAAATCGTCGTAGCTGACGTCCCAGTCCACGCCCGACACAGACTGACCGACCTGATCGACAAACCAAGCCGAGGCCGCATAGGTCGCGTCGCCTTCGATGACGACGCGCGCCCCCATCACTCCGTCGGTCGAATCGACACCGGCGAACACGGTTCGGATGCCAAACTCCCGATCCTGGAGCGCGTGAACAAACTCGTGGGCCAGAATGGACTGGGCGTTGCCGTCCTCATAGTCGCGATCGATGATCGTGATCGCGCGACTGTTGGAGCTGTAGTACGCGGCCACGGAAGTCAGCTGCCGGTCGATCTCCGCTTCGGTGGCACTCGAGGCGGTGTCCGGAATGAACCCGATGAGGCGAAGGCCACGGCTTTCCGGATCATCGCCGACCAGATCATCGGGAGACACCCCGTCTCGCACTTCCTCCTCGAACTGCGCAACGCTGATGGTTCGGATCGGAGGCAACTCTCTCGCATCCTGCTCGAGCTGACGGGCGACAGACTCGAAGATCCCGAGCTGGCATCCCGCCGTGGTGATGTCGCAGCTGGTGAGGTCTTGGGGGATCATCGGTGGCGGCGGCGAGTCGCCACAGGCCGCGAGGAGCACCAGCGACCAAGTAAGAAAATGAACCGCCCTCATGTTTATAAGCGTAAGGGAAAACGCCTGCTTGGGTAGTGCATCGCTTGGTGTGCGCGACCACGAAACGCGAACTTCTTGGAAACCGCGGCGTTTCGGGAAGGGTTGACCGACCGGTGGATACGGAAGCGCGACCGTTTGGAAGGCTCGATTTGGTCTCCAGCCGGGGGCGAAAAAACGGTATCGTCAGGATCTTTCTCGATCATCGACACAACTTCGTCGACGACAGGCCGATGAATGGACATCGCTGGTTCCCCACATTCGACGTTGCTCCGAGGTCGCCGTCTGAGGCGGGCTCGTCAGGGGCTCCTCGGGGCTCTCATCGCGTGCCTGGCCGGCGCCTGCGGCGACCTCGGCTGCCCGGACGCCTTCGTCGATGCGTCGGGCGTCTGTGTACCGAGCGCGGTCGATGAACCTCCGGCCGAGCGCGAGCCCGAACCGGAGCCTGAACCCGAGCCGGAGCCCGAACCCCCAGCCGAGCTCTGCGACGGGGTCGACAACGACGAAGACACACTCATCGATGAAGACTGGCCCGAACTCGGCTCGTCGTGCGGCGAAGGGCAAGGGGTGGGCGAATGCGTCGCGGGTATCGTCGAGTGCACCGAAGACGGGGCCGGCGTCGAATGCGTGGGTGCGATCGGCCCCGCCGACGAAACCTGTGACGGCAAAGACAACGACTGCGACGGCATCATTGATAACGGGCCCGCGGAGGTCTGCGACGGCCGCGACAACGACTGTGACGGGCTCCGGGACGAAGGGGTCCTAGCCGTGAAGAAGGACGCCGCGTTCGTCGGGCTTGCCTCGCTCACAGCCGTCCCTGGGGGTTTCGCGGTCGCGCGCACGGTCAACGGGCAACTCCGGCTCGAAACCTACGACACCCGCGGTAACCGGACGGGTCACCACGACGACGTCGCGCTGATCGACGACCCAGACTACGTCGAGTCGAGCGCACTCGGAAACGACGTCGTCATCACTTGGGGGAGCACTGACCCGTCCGCCGCAGTCGCCGAAGTCGACGGGAACCTCATCCCGACGATCGTCGATGCGGTCGAGCTCCACGGCGTGTGGAAACAACCGGGCGTCTTCCGCGCGACGCCTCCGCCGTACCACCCAAAGGTCTCCGCCTCGCCCCGGCGAATCGTCGGCTATCACGAGATCGGGAGGTTTGCCGTCGTCCCGTTCGGGGCCGACTTCGACGCACTCACCGAACCGCCGGTCTCGGTCCCCGACTTCCCGGAGATCGTCGTTTGGGACGCGACCAACGCCTGGGTCGTCCGCGAAGATGGAGACAATCTCCGCGCGTCGTTCCTGCTCGACAGCGGCAGCCTGCTCTTCGATATCGACATCGGTCGAGGACGAAGGCCAAGCATTGCGGAGTCGAGAGACGCGCTCGGCGTCGCCTCGATCCGTGGCGACGACATTCAGATCACCGAGGTCGAAGGGCTCAACTTCCAGTGTGTGTCAGGCCTTTTCTGCAACGAACTCGTCGACGCCGACGACCTCTTCGAGGCGCCCGACAAGACGACCAGCCTCGACTACATCCCGGCCCTCGATGTGTGGGTCGTCGCCGCCGACGCGCAGATCCTCGTCATCGGCCGGCAGGATCAGCGCGCCGTCCTCCAGCAGATCGAACGCCGGACTGGCCTGCCTGGCACCGTCGACCGGGCCGACGTCGCGACCAGCGGCGGGAGCATCGCGGTGATGCAGTCGACCACGGAGGGCTCCGCGGTGCTGACGTTCCTCGGGTGCGACTGAGGGTCCATGCGCGGGTCCCTTGTCGGTGGGTTCATCTTGCTTTGCGCCATCGCGGGCTCGCCGTCGCCGGCTAGCGCGCAGCAGGCGAACGAGGGCGGGGCGGGATTGTGGGTTGTCATCCCCGCGGCCGTCGGGGACCAGGGCCGAGCCCTCGAGCGCAATGCGGAAGTGATCCGTGAGGCGTTGACCGATCGCGGCTTGCGCGTGTGGCCACCGAATCGAGCAGCCGAGAGGTTCGAAGTCCTCGGGTCAGCGCCTGCGCCGGAGGTGAGTCAGAGCGACATCGATCGCTGGGTCGAGCGATCGAGAGCCGCGGTGCGGTACTTGGCCCGAGCGGACTACAAGGCGGCTCGGCGGGAGCTCAAAGCGGCACAACACCTGGCTGACCGGGCCGCCGAGGAGCTCAATCGTGAAGCCGCTCGCGCCCAGCAAGTGCTCGACACCTGCCTCTTCATGGTTCGCGCTTACGTCGAGACGGGAAGCGGCGCCGAAGCCCGACGCCAAGCACGTGAGTGCCGGCGCCTCGTGCCGAGGGTCGAGCCGACGGCCTTTCGACACACGCCGGAGGTGCGCGACCTGCTCTCCGAGGTCGATCGAGAGATGGCGTCGGAGGCACCCGGGTCACTCACGGTGCTCAGCTCGCCAACCGACTGCCTGGTACGGATCAACGGCGTCGAGTTCGGTCAGACCCCGATGCGCGACATCGAGCTGCCGGTGGGCAACTACCGGCTTCAAGTCGAGTGCGACCGAGAGCAGCGTGGACGCATCCACCGCGTTGCCGTCGAGAGCGGCCAGAACCGCATCACCATCGACGTCGACCTCGACCGTGTCGTGCGGACGCGTCCCGACCTGCACTTGGAGTACAGTGCCCGCCAAGCGTGGGCCGAGGACCGGATCGGCGACGCCCGCCAGCTTGCCGCGGCGCTCGACGACGCGAACCGGCTGGTCGTGAGCGAGCGCGACGACGGCGTCCTTCGGATCGATCTCGATGCGGCCGGACTTGTGCCAGCCACGGTGTGGCTCGGCCAAGCGGGCGAGGCGGTGGCACCTGAGGAGGCACGTCGCGGGGTCGACGCGCTTCTCGAGGGGCGTTCGGTCGATTTCTCGACGGCACACCCCACCGCGCAGCCGAGCTGGTTCACGGCCGAACAGGCGAGGTCGGGTTCGCCCGCCGACGAGCATGTCCCCCGGGGACAACGCACTGATGTTGGGGCCACGGAGGGCCCAAGGCCGAGAGGCCAGCGGATCGCGGGTTGGTCACTGTTGGCCGTGGGCGCCGCCAGCATGGGTGCGAGCCTCGGCTGGCACATCCGCCGGGGAACACTCGGCGACCGGTTTGTCGACGCCCCGGCCGACCTCGCCGCCGGCCAAGACTGGCAAGACGCGCGCATTCCCGTGTGGACGCTCGCCGCGGTCGGAGGGGCCTCGGCCACGGCGGCGATGCCTCTTCTTCTCCCCAACAAACCGCGCACGCCTTGGTGGGGGTGGACGCTCGGCGCCGGAGGTCTCGGCCTTGGCGCCTATGGAGTCTACCAGGCCGTCACGATGACACGCTGCCCAAAGCCCTTCGTCACCGACGGGGTCGCCGTCAGCCAATGCGTCGACCGAGGGCAAGAAGCGGGGCGTGTCGCGCTGTCGATCGCGGGGGCGGCGCCGCTCTTGACCGTCCCCCTGGTGTATCTGTTTCGCCCGCTTCGGCTCGACCCGGCGGTGTCGGCCGGCCGCCACGGGGCACTACTCGAACTCAGGCGAGTCTTCTGATGAGGGATGTGGGGGTGGTGTCGTCTGCCCTGCCCCTGGCCGCAGCCGTGCTTCTCCACGCGGCTGCGCTCTGTTGTAGCTCGGCGCTCCTCGCCTCGGCGTCGCGCGCATCGGCCCAGCCGCCTCGCAACACCGACGATGGCTCGACCGGGACCGAGAGGGTCGTCGTGGCGCCGATCCAAGGCACCGAGGGGGTCCGGCAGGCCAACGGTCCCCGCGTCGAAGACGCCGTGACCGAGGCGCTCTTCGTGCACGGGTACACCGTGGCCGACGCCCCCCGGGCCGAGGGTGCGATCCCGCGGTGCGCGAGCCCAGAGTGCGTGGCGTCCGAACTGGTTCGTGCCGACGCGGTCTTCGCGATCGTCCCTGCGATGTGGGCGCGGGGCAGCCGTCGGGAACTCACCCTCACCCTCGTTGGAAAGTCGGGTCGGAACCTAAATGCGGGTACTGTCCTCAATGGTGACCTGTCGTCTACCGTGGCGAGCCTCGTCGATCAGTTGTTGGCCAAGCGCCGAAGTCGCGCCGGCTACGCCGACGCCCAAGCCTCGCGCCTGGCGGTCGCTGAACCGATCCCGCCGTCGACATCCCACACCACGGCGCGCCGCCCATCGGACACGTCGGGTCGCGATCGCCCCAACGCTTGGAAGGCGGGGCCGATTGCCCTCCTGGTCGGAGGCGCCGTGACGATCATCTCCGTCGGTGCGGTCGCTGCGACTCGCGACGACACCGAGCAACTCAACAAAGGGGCTTCGGCGGCGTGGTGGGTCGTCGGCGGCTTGTCGATCGCCGGCGGCACGGCTTGGTGGATCGTAGGCAACCGACGCCGCACCCACTCGAGCGACGCATCGGCGCACCGCGAGACGTCGGTCCGTGTGAGACCACGTGGGTTTGACTTGAGGGTGCGGTTTTGAGAGAGGTTAGCCTGATGGTTCGTCTCGCTTGCTTTACTTTCGGGCTGATCGTGGCAGCCGGCTGCGTCCTCGAAGACCAACCCGTCGACCCGGATGGTGGCGTCGCGGGTTCGGCGGGCTCCCCGTCGACCGGCGGTGTGGGCGGCGGAATTCCGTGTGGCCCGTGTTCCGGGGATACCCCCGTCTGTAACGGGGCCACCGGCACGTGCGTCGAATGCACCGAAGCCGACACGAGCGCGTGCACCGCCCCAACGTCCATGTGCGACGCGGCCACCTCCACCTGCGTCGCATGCCTCACCAGCCAAGACTGCGAGGAAGCGGACGCGGCAAGGTGCGACCCCGATACGCTCGAATGCGTCCCGTGCCAGACGGCCAACGACTGCAGCAACATCCCGGGCGCCCCCGCCTGCGGTGACGGCGAATGCGTCGAGTGCACCCCAGCCACCGAATCGGACGACTGCCCGGGGACCAGTTGCAACCCGGCAACCTTCACATGCACGCAAACCCCGATCGGAAGCCGCGCGACGTGCGAGACCTGCCAGAGTGACACCGAATGCAGCGACGACGCCGACCGATGCGTGGCGATGGACTATCAGGGCGATGCGTTCCCCGATGAGGAGACGGGGTTTTGTCTGCGGAGAGCGGCTCAGGGGTGTGAACAGCCCTACTCCATCACGCTCGCCGATGGTCGGAGCTTGTCAGGGGGCTCGACGGAAGACTACTGCGGCATCAATACCGACCTCGCTACCTGCCCGGCCGTGCGCGCGCTCCTAGAGAACCGCAGGTGTGACATGAGCGAGGACGATGAGTG
>JBCCEK010000098.1:0-16146 GCA_039030295.1 Myxococcota bacterium | reverse complement strand
TCCGAAGAACGATCGTGGAGGCAGGGCCGGTCTCCTGGCTGGCGCGCCCTGTGCACCACACACCTTCCCAGGTTGTCTCCCAGTGGCGATCGTGCGGAGCGAAGCGCGCGTACAGTGGCGGGGGCCGCGTCGGCTACGACCGGATGGGGTCGCCCGAACTTCCCGTTTCACCCTCATTTGCGAGGGAACCACTACCTCGATAGTTGTAAAAAGAACCAGGGGGCGCTTCGCACGGGTGCTGGTCTCTGTCAACCGAAGGGAGCGGACGGAAAAGGCGATCCGCCCCCGGTTGAAGGTCTTCCGGGGTAGCCCCTCAGGGCCCAGAGCAGCGGAGCCGGTAGGTGTCACTCACCGCGGCGCCGTAGCCCTCCAACAGCGCGCGCGTCATGCGCTCGGCTGCGTGACTTCGCTCAAGCGGCGTGGCGCTCGGAAGCGTCGCAAAGTGGTTGGGGTTCTCGTCGTCGATCGGGGGGACGAAGCCCAGCGCGTTGAGCGCGTCGACACGTGGAACCGTCCGGGCCAGGTCGAGTGGAAGGTGGTGCTCAGAGACCGCCTCCAGTTGCACCTGATTGCCCGCATCCCCGAAGGCCTGGACGTAGATGTCGTCGCCTGGTCCTCCTTCGAGAACGACATAGCCCCCTTCACCGAGGTCACCGAGCGCGTCAGCAAGCATGTCCTGGCGCTCGAGGCGCATCGGCTGTGATGTCTCTCCTGTAGTCGCGTCGTACACCGAGAGGCCCAGTGATGCTGCAGCGTCCACCGCGGCCTCCAGCTCGGTGTCGCCGCCGTGGCACACGTCTAGTCGGAACGCAGCGCCTCGACACTCAGCCAAGCGCCACGGGTTGCGCGGCGGAGCGTCGAACGCGCCGGGGGCGATCCGTGCAAGGGCGCGCCGGAGCGGAACGAGGAAGTGCGCAGGCCGGTCGAGCTCGCGCTGCCCGAGATGAAGCGCCAGCGCTTCACTGCGCGTCACGTACGACTCGGACGCGAATAAGGTCACTCCGGCGTTCGCCTCACGCTGGGGGCGGAGCGAGTCGGCCCAGGGGCTTTGCCGACGCGGGTGCATGAGGCGCTACCAGCTCGACTTCCTGACACCGGGAAGCTCGCCTGCGAGAGCGAGCTCGCGCAGGGCGATACGGGAGAGGCCGAACTTTCGGTAGTAGGCGCGAGGCCGACCGGTCACAGCGCAGCGGTTCCGCACGCGGGTCGGGTTCGAGTTGCGGGGCAGTCGCTCAAGCTCCCGTCGCGCGTCTGCGTGCTCGTCGGGCGACCGTCTCGTATCCGCCAGGATTGCCTTCAGCTCGCGGCGCTTGCCGGCATACTTGGCCACCAAGTGCTTGCGCTTTTGGTTTCCTTTGATCTTCGCCCAACTGGCCATAACTCACCTTTCGCCCCCGTCTCTGACACGCGAGGGCATCAGAAGCAATCCAGTTGCATGTAGGGCTCAATTGGCCTCGGACGCCGTCACCTTCCCAGTCCAGCTAAGGGGCCGGGTTCGATGCGAAGCCGAAGAAGATGACCCCGGGGTTGGTCCCGACGAGGGACCAGGTCCCGTCGTCGAGATCGTAGCGGGCCACCCCGCCAAGACGGACACTCAACGTGTCGGGGTCGCCGTCATCATCGAAGAAGTTGACGTTCCCGAAGAGCGCGTCGAACTCGCCGTCGGCATCCTCGTCGACGCCGGTCATCGCCGCAAAGCCGCTATACGCACCGCCGCCGACGGAGCCGACCGCGCCGACCGCGCCGACCACCGAAGCGGAACCCTGCTCCGAGTCGATCGCGATCAGCGAGTTCGTATCCAGGTCGACGCCATAGATAGTGTCGCCGATCGAGCTGAGCCCAATGACGAACGGCGCGCTGGTCCCCGGCGCGTTCCCCGCGGCCGAGTCGATCGCGTCCCCGACGGCGGTTGGGCTGCCGATCGGTGTCGCATCTCCGGTACCGAGGTCGAGCTCGTGGAGCTGCTGCGTGTCGAAATCGTCGTTGAAGGGTAGGACGAAGCCACGGCCGTCAGCGGTGACGTCGAGGCCGGTCGCACTGAGTCCGTTGTTCTCCCCGATCGGGGTCTGCGCCCCCGTTGCTGGCTCGACCTCAACGAGCTGACCGCTGGAGAACCCAAGTAGCCGCGACGCCCCCTCACCTGCGAGCGCGGCCGGCAAGCCGGTCGTCGCAGGTGACACCGGGGTGGCGATCCCCGTCGCCGGGTCGATGGCGTACACGAAGTTCTCTCGGGTATCGTCGTGGCCCGGCTCTCCGAACGGGATGTCCGGATCGCCCGGCGTCAAGAGCTGGCCGGTGGCGTAGATCGTCACCGCGCACGTGACTGGCACCGTCCATTCGCTGACGCAGTCGCTGAACCCGTCGTCAGAGACCGTGACGGTGACCTGGTCGTCGCCCGCCCCAGTGCAGGTGTACGTTGTATTCGCGGCACTTGGGTCGTCAATCTGCCCGCTTCCTGATGTCCAGAGGTACTCGACCGAGTCGCCCTCTTCGTCGACAGCGGCCGACTGAAGATCGATGCCGTTCCCCACAGAGGCCTGAAGCGGTGAAACCACGACTTTCGTCAGCTCGGCACACAGGTTGAGCTTTCCATTAACGCGCACGGCTCCAAAGCGGGCCGGCTGCTCGCAGTTGAGCATCACGTGAACCTCGGTCACTGCCGCGGCCGAGATGTCGAACGTGCCGGAACCCTCACACGTCAGCTCGCCGTCGGTCGACGTGGCCTGCATATCGATCGCGTAGTCGGTACCCGGAGGCAGCCCGAACACTTCGACCGAAGCCGTCGAGCCCGGGGCACTGGTATCGATCGTCCCGGACATGTCAGGCATGTCCCCACCGCTGATCGCCCACATCACTTCGTCGATCTCGACGCCCCCGGAGATCGTGAGGTCGAGCGAGAGCGAGCCGGTCGCGCGGTCTGAGGCGTTGGGCTCGCTCGCGCAACCGGCAAGCGCAGGCAGGATCGCGAGGCATAGCATCGCAAGGCGGATGTGGAGGCTTCCGTGTCGCTTCATCGCTTCTCCTTCTTCGGGGCAGCTGCCCATACATGGGCTCGCCCTAAATGCAACAGAGTTGCATCTCGGTCAAGCAACAAGCGCACGGCGAGGTTAGGGCGAAGTCGTACGAGAACCGCACGCGCGAACCATCTCGGCGGGCTCTCTGCGCTCGGCGGGGCCCTGGACGTCGCAAGGCGAAAAGTATTCGCTCGCACGCGAACGGCATCGCGGCCAACAGCGCGCCAAAGATGCGCGGATGACGGGAGCAGGTCCCGTGGCAGCGCGTCTAGATCTTCTGGCCCGCGGCGCGGAGGTCCTTCACCACGGTCTCGATGCCCCGCTTGTCGATGGTGCGAATCGCGTCAACGCTCACGCGCAGCTTGACCCACCGGTTCTCGCTGGGGAGCCAGAAGCGCTTGGTCTGCAGGTTCGGCTGCTGGAACTTGCGGCTCTTTCGGTTCGAGTGAGAAACCTTGTTTCCCTTGAGCTTCCGTTTCCCAGTGACGTCACAAACCCGTGCCATGTCGCGCGCTCCTCATCATGGGTGATGCGAGAGAGCCGGCCGGGGCCGCTTCTCCTCACCGCCATCAAGCGCCCCTTTGTAGCGCAAGGAAATTGCTGCTGCAACTAGGTTGCGCGAACCTGCATCAGGCGCCGTCCGAACTCGACTGGAGCGGTGGAAACGGGTTGGCGAGCGTTCCCCAGGCCTTGCTGTCGGCCTGGGCAAGCCGCTCGTCCAGCAGGCACGCGTCGAGGCGAGCGCGGACCCCCGCCTCGTCCATTTTCTGACCGATGAAGACGAGCTCCTGTGCACGGTCCCCGAAGCGTGGATGCCAGTTCGGTTGCTGGTCAGGCCGCTCACCCTCTGGGTGCTGCCAGTGTGCACGAGGCACCGCTGCCCACCACATGCCCATCGGGTTCACGTTGCTCACGCCGCCGGCTTGCGCCCATTCGTAGGCGACTCGGTGGTCGGCGGCGACCCAGAAGAAGCCCTTCGAGCGGAGCACGCCACGCCAGTTGTCGTCGTCGTGGAGGAAAGCCCAGAGCTTCTCTGCGTCGAACGGGTGTGTTGACCGATAGGTGAAACTCGAGATCCCGTATTCCTCAGTCTCCGGTGTGTGCTCACCCCCTAGCTCTCGGATCCAGCCGGCGGAGCTTGCGGCCTTGTCGTAGTCGAAGAGCCCCGTGTCGAGCACGCACTCAAGTGGGACCTGTCCGCGCACCGCCGTGAGGATCCTCGCCCCGGGGTTCAGCGCCTTGACGATGGCTTCGACCTCGTTCGCCTGTTCGCGGCTCACGAGATCGAGCTTGTTCAGCACGATGACGTCGGCAAACTCGATCTGATCGATGAGGAGGTCGGTGACCGTCCGTTCGTCTTCTTCGCCAAGCGACTCACCGCGGTCCTGTAGCGCTTCCGCGGCATTGTAGTCCCGGAGGAAGCTTGCCGCGTCAACGACGGTGACCATGGTATCGAGTCGCGAAATCTGGCTGAGGCTCACTCCGTCTTCGTCTTCGAACGTGAAGGTCTGCGCAACGGGGATCGGCTCCGAGATCCCAGTCGATTCGATCAGGAGGTAGTCGAAACGACCCTCCTGCGCGAGCCTGGAGACCTCGGCGAGGAGATCGTCCCGGAGCGTGCAACAGATGCAGCCGTTCGACATCTCCACGAGCTTCTCCTCGGTGCGCGAAAGCTCTGCTCCGCCCCGCTCCACGAGCGCCGCATCGATGTTGACCTCGCTCATGTCGTTGACGATCACCGCGACTCGCCGACCGTGCCGGTTGTTGAGCACCTGGTTCAGGAGGGTGGTCTTTCCGGCGCCGAGGAAGCCGGACAGAACGGTGACAGGGAGACGTGGTGGACTGGGGTTCGTGTGTGGATTCATGAGATTGGTGGGGGTTGTGAATCAATCGCAAGCGACTTGCAACTGCGACTGTGTTGCGATACCGGAGACTTGCAAGGGGGATCGTGGACAAGAGTCGAAGGAAGGTTCTGCGGCTGCTCGCCACTTCACCCCTGCTCTCGGGCACGGCGGCGGGATTGCTCGGCGGTTGCGACCGAGAATCGAAAGGGCAAGCCGCCGCGCCTGGTCCCCTGGCTCCTGCGACGCCCCACGAGGTGCCGTGGGCGGGGCTCAGCACGGAGCGCAGCCTGATCGACCATCTCAACTTCGCGTCGCTCCACCGTGATGGTCTGATGATCGACTTCGGTTCGACGGACAGCTTCAAGTACACGTTCGGCGGCTGGCGCTCAGGCTGGGGCAAGCATGTCGAGCGCGACGGCGTCGCATACACACACGCGACCACGAAGACGAGCCGCGTCCACTTCCACTGGGATACCAGAGAGGCGCTCACGGTGCGCTTCAGGATTCGACGCGAGGCGAGCCGTTTCTTCTCGCTCCACCTCAACAGCAAGGCGGTCGAGAAGGTCGACATCACGCGTGTCGACTGGACCACCTACGAAAGCAGGATCCCCGCCGAGCTGGTGAACCCTGGCACGAACCACATGCTCCTTCGCTGGGAGGCCACCACGCCAGCGATGGGCGAGGACGTCGCCGCCGCAGTGGACTTCATCCAGATCGCACCAGAGGGCGCCGCCTCTCCGAGCTTGGAAGCGCTGCCACGTCAAGCCTCGCTCATTGGGCAGGTCGGGAGCTCGCCCGCACTCCTACTCACTCCTGGCACCACGCTCTCCTACTGGATGGTACCTCCTGAGCGTGGCGAACCGTTACTGGGCTTCACCGCCGCGCCGGTTGCGGGCAAAGAGGCGCCGGCGGCCGACGGTGCGTCGGCCCGGGTCAGCCCACCGACGGTCACCGTCACGGCGCACGTAGACGGCGAAGGTCCGAAAGAGCTGCTCTCGGCGACGGTCGACGACGGGATTCCTCAGCCCCTCTCGGCAACCTTGACGGGCTTCGCGGGCCAGGCCATCCGGCTCGACGTCTCTGTCGCGGAGGACGCCGAGAGCACAAGTCGCATCGCGCTCGTGGAGCCGGCCATCTACGTGAAAGGCGAGGAGCCAGCGTCGCCGCCGGTCAAGCCCGCAAAGAACGCGATTGTAGTGATGGTCGATACACTGAGGGCAGACCACGTCAGCGCCTATGCCAACACGCGAGTCAAGGCACCGGCCCTCGACGCGTTCGCCAAGGGCGGGGTGGTCTTCGAGCGCTTCAGCGCAGTCGAGGATTGGACCAAGCCTTCATGTGCCACGATGCTCACCGGACTCTACCCGAACACCCACAAGACGCAGTCCGATTCGGGCAAGTTGCCGGCCTCGGTGAGGATGGTCTCGCAAGAAATGAAGGCGCGGGGCATCACGACCGGTGCATTCATCGCGAATGGATACGTTTCTGGGAAGTTCGGTTTCGAGAAGGGCTGGGACGCCTATACGAACTACATTCGCGAGAACAAGCGAACCGAAGCCGAACACGTCTTTGCCGACGCGATGAAGTGGATTGAGCAGAAGGCACTCGGTGCCGAGCGCTTTTACGCTTACGTGCACACCATCGACCCACACGTGCCCTACGACCCGCCCGAGTCGTTCCTCAAGCTATACGAGAAGGACCCCTACCGCGGCAGCATCGCGCCGCGAAGTACGGCCCAACTGCTAGAGAGCATCAAGAAGGGGACATTCACGCCGACCGCCGCCGACAAGCGGCACATCCGCGCGCTCTACGACGGTGAGATCAGCTACCACGACAGGTGGTTCGGCGACTTCATGGACAAGCTCGACGAGGCTGGTGTGCTCGAGGACACCGTGGTGATCGTGGTGTCGGATCACGGCGAAGAGTTCTGGGAGCACGGGAACGTGGGCCACGGCCACCAGATCCACCAGGAGCTAATTCATGTGCCCTTCATCATGAACTGGCGGGGCTCACTGCCTGCCGGCACACGCGTCTCGGATAACCAGGACCACGGGAGCCTGGTACCGACGCTCTTCGACGCCATGGGTCTGGAACCGCCTGCGTACCTCGAAGGCAACTCCCTCCTCGGCATCGCGCGGGGCGAAGCGGCTCCAGCACCAGCCGCCGGCTTCTCGACCCACCAGGGCGAGCGAGAGGCCACATGGTGCGGGCGCTACAAACTGTTGCAGCGCGGCCCCATCAGCACGTCGCTCTTCGACGTGGACGGCGATCCCAGTTGCCAGAACAATCTGAAGACCAGCCACCCGATTGCACTCACGGCCATGAGAGCTGTCTTGGGCCAGTTCCAAGGCGCGCCCAACAAGGCACGCTGGCGCTCACGTGAGCTCGAGCGAGGGGTCGCAATGAATGTCACCGCCGAGGACGTCGAGATGGACGCGACAACCAGGGAGCAGCTCAAAGCTCTCGGGTATTTCCGCTGAGACATGGCACCCAGTGGCTGCCTGCGCCGGGCCTACCCGGCTACCATCGCAGCCCGATTGCTACTGCAACCAGGTTGCGTTAGTGCTCATCAGCAAGATGAAGGAACACCCAATGTTCGCCGCCCGTCTCTCCGTTGAGCAAGTCGAAGAAGGCACCGAGCTTGCGCCGAAGTTCGATCTGGTTGAGGTGTACGGTGACACGCCCAATCCCACCAAGCTCTGAGCGCCGCTCGGAGGTCCGAGCTCCCCAAGAGACGCCATGAACGACCACTTTCACTGGGACGTCGAGCGCGTCCTCTTCCACCTCGGTCCTCTCGAGATCCGCGCTTACGGGCTGATCTTCGCGACAGGACTTCTTGTCAGCATCCACATGATGCAGCGGTCCTTTCGGGATCGCGGGCTGCCCGACAAGCATGCCAGCACTCTGAGTCTGCTCCTTCCAATCGGGATGATCATCGGAGCGCATCTCGTCCACCTCATCTTCTACGAGCCACGCTCGATCCTGGAGAACCCGGTTCGGATCATCGAGATCGGCAGGGGGCTCGCGAGCCACGGAGGAGGCGTGGGCGTGGCGCTCGCACTTCTCTGGTTTACGAGGCGACACGGGGTGAGTTGGCACCGCTACGCCGACGCCGTCATGGTAGGTGCCGTTTGGATGATCGCGTTCGTTCGCATCGGCAACTTCTTCAACTCGGAGATCGTCGGGCGGGCGACAGATGTCCCTTGGGGCGTGGTCTTTGTGCAGCGTGGAGAGCACTTTGCCCGGCACCCGTCCCAACTCTACGAAACCATCTTGGGTATCGCCCTCATTGGCCTCGCGATGTTCATGCACGGTAAGCGTGACCGCCTCCGTGACGGCGCGACGCTCTACACCGTGCTGGCTGTCTATTTCGGTGTGCGATTTGGTCTCGAGTATTTCAAGGAGTACCAAGCGCAGACCCTGACCCCGGAGTTTCCTTTCACGATGGGACAGCTGCTGTCGGGCCCCGTCGCCCTACTCTGTGGGTACATGGCCCTCTTCAGCCGTCGCTGCGGCCTGTTGTCTTCTCCCAAACCCTCAGGTCCTGACGGCAACGAGACCGAAGGAAAGATCCGGCGAAGCCACCCCCCCACTGGAGCACGATGACCCGGTTGAACGCGATAGGAGGTTGAGATGTCGACGTGGACCCGGCGGCGATTCTTGGAGTTTTTGCGCGACTCATCGCAAACGTTGGCCGCCGTGGGTCTGGTTCCTGCAATCGCGGGGTGCACACGCACGCGACGCTTACCGCCGCTCCCGTCCCTCGCTCCATCGCGCCTCGACACCGTCGACCTGGTCGACGGGCTGAGCTGGCGCGAGATGATACGCTTCGACACACCGATCAACGCCCAGGGGGATCGCTTCGGCGTCAACAACGACTACCTCGAACTGTTCCCCGTACCCGGCCGACCGCAGAGCAAGAGCGCACTGCTCTGGGTCAACCATGAATACCCGAGCATGCTCGAGCTACATGGCAAGGATGTACCGAACAAGACTCGAAAGCAGGTCGACCTCGAACGCAAAGCCGTCGGCGGCAGCGTCCTGCGCATCGAAAACGCCGGAACAGGCTGGCACGTGGTTTACAACGATTCCTACAATCGGAGGGTTAGCGGCGAGACGCCGATCCCGATTGTGGCCCCACGCGCGATCGCGGGGAGCGAAACAGCCATCGGCACCTTGGCCAACTGTGCTGGGGGCAAGACACCATGGAATAGCGTTCTCACCTGCGAAGAGAACTACGAGTCGTACTACGGCGAGGTGGATCTCTCCGACGGCAAGCGCATACATCATCCCGGCACACTCGGGTGGAGTACGCACTACGACCTACCGCCCGAGCACTACGGTTGGGTGGTGGAGTTGGGCCCCACGACCGGCGCATCCAAGAAGCTGACCGCGTTGGGCCGGTTCGCGCACGAATGCGCCACCGTTCGACCCGGTGCTGACGGTCGATGCGCGGTCTACTCGAGCGACGATCGTCAGGGAGGCTTCCTCTACAAGTTCATCGCAGACCGCGAAGGTTCCCTCGAGACCGGGGTCTTGTACGCGGCTAACCTGGAGGCTGGCCGGTGGGAGTCGCTGACGTTGGACCGTCCTGAGCTCGGCGGTGTGTTCCACGACGAAGTGGATCTGCTCGTGCAGGCTCGCCGTGCGGCGGCGCTCGTCGGCGCGACGCCTCTGGACCGACCCGAAGACATCGAGGTCGATCCTCGCACGGGCAGCGTGCTCATCGCACTCACGAACAACCTCGCTCGCGGTAACCACCACGGTTCGATTCTCAAGCTTGCGGAGCGTGACAACGACCCGTTGGCTTTGGAGTTCACTCACGACACTCTACTGATGGGCGGTGACGAAACCGGGCTGTCGTGCCCAGACAACCTGACGTTCGATAGCCAGGGTAACCTCTGGATCACCAACGACATCCATGGCGGCTCGCAGGGAGAGCCCGAGTATGAGCGCTTCGGCAACAACGGCCTGTTCTACGTGCCAATGAGCGGCCCCCAGGCCGGCGGGGTGCTTCGCATCGCCAACGCTCCGGTCGCCGCGGAGCTGACCGGGCTGAAGTTCACGCCCGACGGCCGCACGCTGTTGCTCGCGGTCCAGCACCCCGGGGAGACCACGCGCAGCCTCGACAGCATGACGAGCCACTGGCCGGACGGGGGCGAGGCGATGCCCGCGTGTGCGGTGATCGCAGTGTCGGGTCCGCTCCTCGACCGCCTCGTCGCTGACCCCGCCAACGTGTGATCGCCGCGCCGCCCGGTGTGAGAGGGTGTCCTTTGTCAGACACTCCGCTGAGCCAAGGCCTGAAACGCGGTCGCGTAGAGCTTCATCTGCTTGAGCATCGCGGATAATCCGTTGGCGCGGTTCTGGGAAAGATGAGAGCCCAAGCCGAGCTCGTCGATGAAGCTCGGCGGAGCCTCGAGGATCGCCCGCGGCGGCTGACCCGAGTAGAGCTCGAGGAGGATCGCGATGAGCCCGCGCACGATCGCCGCATCCGAATCAGCCACAAACACGACGTTGCCATCCTGAAGCGAGGCATGCATCCATACTTGGCTCTGGCACCCCTTCACTTTGTTCAGCTCGGTTCGCTTGTCTTCTGGAAACTCGGGCAGCAAGCGGCCAAGTCGAATGATCTCGCCGTAGCGCTCTTCCCAGTCGCTGATCTTGCCGAAGCGCTCGACCAGCGCGGCTTGTCTTTGTGCAATCGTGGTCACGCCATCATCCGCTGTACTTTGCGCAAGCCATCGATCAACCCGTCGATGTCGCTCTTGGTGTTGTACGGGCCGAACGACGCTCGGGCCGTCGCCGGCACTCCGTAGTGCTGCATGACGGGTTGCGCACAATGGTGGCCAACGCGGATCGCGATGCCCTGCTCGTCCAACAGCGTCCCGATGTCGAAGGGGTGGATGCCATCGAGTGTGAACGCAAGAATGCCTGCCTTCATGGGTGCGGTACCCACCACGCGGACGCCCGGAAGCTCTTCGATCGCACGCGTCGCGTAGGTTAAGAGCGCGTGCTCGTGGGCGGCGATCGCGGGGCGGCTCAGCGCCTCGATCCAGGCCATCGCTGCACCAAGGCCGATGACCTGAGCGATCGGCGGGGTACCCGCCTCGAAGCGGTGCGGCGGGTCGTCATAGGTGCTTTCTTCGAGAGTCACTCTGTCGATCATCTCGCCCCCGCCCATCCACGGGGGCATCGAGGCGAGGAGCTCTTTGCGGCCATACAGCAAGCCAACTCCGGTAGGACCAAACATCTTGTGACCGGAGCAGGCGAAGAAGTCGGCACCGAGAGACTGCACGTTGAGGGGAATGTGCGGCGTACTCTGGGCACCGTCGACGATCGTCACCGCGCCTACTTGTCGCGCCAGCCGCGTGATCTCTGCAACCGGGTTCACGGTGCCGAGGGCGTTGGAGACGTGAACCATCGAGACGATCTTGGTACGAGCCGTGATCTTCTCGCGGATGTCCGTGAGGTCGAGCTGGCCGCTGTCGTCGAAAGACGCGACTTTGAGTGTCGCGTTCGTTTCTTGGCATACGATCTGCCACGGCACGATGTTGGAGTGGTGCTCCATCTCAGTGATCAGCACCTCATCCCCCGGCCCAAGAACCTTGCGTCCGTGGCTGTAGGCGACGAGGTTGATCGCTTCGGTCACGCCGCGCACGAACACGACCTCGTCCGGCTCCTTGGCTCCGAGGAACTCCGCGGCCTGCGTCCTGACACCTTCGTAGCGGGCGGTGGCTTCCTGGCTGAGCGAGTAGACCCCGCGACGAACGGTCGCGTACTCTTCGGCGTAGAACTTCGCGATCGTGTCGACCACCACTTGCGGCTTGAGGCTCGTCGCCGCGCTGTCGAGGAAGATCAACGGCCTGCCGTGCACCTCCTTTTGAAGGATCGGAAACTGCGCGCGAACCGCTTCGACGTCGAGAGCAGTCACTCGCCCACGCAAGCGGCGCAACGCCCACGAAGCTGGATCTCCGCAACTTCGTTGCGAGCCGCCTCGGCGCGCAGGGCAACGGCGCTTCTCGGCAGACACGCCACTTCGCCGCAGTCGTTGCAGACGAAGTGCGGGTGGGTGTTGTGTTCGGTGGACTGCGTGTTTGGCAGTTCGAAACGCCACACGTTGTCGCCGAGCCGCGTCTTGACGAGCAAACCGGCTTCGGTGAGCGAGAGCAGGTTCCGGTAGATGGTGGCTCGGTCGAGCCCTGGGCCCGCTAGCCGCTCGGTGAGCTCCGGGTGGCTCGTCGGGATGCGCAGCTTGGCAAGTTCCCGCAGGATCTCCATGCGCTGCTCCGTGATACGCATGCCCTTGTCCACCAGGAGCTGGCGAAGGTCATCATGGCGAAGACGGCGGGGCTTGGGAGACATCTGACCTCTAGTTTCACGCGTCTGTCGCAGCGCCGCAAGCACCCTCGGTGATGCCAGCCGGCGCCAGCGACCTTAAGTCCCGTCGAGGACCATCGTTGCCGACTGACACCTGGACGCCGATTTGGCGCGGAATACATCAGCCTGTCTCGAGGTTTCCCCCTTGCGCTCGTTTCTTGATTGGGCGCCGAAGTTCGGTAGCATTCGGCCGCGTTAGATGCAATCAGGTTGCCTTTAGTGCTTTGCATGGAGATCGAGAGAATCGTCATGTCGGAAACACAAGTCGCGAAACACCAGCAGTTGGGCAGCACACAAGCACGGGCTCTCTCATGGGTCTGAAGCTCCATTCCCATGACCACGCCTGCGATTGCAAGGCACACCGCGCCTCGCAGGCTGTCCCGACCAAGGCGGGATTGTGGTCGGCGGTCCTGCCGGTGCTGGCCTGCGCCGTGTGTCCCGCGTGTCTCACGATGTACGCCAAGCTGTTCTCGATACTTGGCGTGGGTTTCGGCCTCAACGACTTCCATCATCTCATGCTTCTGGTCGTGGCAATCGGTGCGTCGAACGGCCTCAGCGCCTGGATCTCCTGGCGAACCAGGCGGGTCTGGCCGATCGTCGTCGCGCTCACGGGCTCGGCACTCGTGATGGTCGGACACCTCGTTGGCGACCTTCACGTGGTCGAGTGGGCGGGCTTCCTGGTCCTCCTCGGCGGAGGCCTCTCGGAGCATTTTCGCCTGCGCAGGGCCGCTAGGCTTGCGTCGTCCACGACGTAGGCCACTCGATTGCTACGCAACTGAGTTGCAGATCGTATTCAAACGGGTTACGGACGCCCCGATGTGGGTTCTGTTTGCTCCTCCAGCAGTTTCAGCCGCCCGGTCCAAGCAACCCCGGCTGACCGCGACCGGGGCGGGTGATGGCATCACCGGGGTGACTGTTCGATGAAAGATCTCGAACCCGTCGCGAAAGGTAAGCCGTTTTCGACGCCCCTCGACAAAGCTGAGCGGCTCGGGATCATCTCGTGCATCCATGGAAATCTCGAAGCGCTCGACGCGGTGATCGCCGATCTCCGTGCGCGCGAGATCGACGCCGTTCTGTGCCTCGGCGACCTCGTCGGCTATGGTCCCTTCCCTGACGAGACGGTGGCTCGTGTCCGTGCGCTCGGAATCCCTTCGGTGCTTGGCTGCTGGGACGAGGGCATCGCACAGGAGAACGAGACCTGTGGGTGCACCTTCATCTCCGAGGAGGAGGGGCAGCTTGGCGCGATGGCCTTCTGGTGGACGACGGTGAACGTGTCGGACGACACCAAAAGCTACCTCGGGAGCCTCCCGATGGGAATCGGTCTCGATCTTCCGTGCGGTCGCGTCGTCGCATTCCATGGGAGTCCGAACAGCACGTCCGAGTACCTGACAGAGTCGACGCACGAGCTCGTACTCTTCGAGCGGGCCGCGAGCGCCGGCTGCGACATCCTCGTGTGCGGGCACACGCACGTCCCATACGTCAAACAAGTCGCCGGCACGCTCGAAGTTCGCGCCGAGACGACCATCAAGGAGCCGATCTACCAGGCGCGCTACGGCGAGTCCGAAACCCCGAACCTCGTGACACTCGCCCCGAAGACGATCATCAATGCTGGCAGCGTAGGCGAGCCTCGTCATGGCGGCCTCGCCGCGACCTACGCCATCCTGGATACGAACTCCGGCGACGTGGAGCTATGCGAGGTCGAGTACGACGTCGAAAAGACGGTGCACGCGATGCGCGCGCGCGACGTGCCCGAGACGTTGGCGGAACGCTTGCTCCATGGACACGAGCTGACCGGCAAGCACAAGGAAGTGTTCTGTGCCTGCTGACGTGGCCGCCAGCGTCGTGCTCGTCGGATTCGAGTCCGTCGGCAAGTCGGCGCTTTTCCGCGGCCTCACGGGACACGCGACTGGCGACGAAGCGAATTTTCGGGGCTCGACAGTGGTGTGTCGCCGCTGCCATCTCACGGAGTGCGAGTGCGAACTGGTCGACATGCCGGGCATTCGGCTCGAGAGCGATAGCGCTACGACGGCACTTGCGCTTGAGACGCTCGACGATGCGGACACCGTGATGCTCGTCGTTCGTGCGCCCTACCTCGCCGACGAAGCGCAAGCGCTCCTCGAGGCCCTGCGCCTCGGCCCGAGGCGACTCGCGGTTGCCGTGACATTCACGGACAAGGTCTCGGCGGGCCTCTCGGCCGCGGTGAAGAAGCTCCGAGCGCACCTTGGTGTCCCCGTCGTCGCCCTCGACGCGCGGGAGATGGGGTCGAAGCGCGCCGAGCTCTTCGATGCCATTCGAGAAGCGCGCCCGCTCGCCAACGCCCGCATTGAAACGCCCCTTGTTCAGCTCCGGACTCGCCCGCCGTCTCGAACAATCTTCGAGCATCCGACGATGGGTCCGGTCCTCGCACTCCTGACCATCGTCGGCCTCCTCGCCGTGCCGGTGATGGGCGCATTCCAGCTCGCGGCGTGGCTTCAGCCCACCGTCGACGCCATCGCGATCGTTCCCATCACGCAAGCACTCAGCGACACGTGGCCTCCGCTCGCTGCCGTCTTGGTCGGCCCTTATGGCGTGCTGACACTCGGCTCCTACTCGTTTCTCTGGGCCTTCCCCGTCGTGCTGTTGTTGGGCGTGACGAGTAGCTTGGCGGAGGAGACGGGCCTGCACGATCGCGTCACCACCGCACTCGACCCTTGGCTCCGGCACATCGGACTTTCCGGGCGCGACTTGGTGCCCGTTCTGACGGGCTTTGGGTGCAATGTCGTTGCGGTTCTCCAGTCGCGCACGTGCTCGTCTTGCTCGAGAAAGAACTGCGTCAGCCTGGTCGCCTTCGGTAGCGCGTGCAGCTACCAGATCGGCGCGAGTCTCTCGCTGTTTGGTTCTGCGGGGCGTTCGTGGATGTTCGCGCCCTATTTGTTTGCCGTCTTCGTGGTGGGCCTTGTCCACGTGCGGCTCTGGCACGGTTCGGTGGCGCACCAACCGGCACCTCGACCTGATGAACGTGCCTACTTGCAGCCGCCCTCGGTGAAGGGTGTCCTTTGGCGCGTCGGGGTGATCCTCAAGCAGTTTCTCTTGCAGGCGATGCCGATATTCCTCGTGCTCTGCGTCATCTCTGCGCTCATCGACCAGACGAGCCTGATGGCAGGGCTTTCCAACCTTGTCGGGCCCTGGCTTCACCTTTTCCACCTGCCAGACGACGCGGCCCTCCCCGTGCTTTTCAGCCTATTGCGCAAGGACGGGATGCTGCTGCTCAACGCTGACAGCGGAGCTCTGCTCGGCGCACTGTCGGCGGGGCAGCTCTTCGTCGTCGTATACCTCGCAAGCACCTTGGCCCCATGCCTCGTCACCCTCGCGACCGTGGGGCGCGAGCTCGGATGGCGAACCGCCGGTGGCGTGGCCGGACGCCAGGCGCTCACCAGCGTGGTCAGCGCTTTTGTTTTCAGCCGGTTTGCGTGGTGAAGTGTCAAGCCGTGAGCCGAATCGTGACTCAAGAAAGACTAGGAGTGTTCAATGTTTCGATGTGAGCTTTGCGACCGGGTGTCGCAGCCTGGGGAACGCCAGATTAAAGTCGTCGTTGAGCGGCGCCCCACCGAGTACCCCAGCCGTGGCAAGGCGCAGCGTACGAACGCCAGTGGCCGCGGCAAGTTTCGGGATGACCCAGGCGGTGCCGGCTACGAGATCGTCAGGGAGAAGATCGGCTGCGCGGCGTGTATCGACGATCACATCGCAAAGGAACCGGTAGAGACGCTCTAACGCAGTAGAACCAGCGACGAGACATCCATGATTCTCTCAGACTCGGACATTGCGAAGCGTTTGAACAAGGGGGACCTCGTGATCGAACCCCTCGGCGACCGGGACCTGCAAATCCAGCCTGCGAGTGTCGACCTCCGGCTATCGTCGGAGTTCATCGTCTA